>JBEARC010000098.1:0-19739 GCA_041163465.1 Bacteroidota bacterium
GCTCATCCATGGGTGCGCTGACCACAAGACCCGGAATGCATCGCATGTAGGCCAAATCGTACACCCCGTGGTGTGTGGGACCATCGGCTCCGACCAACCCTCCGCGATCCAGGCAAAACACAACATGCAGTTTTTGGAGCGCGACATCGTGGATGACTTGGTCGTAGGCACGCTGCATGAAGCTCGAATAGATGTTGCAAAAGGGGACAAGCCCCCGCGTGGCCATGCCCGCACTGAATGTCACGGCATGTTGCTCGGCGATTCCCACATCAAAGGCACGGTCGGGCATTTCTTCCATCATGAATTTCAGGCTGCAACCTGAAGGCATGGCAGGAGTCACACCGACGATGCGTCGATCCTTCTTGGCCAATTCGATCATGGTATGACCGAAGACATCTTGGAACTTGGGCGGTTTGGGTCCTGTGTTGCCACCCTTGAGGATTTCTCCTGTCTCTTTGTTGAACAGACCAGGAGCGTGCCACTGGGTCGGACTTCCAGCTTCCGCAGGCGCGTAGCCAGCACCCTTGCGCGTCACCACATGCAACAATTTGGGACCCGGGATGTCCTTCAAATCAGCCAAGACCCGCGTCATGTGTTCCACATCGTGGCCATCAACTGGTCCGAAATAACGGAAATTCAGCGATTCGAAGAGATTGCTCTGCTTAAGCAGCGCCCCTTTGACGGCGTGTTCCACTTTGTGGGCAATGGCCTGGGCATTGGGCCCAAACTTGCTGATGCGCCCCAACAATTCCCACACCTCGTCCTTGACACGGTTGTATGTGTGGGATGTCGTGATGTCCGTCAGGTATTCCTTGAGGGCGCCGACATTGGGATCGATGGACATGCAGTTGTCGTTGAGGATGACCAGCATGTTGGTGTCTTCCACACCTGCGTGGTTCAAGCCTTCAAAAGCGAGGCCCGCGGTCATGGCTCCGTCGCCAATGACGGCGACGTGCTGGCGTCTCGTGTCCCCGTTGTGGCGACTACCCACTGCCATTCCTAGAGCTGCACTGACACTGGTGCTGCTGTGTCCCACCCCGAAGGTGTCGTATTCACTTTCACTTCGTTTCGGAAATCCACTGACACCTTTGTACTGTCGGTTGGTGTGAAACTGGCCACGTCGACCCGTCAAAATTTTGTGACCGTAGGCTTGGTGCCCGACATCCCACACGATTTGGTCCTCAGGAGTGTTGAAGACGTAGTGAAGGGCAACGGTCAGTTCGACCACACCCAAACTCGCACCGAAGTGTCCCCCTTTTTCAGACACGACATCCACAATGAACTGGCGCAGCTCATCCGCCACTTGCTGCAATTCTTCAGGCTTGAACTTGGCTCGCAAGTCAGAGGGAATCTCAATTTGAGATAGAAATGGGCCGGCTGCATAAGAATCCATGGGGTGGAATTTCAGGGGACTAGACCAAAACAACAAATCTAACTGCCCGAGGTTTCCTCACCTTCCAATTCCCTTCATAATCAATCGTCTTCACAACAATCTTGTGGAGACGAATCCATCAGGCCATCACGTGCTCCGCCAAACCGAGCAAGATGGCCCGACCATCCGTGTTGCCGAGATCTTCACTGCAAGCACGTTCAGGGTGGGGCATCATGCCAAAGACATTCTTGTGTTCGTTGCTCACACCGGCGATATTCAAAAGGGCTCCATTGGGGTTGCTCATGCCATGGACCCTTCCCGTTTCATCACAGTACTGGAACAAGATTTGGTCGTTGTCTTGCAAAGATTTCAGGCCGTCGTCACCGATGTAGTAGTTCCCTTCACCGTGGGCAATGGGGATGACGAGCGGCCGGTCCACTTCGCAGCCCGCCGAAACGGCAGCAGTGCGGGAGACGGGTTTGAGGTGAACGTTGCGGCAAATGAATTTTCGGCTGTCGTTGTGCCGCAGTGTACCTGGCAGCAACCCCGCTTCACAGAGGATTTGGAATCCGTTGCAAACGCCCATCACACGCCCTCCCTTGTGTGCAAAGGAAATGACTTCTTCCATGATGGGAGAGAAGCGGGCGATGGCTCCACTGCGGAGGTAGTCCCCGTAGCTGAATCCGCCGGGAAGAACAACGGCTTCAACGCCTTGCAGGTCTCTGTCCTTGTGCCAGAGTTGCACCACGTTGAAGCCGAGGTCGTGGCTCAAGGCATGGACCATGTCCATGTCGCAGTTGGAGCCTGGGAAGGTGACAACGCCAATCTTCATGATGCGAAGTTCGACATTCTCACCTTCCTATGCACGTCTTTCAGCGCACCATTTTCCAGGTTCGGATGCTTTGGCTTGACTCATGGACCAAACGCAGCAGCACCAAGCCAGGCCATTGATCAGCCTCAACCCAAACCCGTCCATTGGCATCGGGCATGGCGGGTGCACACAAGGCACGTCCTGTCAAGTCGTAAGCCATCAGCTTCATGCCTTGGTGGTTGCTTCCCAATTCCAAGGCCCATCCCGTTTCTGTCATCCATGGCATTCCCACCCAATCCATTCCTGCTTGTTCGCCCATGTCGGATGTGCTTCCGTACACTTCCGTGTCGAGGAATCCTGACTCGCCCAAACTCACCGTTACGCTCTTGCGGAGGGTGTGGCTGCACTGATCGTTCCAGGCGTTCAAAAACACATCATACGTTCCTGGTTCGTCAAAGGTGTACATGGGATGCACGTCGTAGGTGGGAAACTCCGAATCACCAAAGAACCAGGCATAGCCGGTGGCGCCTTCTGAGGTGTTGGTGAACGTGAGTGTCATGCCGGAATTGCCATCGGTCAAACCACCGGTGGGCACTGAAAAATCGGCTTCCACCTGCGGAGCATCTTCCAAAGCCACACGAACTTCCTGGTGGCAACCCGTGCGATCCGTCACTGTGGCGTAGTATTCACCTGCTGCCAGACCTGTCAGGCTGGGCGTGCCCGGACCATGGGCCCAAACCACGGCAAAGGGTTCAAAACTCCCTTCGATTTCCAAGTCAATCGCACCTCGCGCCAAACCATCGCAGCCCAGTGGGGTGATGTCCCAGGCAACTTCGAGGTTGGAAGGTGCCACAAGTTCGACGTCCGTTTCTTGTGGGGGACATCCCGGCAACGCTGCATTGATGGCCACCACATGATAGATGCTCGTGGGAAGTGAGGTGAGGTGTGCCTCACCCATGCCTTCCGTGAATTCGGCAACCAATTCTCCCAGTTCGTTGTAAATGGTGAAATTCCAAGCGGCATCTCCCGCTCCCTCCACGTGAAGCTCTGTCATGCCATCTCCATCGCATCCCGGAGACACGCTGTGAACATCTGCCTGTGGGGCCAAATCGATGGTCACTACAAAGGTTTCTTCGCAACCCAATTCATCCACGGCGGTCACCAGGTGGTTGCCAGAGGCCAACGGGCCAGAATGAGGACCTTCCGCGCCGTGTTCCCAGGTCAATTGGATGCTACCAACGCCGCCCTCAATCTCCACTGTGGCTTGTCCCAGCATGTCGTCGTTGCATTGGACCTGCGTGTCAGAGACCAAATTCATGGGGACGGGCTCAAGGAGTGTGAACGTGGCGGATTCAGACGCACATCCCAATTGTTGCATCGGAATCACTTCGACTGTGAAGTCCCCGCTGCCCAGATTTGAAAAGTCGTGCGAAACAACGATGTCTTCCACGTGATCCACAACTTCTCCATCTTGGGTCAGGGTCAATGTCCATGTGGCCTCCAAATCTTCCGAATGGAATTCAATGGACGTGGGGCCTTCGCTGTCGCACGTGGTGTTTTGAGATATGAGGTCAAACGCCGGCAAGGAGAGGACCTCCACGTCCAAGGTGTCTGCGCAATGGTGTGCGTCCATGGCAATGGCCGTGTACGTTCCCCCTTCGAGGCCATTCAGGGAGCTCCCCTCCTGGCCATGCAACCACGTGACGCTCAGTGGCGCCACGCCACCTTGCACGTTCAATTCGATGCGACCGCCCTCTCCACAATCCGCGGTTACCGCAGGGGTCATGGTCAGGGTGGTGCCTGAAGTCACCTCACGCGTAAAGGTGTGGACCCCACAAGCCAAGGTGTCGTCGGTGGTCACCGTTCCGAGGTAAATCCCTGAAGGGAGGTTGTCAAACACTGTGGTGACGCTGTCGGCCATCACTGTGCCGCCCATGGGTTCTCCCATCTCGTTGGTCAAGGCAATTGTCCAAGGTCCCAGACCACTCGGTGTGACTTCCACAGAGGAACCTTGCCCCGATTCGCAACCGGACGAAATCGCTTCGGCCCGCACAGGAGGAGCCAAAAACACCTTGCCGAGGAGTCGATCCTGGTGGTTGCTTGTGCTCGAGAGGGTCACTGTATGGCTCATGCCCGCCACCAAAGGCAGCAGCTCCTCTTGTCCCTCCCATTGAATGAACGCACAGTGGTCTCCCACCTCCACTTCTTGCAACGTCACGGTGAACACATTGTCAAGAGGCATCAAAGCGGCCATTTTGATGTCGGCTTCCAACATGGTTTGACCATCAAAACCCACTTGACTGATGCCGTAGCGCCAGTTGTGGTGCATGAAGTAGACATTGCACGAATTCAAGTTGCTGTACACGTCGACCGCGTCTTCGTGGGCGACATTGTCAAAACTGGCATCTTGCTGCACGGACAAGATGGCGCTGTCGTAAAAGCCAGAGTTGTTATGCAGGCTCACTTCAATGTGTGCCAAACCGCTGTCATCCGATTGCACAAGGTCGCGATCGCTGCTGCGTACCATGGCCTCGTCTGCCATCGTGGTGTTGACCGTTTCCATCATCAGCATTTGGCACACTTGGTTGGGCTCGATGTAGTTCTCCATGCCGTTGTTGCTGCGACCATCGACGTACAGATCAAACCTCAATTCCTCGAAGTTCCAGCAGAACAGCGTGCCGTTGGTCTCGGGGATGCTTTGCACCAAGGCTTGGAGATCCAGACCCATGCCAGTGGCATTGCCAAGGCAGTTCATGCCGGAGGTTGTGGCAGTCAATTCATAGGTGAAATCAACGGGAGGGAGTGTGCCGGTGAAGTCGAGTTCATATTCCTCATCCAAGGGAAGCCCAATGTAGATGCCTTCCCACGACGGGAGCACGTCTGAGCTGTCCGTGATGAAGGTGAATCCGAGGCTTTCTGACCAGTGATAGATGTTGGATATTCCAGATTCAACATCGGCGCCAGGAAAGCCCAAGGTGGGCATGTCATCCATCAAGTCAGCCACGGTCACACCTTCCAATCCCAAGGAGAAGAGCTGCTGAACCGCAATGTTGTAATTCACATAGAAGGCGGAATTGGGCATGGCCGCCATGCGGATCACCCTGGTCACTTCGCCGATGATGGCGCCGCCACGGACGCGAGCCACCGTGGCCCGTCCATACGCACCCTCGGTCAAACGCAATTCCCCACCATCCATCGACAGGACGGAATTGTCCAATTCCACGTGGTCCGTCACCGAGAGGGAACCCTTCAACGTAAGCGCAGAACCATCGGTGATCCACACTTGGCCTAGGGTCGCTTGTCCTTCCATCACATGCCGTCCTGAAACATCGTTGAGCAACAACGTTGTAGACGCCAGATGAGCTTGGCCACTCACCCACAAATCCCCGCCCAAATCGAGCGTGCTGGGCATATCCGATGACAAGATTCCCTCCACATTCAAGGATTGCACGGACGCATCACCTTGCAAGGTGACAGCATGCAGCACCACCACATCGTCACCTCCTTCCGGAACGCAGCCGCAATCCCAGGTGTCGGGATTGTTCCAGAGACCGTCCACGATGGAGGTGATGGCTCCCAGTTGGTTTCGCTGCACTGAGGTTACTTCCCACGTGTTCTCGGAATCATTGGCAGCGTCTTGGCCAGACGTACGCGCTTCCCAGCGCTCTTTGGCCAACTTCACCGTGTTCCCATCCCAAGAAGGATGGAGAGATGCGTCGAGATGTTGGGCCCATGGGGTGCCGAAGGTGGCCAAGCCCAAGGCGAAGGTGATGAATGCTCTCATGGCAAGCTGAGAAAAGAGATTTGGTCTCCCGTTACGAGACTTGATTCAAGAGGGTTACAATTCACGGGGGCTTGTGTACTTTTGGCCCCGAAGATTGAAGCCATGAACACACAAGACATCATCACACCACTGGCCCAGTTCATTGAATGGACGTTCAACACCGTGTTGGTCCCCATGAGTGATGGATTCAATTGGGCCGTGATTGCCCTTGGTGGCGCGGGTCTTGCCTTTTGGTTGCGCCTTCAGGCCAAATACAACGCCAAGGCAGAGAAGGAGGGCTCAATCATGTGATCCTGCGGGGTGCCCCCCGAATTGAAGGGCTCACACGAAACGTGAGCGATTTGTTTGCACCAGATGTGAAATGCGCAACGTCAGGCCGCGTGTCAGGTGGACGCGCTGTTTGATTGAAAAGCCGGCTTCACGGACGGGCCGTTTGAAGTTGCACACTGCCTCACAGCAGATCCTGTCCGATGTCCTTCCGGTATGACATGCCTTCAAAGGAGACCTGAGATGCCAAGTCATAGCTGCGTTTGATGGCACCTTCGGGCGTTGTGCTCAAAGCGGAACACGCCACGACCCTCCCCCCGTCGGTCACCACTTGTCCGCGAGAGATGGTGGTTCCCCCATGAAAGAGCATGGTGTCTTTGGGCAAACTGTCTGGCAACGTCATGACTTTGCCTTGTTTTACCTTGCCGGGATAGCCCTCTGAAACCATCATGACGGTGCTGCAGGTGCGAGAGTCGATTTGCAAGTGGTATTCGCTGAGCAACCCTGCACCCATGCTTTCAAACAGATGGAGGAGATCTGATTGGATGCGAGGAATGATGACTTCGGTTTCAGGATCTCCCAATCGACAATTGTATTCAATGACAAAAGGGTCTCCACCAACTTTCATCAAGCCAAAGAACAAGAATCCCTGGTATGGAATGCCGTCAGCGGCCAGTCCTTTGATGGTCGGAATGATGATTTGGTTGATGGCCTTTTCATGAAACTCTGCGTCCATGAAAGGAACAGGACTCACAGCGCCCATGCCTCCGGTGTTGGGACCGGTGTCACCTTCCCCAACGCGCTTGTAGTCCTTGGCGGAAGGAAGCAAGTGGTAGGCCTCACCGTCGGTGATGACAAACATGCTGCACTCGATGCCGTCGAGGAATTGTTCCAACACCACCTGGGTTCCCGCTTCCCCAAACGATGCACCTGAAAGCATGGCTTCGAGTTCCTGTTGGGCTTCCTCGAGATTCTCTGTGATGATCACCCCTTTGCCTCCTGCGAGGCCGTCGGCCTTGAGAACGTAAGGAGGTTGCATGGTTCGCAAGAATTGGTGGGCCTCTTCTTGCTGGGTGGCGTCAAACGCACCATATGCCGCGGTGGGAATGTTGTGCCGGCGCATGAATTCCTTGGCAAAGGCCTTGCTTCCTTCGAGCTGCGCCCCTGCCTTTCGAGGGCCAATCACGACCAGTCCAGGGTGTTTGGCGTCATCCAGCAATTCATCCACCAACCCATTCACGAGAGGAGCTTCAGGTCCCACCACGACCATGCCAATGTCATGCCGTTTGATGGCGCGGCTCACGGCATCGTGGTTGGTCACGTCCAATTTCAGGTTGGTGGCGATCGAGTCTGTGCCGGCATTTCCCGGGGCGACATACAACCCCGTGAGAAACGAACTTTGGGCAAGCTTCCACGCCAAGGCGTGCTCTCGGCCGCCGGAGCCGATCAAAAGGACATTCATGCAACAAAGCTAATTCTGTCCCTTGGCGTCGGCAACACAGGTTATCCACAACGGACTAAATTCGGCCCGTGCTTTCGGTCGTTGTCATCACCTTGAATGAGGCCCATAATTTGGGTCGATGCCTGGGCTCTGTATCCGCGTTGGCCACCGAAATGATTGTGGTTGACTCTGGATCAGAAGATGGCACGGCGGAAGTCGCGGCCACCTTCGGTGCGAGGGTGTTCACGAGGCCCTTTAGCACGTATGCAGACCAAAAAAACTGGGCGGCACAACAGGCCACCCAACCCTACGTGCTGAGTCTGGATGCGGACGAGTCGCTGAGCCCGGAACTCCAGGAGGAAATGAGGGCATGGATGCTCCGTACAGAGCAGGCGGACGCTCCGCATGCCGAGGCTTGGTCCATGCCGCGGTTGACCAATTATTTGGGGAATTGGGTGCGCCATGGCGGATGGTATCCAGACCAAAAAATCCGGCTTTGGAAGGCTGGAACGGGGTCGTGGCAGACAGGCGATGAGGAGAAGGTCCTTCACGAGTTTTGGGCTCCTCATTCACGCCACGCCGTGGTGGGTTCATTTCAAGCGGATTTGTGGCATTACAGTTTTCATACGGTTGCAGACCACCAACGTCAAGTGGCGAAGTTTTCGGCGTTGGGTGCGAGGGATGCGCTTGCCATGGGGAGGAGTGTGGGATGGTGCGGCACGTGGTTCCGTCCCATCATTCAATGGGTCAAACAATACCTCGTGCAAGGTGGATTTCGAGACGGGTTGACTGGTTGGCAGATTGCGCATTGGAGTGCGGTCGCTGCCCATTGGAAATGGCGCCAAGTCAAGCACGGCAACAAGCGCCTAGCGTCTGTCGGAGTGGTTCGAACGGATGCCCTTGGGGACAATGTGCTCACCTTGCCGATGGCAGGCGCTCTCAAAGCGTTGTGGCCCGATGTCAAGGTGGTTTGGATTGTGCGTGCTTATGCCCAAACGTTGGTGGAGACATCGCAGCATGTGGATGACGTGCGCGTGTGGGATCCCCAGGCCGGGAATCCCGCCCTGTTCGAGGGCTTGGATGCAGTTGTATTTGCGTTCCCTGAACCCATGCTCATGCGCGAGGCTGCCAGCATGGGCATTCCCGTGCGGGTGGGAACCGCCAGGCGATGGGGAAGCTTGCCTTGGCTGAATCGCCGGGTGTGGGTCTCGAGAAAACGGAGTGCGCGTCATGAATCGCTTCAGGGACTCAGGCTTCTCCATGCCCTCCACATTCCTGCCATGCATCGGTTCCCCACGGTTGAGGAGTGCGCCGTTTTAACGGGGTTAAACCCCAAGTCAACACGGCCTGAAGTGGCTGCGATGCTGAACCTACCCGAGGACATCCTTTCCCAGGCGGTGGTCGTTCACCCGGGCAACCATGGCTCCGCCCAAGGATGGTCTCTCGACCGGTTTCGTCAGTTGATTTTCATGCTGGCCAAACACAACATTCCGGTGATTGTGACAGGCTCGCCCCAGGAATCTCAAGTCCTTGACCCTTGGATGGATTCGTGGATTTCAACCACAGACGGCATGGCGTTTTCGGCCATAGGAAGGTTGCCATTCACACCTTTCATGGCCCTGCTCAGGGATGCGCGTGTCGTCGTGGCATCGAGCACTGGACCGCTTCACATGGCCGCAGCGATGGGGACTCCTGTGGTGGGGTTGTATCGGGCTGAGGCGCCCTTTTGGCCTCAACGTTGGGGCCCACTCGGACGCGGCCATCAGATTCTTGCAACGGAGAAATTGGGTCCGGAAGGAGCGCTCGATGTGGCCGCGGATGAGGTCTTCGAGGCCGTGATTCGTGCGCGGACAGGCGATGCAGGATGACCGCCGCTACACCGGGGATTGGGCCGTGTTGTTGGAACCGACCATGAACATCAGGGCAAGGGTTGCCACAGCGATGCCGGCTTGGGTGGTGAGTGTGTCCTCAAACAAGCAACTTAGGAACAATACCACAAGCCCCCAAGCACTCAGTGCACGCCTGTCAACAGGCAAGGATGCAATCCGCAACAGACTGACCCCAAGAAACCCAGCAGCCAAACCCAGGGCCATCCAGCCTCCTGCCACCCACCAAAACAGCCCTTGGTTGTGCGTGCTATGTCTGAATTCGGGCTGGAGTTTGCTGTTCAGCGAATCGTAGGCTCGTTCCAATGAATTCTGAACATCCCCCAATCCATGTCCACACAACCCACCGGTTTTCCCGGCCCACCAGCCTGCGCGCCAGTGTTCGAGCCTTTGCGTCAGTGAATGTCCAGATGGGTTGCCGCCGTCTTGCCACATTTCGAGCTCAAATCGAATTTCTCGAAACCGACCCCGGAGTCCTTTCAGTTCACGCGCATGGGTCTGACGGTTTTCAATGTCGGCCACTTGGTCTGGGCGCAAGGCAAGAATGCTGGCGCCATCCTTGGGTACGCCGAGCGACGTGAGGTACCTCAACAAGACAGGTCTGAGGCTTGAATCTCTCCCGTCCAAAAGTTGATCGCTGACTTGGGACCATGCGCTGTCCCATTCTTGTTCGCATGTGTACATGAAGACGCGGTTTCCCCCTTCCGAAAGCACGCGGTCCGGTTGGTGGATGTAGCGGTTTCCCCAAGGGGTGAACTCTTCCCATGGTTTTTCAGGCAATGGAACGGGTGAAAGCCACATGAGCATGCCTGCAAATCCGGCCGAGGTGAGGACCGCCAACCCTCCCCATGCCACTCGCTGCACGGAGGGCTGCTTCCAACGGTGAAGAATGGCCAAGAATAGCACCACGGGCCACAACAAGGCACTCGTTAAGGAGCCAGTGGCAGCCGTGAACAATCCCCACAAGGTCATCAAAATCCCCCATGACCTTCGAGGATGCGACCATGCTCCCGGGTTGGTGATCGTCCAGCCCGCGGCCAATGCTCCCAGGAGGGACAAACGGATGTGCGATACCCATGGGGTCCAATCGCGGGCAGCCAGAATTTCTCCATGCCACATCGCCCACGCTCCATGGATGAGTGCCCCAGCCATGCCCAAGCCAGCGCTCCAAGCAGTCCACCGAACCATCACATGGAGCGTTGGAGGAACCCAACGCACAGCCCACAACAGGCCCCACATCGTCCAAATCAGTACCAGGGAGTGTCCTGGGACCTCCTTGGACCAAAGAATGGAGATGGAAAGCCAAGCAAACAACCCGGCGAGCCATGCAAGAGGGTCCCTTCCGCGGATGATGAAAGTCATCCCTTGAAGAAGCCTTGTTTTGGGTGGAATCGGCTTGAGAAGGGAGGCCCAAAGAGCGCTGGCGATGATCCCAATGGATCCAACACTCATCGCGGCATGCGACCAAGGCAAGCCCCACACAAGCATGGCCCATCCCACGAGAGCCCAACGCGAGGGATGTCCCCAAGATCCCATGAATCAATCAGCGACGTTTCGTGGTTTGAGGACCGCTTAGGACGTCGAGATATGCTCCGGATTCGAGCAATTCAACCGCCTTGAGGGTCACCGCATCCCGACGCAGCCCATGTTCGAATTCTCCCGTCGTGTTGTAGAGGTGAATCACAAGCTCATGTTCAAGTGCTTCTCGGATTTCGGAGCCATGCCGCTCCAAGTCGGTGCGAACGTTGGCTTGAAGCCCCAATTTCAATTGTGAGAGCGCGGCATCATTGGCTTCGACCAACAGTTCTTCCTCAGCCTTAGACAACAAAGATTCGAAGGCTTGTTGGGTCAAAGAAGCATAGGGTGCCTCGTCCATAGACGCCACGTAGGTAACGAAGCTTTCCCACATGGAGTCGGTGAGTTCAAAATCGCCGGCAAATTCTGGGACGTTCCACTGGGACCGCTGATGGACGGCAAAATCAAACAACACATGGTTGTCAATCAGCCCTGCAAGTACGTAGTTGGCTTCAGGGGATTCAAGTTCGATGTCTGGAATGACGCCTCGACCCTCGAGCACCGTTCGTCCACCTTTGGTGTAGTAGGTTTGAAGCGTACTATCCGCCAACGCATGGACAGTGCCCTCGTCATCGCGGTTGCTGTAATCCAAGCGCTGGACGCAACGACCGCTGGGTGTGTAGTATTTGGCCACCGTCACCTTCAACCGGGTGCCGTAGGCGAGGTTTTTGGTCTGTTGAACCAACCCTTTCCCAAACGACTCTTCACCCAGCACCACAGCACGGTCCAAATCTTGCAGGGTGCCAGCCACAATTTCACTGGCTGACGCCGAAGATCTGTCCACCAGCACAGCCAAGGGAAGGTCCGGGAACTGGGCACTTCGAAAGGTTTTGTAGGATTTGTTCCAATCGGGGGTTTTGCCCCGGGTGCTAACCACCTCTTCACCTTTCCCGACAAACAAATTGACGATGGTGATGGCCTCGCGCAGAAGTCCACCTCCGTTGCCCCTGAGGTCAAGCACCACCTGCTCCGCTCCGAGGCTGTCGGTCAGGGTCATCAGCGCCTTTCGGACCTCGGTGCTGGAAGTTTTCGTGAAGGAGCTCAAGGTGAGGTACCCTGTCTTTTCCGTGAGCATGCCGACGTAGGGCACGTCTGGAACCTTCACCTTGGATCGGGTCAGGGCGACTTCAAGCGGGGTCGAAGCACCTGGGCGTGCCACTTGAAGCTTGACTTCGGTTCCGGTGGCTCCTTGAAGCATGTCCCCAATTTGTTCTTGGGACAAACCCTCGAGTGACCGGCCATCCACGGCAAGGAGACGGTCTCCCAGCAGAATACCAGCCTTGTCGGCAGGTTCCCCTTCGAGCAGGTCGACAATGATGGTATGCCCCTCCTTGGTTTGTTCGATGCTTGCGCCCACCCCCCCGTATTCGCCAGTTTGCATGAAGCGCACATCCTCCATTTTGGACTCTGGAAAGTAGCGCGTGTAGGGATCAAGCTGATCGAGCATGGCCTTGATGCCCGTCTCCATCAGATCTCCTGGAGCGAGCTCATCCACGTAATACAAATTCAATTCGCGGAAGGCGGACTGCATGATTTCCAACTGCTTGCTGATCTCAAAGTAGTCGTCTTTCACGGCCTTTGCTCCCATCAGGACCAATCCCAAAGGGAGGCCAAGAGTCAGCAGATACCTGGTGCGAAGGCGCGGATGAGGGCGGTGGTTGAGATTTTTCATGGGGCAGGCAGGGTTCATGGACCAAGCTGCCCAGCACCAATCTTCTGTTCCAGGGATTTCACAAGGCGCTTCATGTGCAATTGAACATCAGAAAAGGTGGGCAGGTCCTGTCCAGCAAAGATGAACACCAAGGCCCATTGCGTCTGACCCGGTTGCCAATTTTTGGCGAGTCTTGTTTTTTCGACCCGCCAGACTTCACGCATCAGCCGCTTGATTCTGTTTCTGTCTACAGCCCGCCGGAATCGCCTTTTTCCCACTGAGAAAGCAGCCTGAAATGGCACTTCCTGGTTCAAAGAAGATTCTCGGACCCTGGCCATCAGCGGGAACGACTTGAGTTTCATCCCATGCGCGAACACATCATCCATCAATGCTGTGGATTTGAGCCGCTCGCGCTTGGACAGGGTGTTCACTCAGCCGTTGATGTATTGATCGAGCGCCATGGTCATCGAAGGTGCCTTGGCAGTCGGTGCGTTGATGTCAATGCGAAGACCGGCTGCCTCCGCGGCCTTGGCCGTGGTGGGGCCAAACACCGCGATCCGCGTTTCCCCTTGAACAAAATCGGGGAAGTTTTTGAACAGGGATTCGATGCCACTTGGGCTGAAGAACACGAGCACATCGTACTTCACATCACTGAGGTCACTCAAGTCTGAGCAGACAGTGCGATACATGACAGCGCGTGAATACTTCAGCTTTTCCTGGTCCAACAGCTGTGGAATGCTGTCTTTCAGCAGATCCGAACTCGGCAACAAGAACGTCTCAGACTTGTGCTTCTTCATGAGCGCGACGACTTCCTCAAACTTGATGGTGCCGTGGAAAATCTTGCGCTTGCGAAACTGGACATACTTCTGCAGGTAGTATGCTGTGGATTCTGAGATGCAGAAGTACTTCATGCTGTCGGGCACTTCGAATCTCAGCTCTTTGGCCAAACGGAAATAATGGTCTACGGCGAGCCGGCTCGTCAAAATGACAGCTGAATGTGCAGCGAGGTCAATGCGCTGCTGCCTGAACTCCTGAGCATCCATGCCTTCCACATGAATGAAAGGGCGGAAGTCAATGGTCAGGTTGAGACGCTCTGCCAAGTCAAAGTACGGGGACTTCTCCGTGGTCGGCTTGGGCTGTGAGATCAGGACAGTTTTGATCTTTTGGGCCATGGGTCGTGACGATTCAATGTCATTCGAACAAGGATTGCGTGAGCCAAGCTGCGCTTGTCACAGCAACACCCCATTCGAGGGTGCAAAGATACAAGATTCCACGAAGAGGTTGTCGAGAAGTGTTTTTGAGTGCTTGGGTGGCGCGCCAAGCCCCATGCAACGCAAGGATGCTCCAAGTCATCGTGGCACCCGCACGGGCAACTTGAGGTGGGTGACACCACGGGTGAATGGCTGCGACAACAGTCCACAATGCCAACCCCAAAGCCGTTAGGCTTATGGAATGTCTGTGGATTTCGATGGCACAACCTCGGTCGTCGGGATTGGGAAACGCCCCATGGGCAGCGACTCCCTTCACTCCAGCAAGCAGGATGCCTCCTCCGATCGCGGAAAACACCACGGATTCTCCCAGCGGTGTCCATTCAGTCCAACCAAAGAGCAGTCCCAACCCGATGATGGCCATGCCATGACTGACGATCACACCCAATGTTCTAGGACTTTCCGAAGAATTTCGGGTGGTCAATTGTCGCGGTCGTATCCATGCCCACACCATGCGCTGGCTTTCTCTTGGGAACGCGGCATGCAGAAGCCACATCCCACCCAAAATCAAGGCGGCCCAGCCAAGCATGCCCGCCTCCGTTTGAGACCAGGGATCAAGGGGTTCTCCATCAAACATGAGCGCAAGTTCGACCATTCGTTCGAGCATTCCCACGGTTCAAGGTGTCACCGCAATGAGGCATCGATCCACCCCTCGAAGCAGCACCCCGCTTCTTTCAACGCCTTCGATTCTCGGACATTGCCAGCGGACCGTAAGGAAATGATTCCCCGGGTCTGCGGGCTGGCCGTTTGCCAAACCGCCGTGCCATGTCCATGTTCCCATGCCAAGCCCGGAGGTCATCCTGGCGAGTGGTTTCATCATGGCAGGATTCGCTTGCAGGCGTTCGACGGGGTGCACAAACCATTCGAGATGACAAGGCGCATGGGTTGGGAGAGACACCTCTGCGATCACAAGATCCTCACCCAGGCCCGGTTGAATGAGGCCCGGTGAACACGACAGGCGACCCCGTGCTCTTGGGTCTTCAACCCACGAGTGAGCACTGTTGGGACGTCCAGGTGTGGATCCGATGTGTGCAGGGGTGCTCGTCCACAAGTCACTTTCGGGCAACCGACCCAATGATATTCCATCATCGTCCACGACCCACGGGCTGTGTTGTTCTTTTCCAAGCATGACAACGTCCGTGATTCCGCGATGCCTGAGCCTAAGTTCTCGCTCTCCATGCAGCGAGGGGATGTCAGTCGGGATGCACATGCCCGTTCCATGTTGAACCCACGTGGGACATGCTGCAAAGCAGGTTGCCTCGTGAGGGGGAATCATCCAATCGATGTCCGATCCCGGCGAATCAAAGGAAGCGGGGTCTGGATCGTCTGCAGAGGACCACAAGAGGTCCCGCGCCATGACAGGTTGTTGGGAAGGGTTCCAAACCTCTACAAATGGACTGAATTCCATCGCTGGGGATTGGAGCCACTCATTCCATCGGACCTCCCAACCGTCCTCCCAATTGTCAAAGTCCCATGCCAAGCCCAATTCACCAAGATGGGGTGAAGCGTCGCTCGGGATGCCTTGAGGGCATGAAAGCGTGGGAACTCTTGTGTGCTTCGGAAGAATGGGATCGCCGGTACTGCTGAATTGGAAGGACGAAGTAACTGCAGGCATTCCTCGCCAGCGGGTCCAAGACCATGGGGTAGGTGGTGACCATTCGTGCGATTGAAAGAGCGACGGATCGGTTCCCGCAGAGGGAATGACAATCCATGAATCGTCCAAACATCCCCACAGGCCGGTGGGTGCGGAATGTTCGGACGGCGGTCGGTTCATCGCGGGCCATGGATCAGCGTCGTCCCACGGCCCTTCGACCCAGCCCGGAGTTGACCCCAAGAGATGTGGACACGTCCGGGTACGCTGGACATGCACGGAGGATCCCTCCGCGCCTTGGGTGGAGAGCCATTCGACACTTCGGCCACTTTCGGGGCCCGATGGGTGGTCGTGGTCACAAGGGGAGTGAATGACAAGGGGCATTGCTCGCCCCCATGGATCGTCCATCACAAGCTGCCCCCCTTGGTTGGGCAATTTGACCTCCGAACGAACCTCCCAAAGTGGGGGACTTCGGTCCTGCCATGCTTCCCAATGCCATGCCTCAAAATGGGCCATGGTTTCGGGAGATTGGACCAAGCATTGTCCTGGAGCCCACGCGGAATTCCCCCATGCCAGCGTGTCTTCTCGAAGGTGCACCCATTCAATGAACTCTGCGCCGGTTGCTGGGTTGGCATGCACTTCGCTCAGGGCCAAATCTTCCATGTTTGGCAGAGGGTGCATTCGCCACATGGTATCGACCCTTTGGTGCACATCGGGGTGCATGCACGTGGCTGCAGTGACTTGGACGTGGATGGTTCTCGATTCGCCCGACGGTTTGGGTGCTGCAAGACGCCATGTTTGGCCTTCTCCCTGAATCGCTTGTTGCACGCTCCAATCGGATTGGTACGAATCACGCATGGCCACCCACACAACCTTTCGGGTGTCCCATGGAGAAGCGGGTAAGATGACCACAGAATCTCCCAACCAAGGGGTCAATGTCACGCCCTCTGCAAGCGTCAATCCCCCTGTCACTGGCTCTTGTGAAGTGTGGAAAGGGTTTGCGGAATCCAACCATCCGGGCGATGCTCCTTCTGGGTCGGGCTGCCAATTCTCGGGATGGTCACAACCTTCGGGCTGAAGGGCGGAGACACTGATGCCATCTTGGGATCCAGGGAGCCACCACGATTTGTCGTATGTCAAGGATTCCAGCACCAAGTCTCCATGCATGATGGCAATTGATTCGCCATCATCGCGAAGTCCCGACCAACCTGAAACTTTGGCCACGTGAAACTCGGATTGTGCAGGTGTCACCCATGAACTCCATGGCTCCAAATCGTCCACGAGCAGAAGGATTTCACCGGGTAACCAAAGCTCGCCATTCCGTGGAACCAATGCATGATGTTCTCCTCCGTCCCTCAACATCAAGGAAGCGACTTGGATGGCAAGGGAAGAGAGGTTGACCAATTCCAAGTAGGTGCTTTCGGGAGCGTGCATTGCGGGCGTCGGATCGGCCATGATTTCGGTGAAGGCGATTTGGCCGGGAAGGAGGAGGGACGTTCCCTCGGGCCACATGTGAATGTCGTGGGGCCCAAACGAAAGTCTCGTGGGGTGTTCCGCAGGCATCGGACATGGAAGTTGGACCTCCCACACGTTGGTGCACGCCCCCCGTTGTGGAATGTCCGAGGTGATCCATGTCTCGGGCCCCGTTCCAGAGCCCGGGTTGAGCTCCCCCTGAACTTCGGGACATCGTGGGCCCACGGTGAGTGGGGGGAGCATCAGGTGGGGCGGCTGAACGATCAATGACAAAGCCGGGGGGGTGGTAAGGGCGGAGGCCGGGAGAGGCTCGAGCAGGTTCAGGCTTGACGGGGCGTCGGGCAACATGGAGGCATACAAAGGGGTTGTGAGGGTTGTGTCAGGATTTCCAACGCCGACACGGACACCCAAACTCCAGCGATCGAGGTTGCTCGAGGTGCAGTCCACCTTCCATCCGACACAAGGCGCGGAGGGGGGCGTCGCCGCGGGGGTTTGGGCCATCACGGTGTCAACCAATCTCTGCACGCGACCCTTGGTATCCACCGCAGTGACTTGCCATTCCCCAGCCGTCCCCCACGTCATCCATCCCGCGACTTCAAAAGGCTGTGCCCATGCATGGCAACCAGAGGCACCCTCCCAAGGAGTCATGTCTGGGCCCCAACACATCAGGGGATCGTCACTTCCCGAAGAGCCCGTACCCATCCCGCCATACCCATCAATCCATCCCGCTTGCGTTGATTCTGCGAGAATTCTTGCAGATTCTGAGGGATTGGGGGTTGGTGGCAACGCCCACATCCACTCACTTCTGTTGGCTTGAGATCCCGCCACCCCTTGTTGCCAATGCCACATCGCATGGAAGGCTGTTTCATGGGAGGGGTTGCCCAAGGGTGGTAGGGGAGCGTTGAGGATGGTACCATTGGTGGACAAACTGGTAGGACAACCCCACACAACGTGCACCCCAGGGAGGGTGGCTTGAAGTTGCCAGCGGCCCATGGTGGCCACGCCCTCGAAATCGCTTGGGTCATCGTTTTGCCAGACCCACTGGCTCAGGTCGCCATGCCATGACATGCCCGGCGTGGTGAGGGAGTCGAGTGCGGTCGTTTGGCCTGTGGCGGTGAAGCCACACAAGCCCATCGAACCTGCCCCAAACACGACCCGGATGACCAGGCCCCATAACCCATTGACACCCCTACCTGCAGTTTCTTTCGCCGCCTTCCACTTTGCACTCGTCATCATGTGCAAACCTCGTATTTTCGCACGAGTCGGGCATCTCCGTTTGTGAAGCCGCAGGGGACATTGACAAAGTGGTGACGCTTCGAACATGAGAAAACCAAAAGCAGTTGCCGTGGACAACAACAGAGGATTGAGTGTGGCCGTCGTTGGCGCCACAGGCATGGTGGGGAGAACCATGCTCAACGTGCTGGAAGAACGAGCATTTCCAGTTCGTGAATTGCTTCCCGTAGCCTCGGCGCGTTCCGTGGGTTCGACCGTTCATTTCAGGGGAGAGTCCGTGCGGGTCATCTCGCTCGAAGAGGCGGTGGATCGCGCCCCAAATGTTGCCCTGTTCAGTGCAGGCGGAGACATTGGTTTGGCCTGGGCGCCACGTTTTGCCGGGGTCGGCACCACCGTGGTTGACAACAGCAGCGCCTGGCGCATGTCAAAGGCGCACAAATTGGTGGTTCCGGAGGTCAACGGAGACGTGTTGGGCCCCGACGATTTGATCATTGCCAATCCCAATTGCACCACCATGCAATTGGTCATGGTGCTCAAACCCTTGCACGATCGATGGCGAATCACACGCGGTGTGGTGAATACCTACCAAAGCGTGACAGGCACAGGCCAAGCGGCCGTGGCTCAATTGGAGGCGGAGCGCAGGGGTGAAGACCCCCACATGGTGTATCCTCATCCGATCGACAAGAATTGTTTGCCTCACTGTGATACGTTTCAAGAGAACGGATACACCCGAGAGGAAATGAAGGTCCACCATGAAACCAAGAAGATCATGGGAGACCCGACCATCCAGTTGTCGTGCACCGCGGTTCGGGTGCCAGTGGTGGGAGGGCATAGCGAGGCCGTCTATGTGGAGTTTGCAGAGGATTTTGACCTGGCAGAGGTCCGATCGGCTCTTGAGGGATTCGAAGGTGTTGTGGTGCAAGATGATCCGGACGCTTTGGTCTATCCCATGCCCCGCCATGCCCATGGCAAGGATGACGTGTTTGTAGGTCGAATCCGTCGCGATTTGGGAAATCCCCGCGGTTTGCACCTGTGGATTGTGGCAGACAACTTGCGCAAGGGGGCGGCCACCAACACCGTGCAAATTGCGGAGCATTTGTTGCGGTCGGGTCGGTGGTCGTGAGAGCGGGTCTCCGAGAAACCTAGGCCAAAAAACCGGTCCTTGCCCGTAACCATTTTCAATTTGCCTGCGTATTTTTGCCGACCCGCCACCAAGCAGGTGGATCAACCAGGCCGATATAGCTCAGCTGGTAGAGCAACGCATTCGTAATGCGTAGGTCCGCGGTTCGAGTCCGCGTATCGGCTCCAAGTTTTCATTCATCATCAACCCAAGCCCCGCCCGCCAGCGGGGCTTTGTCGTGGGTCAGGGCGGCCCTTCGCATGTCCT
>JBEARC010000099.1:0-14147 GCA_041163465.1 Bacteroidota bacterium
ACGAGGGCATGTGGGACGTGATGGCCGCTCATTTGCAAGAGGCCCTGTCCCTGTGTCCCGAGGAAGAACCAGAGTCGCTGTTCTTGCGCGGTGCCAAGGCCTATGTAGAGAATCTGCATCAAGAAGCCCTGGACCTGTTCAGCGCGTACGTCAACCTTCCCGAGGAGGCCACCCGCCGAGGCCGACGACGGGAGGCGCTTTCCCTGATTCCAGAGCTGGTCTTCGCGGTGCAATACCATGCCCATGCCAGCGCACCTTCACCGGAGCCGATCCCTGAACTGAGTTTACCCGAGGATGAATTTTTGCCGGTTCTATCGCCCGACGGCACCATCATGTTCTTCACCCGGGCAGGGAATTACAAGGCCAAAGGCGATTACACGACCACCCGAAAGGAGCGATTCTCGTGGGCTCGACGGGCGTCAGAAGACGAGCCGTTTGACCAAGGAATCCCATTGGGTGCGCCCTTCAACAAAGGCAACAATTACGGCGGTGCTGCCATCTCCGTGGACAACAAGCTTCTCATCCTTGCCGTGGGCCGTCCCGTGCCTGAAAACCCGAGAAACATCGACCTGTACACCACAGAATACGAAGTGGTTCAAAGAGATGCCCAAGACAAGCCTGTCTATGCGTGGTCTCCCCTCGAATGGATGGAAGGTGACATCAACACCCCACTCGGCTGGGAGGCGCAACCGGCCATCAGCGGTGATGGGGCGACGCTCTTGTTTGCGGCAGCCCGGGAAGAATCCACACCGGATGAGAACGGCAACCTGACCATGGACATCTTCACCAGCGAGAGGCAAGCCGATGGTTCATGGGGTCCCGCCACGCGCATGCCTCACCCCATCAACTCCTCCGCCCAAGACAAGTCGCCGTTTCTCCATCCAGACGGCCGAACCCTCTACTTTTCAAGCAACAGGCTTCCCTCGGGCGGAGGCTACGATCTGTGGATGAGCCGTCGCGATTCCCTGGGTCAATGGTCCGACCCTTTGAATTTGGGCCTGCCCATCAATTCCCCGGGTGATGAGCACGGCTTGGTGGTGTCCACCGATGGTACCCAAGGTGTGTTCGCATCGCGTCGCCCTGGCACCCAAGGACTCGACCTGTGCAGCTACGCCATGCCAGCTACCCTGAGGCCCGACCCCGTCACCATTGTCAAAGGCGACGTGGGGTGGCCACTGCCAGAGGGAGCGTTTAGCCTGAGTTTGGAATACATCCAAAGCAGACGCGTCGAGACCATTCAGGTATCCCAAGACGACGGCAAATTTGCCCAAGTCGTCAAGCTGCCTGAAGGGGAGGATGTGGTGTTGACCCTCAGCGGTGAGCAAGTCGGATACCAAAGCGTGGTGGTTCACGAGGTGGGCGAAACAGCTTCTTCGGCCGTGTCTTTTGAGTTCCAACAGCACGAGGATGCGACGGAGAAGTTTGAGCTGGCAGACGTGCAATTTGGGTCACGAGACACCACCTTGGGATCGCGCTCTCAAGTGATTTTGAGGGCGTTGGCCAATCACCTGAAGCGCCATGACGATTGGGCCTTGGACATCCTTGGTCACACCGACAACATCGGTGACGAGGACTTCAACCTGATGCTCAGCATGGCACGTGCTCGGGTGGTTGAGGCTTTTTTGATCTCTTGCGGGGTCGGGCCCGACCGGCTGAGTGCCCAGGGGTTTGGGGAACAACAACCCAAGGCCAGCAACGACACCGAAGAGGGCCGGCGCATCAACCGACGTACGGAATTTCGGTGGCGAGATTGAGGGATGCGCCGATTCACAAGCTCTGTGAAATCACGTTGGCGTACGGGTGCGAAATCCCCACGAGAGCGCGTTGAAAAACCGCCCGAACCACCTCCGTAGCCGCCTCCTCACGGAGGTAGCTTTGACGGAATGCCCGCGGGCACCCTTGAAGCAACACAACATGCACCACACGTTTCTCCTCGCCTCGGTCCTCGGCCTGGGATGCATAGGCCTCACCCAGGCCCAATGGTCCTCGGCCAATGACCCCAACCACGTGGAATGGACCCGGGCCAACGAAGCCTATGACAACCATCAATATGCCTTGGCGCTTCACCTGTTTGAAGATTTGATGGCTCAATCGCCCAACAAGTCGAGCGAATCCTACGCCCAAGCCAGTTACCACGCCGCTTTGAGCGCCCTGGCGTTGTTTCACAAGGATGCTGTGTACAGGGTGGAATCGTTCATCCAGGAATATCCCGAAAGTCCCATGGCCTTGGAGGCCCGTTGGGCTTTGGCCAACCATCAGTACAAGCGCAAGAACTATTCCTTCGCCACTGAGCAATTTCTGCTCATCCGTCCGCGTGAGCTGTCCAAGGAGCGACGCAACGAATATCGCTTCAAGCTCGGGCACTGCTATTTTGAGCGTGAGAACTATGAGGCGGCCAGGGTTCAGTTGTTTGATGTGTTGAAGGTGGAAAGTGAGTTCCAAGCGCCTGCCCGCTATTACTTCTCTCACATCGCCTACATCAATGGCAAACCACAAGTTGCGCTCGATGGGTTTGACATGATTGCCGACCATCCCGACTTCCGTGAACTCGTCCCCTTGTACATCGCCCAGTTGCTGCATGAGACAGGTCAGTTTGAGAGGTTGAAGTCCTACGGACCTCCCTTGTTGACCGAAGCCAGTGGATTGAGCGAGGAGAGCCGGGCTGAGGTGGCTCGACTCGTGGGAGATGTGTGGTATCGCGATGGCGAGTTTGCCACAGCATCCCCGTACCTCGAGCAAGGTTGGGAAGGTGCTGATGGTCCCGGACGAAACCCCGCGTTTGCCTACCAAATGGGCTACACGCGGTACATGCTGAAGGACTGGCGAGGCGCTTTGGACTGTTTTCCGCTCGCAAGCCGCGGAGACGATGAGTTGGCTCAAAATGCGATCTACCACATGGCCGATTGCTACATGCAGATGGGAGACCGTGCACGGGCCAAACAGGCGTTTCGCACGGCCTCTGAACCCGTCTATGATGTCGACATCCAGGAGGACGCCTTTTTCCATTATGCCAAGCTTGCCTACGAGTTGTCCTTCAATCCCTTCGACGACGCCATCGTCGCTTTTGAATCGTACCTGCAGCAATTCCCCGCATCTCCGCGTCGTGATGAGGCGTACCGATTCTTGCTTCAGGTGTACATGACCAGCCGAGATTACAACCGCGCCCTGTCAGCCTTGGACAAGATTGGCAATCCAGACCAAACCATGCTGGCAGCGGCCGAGGTTTTGGCCTTCAACCAAGGCGTGGAGCTCTTTCAAGCCAAACAACTCAACCAGTCGCTCGAGGCATTCAAGAAATGCCGCAGCTTTCAAGTCGACCCTCAAATCCACGCTGAGACGTTCTATTGGGAGGCCGAAATCCTTTACAACAAGGGGAAATACACCCAAGCCGCTGCGGCCTACGCACAATTCAGCAAGACCCCGGGAAGCTACCTCAGCCCGCTTCACAACGATGCCGACTATGCGCGGGGTTACGCGCATTACAAGAGCGAGCGGTACACCGATGCCCTCACCGCCTTCAGGTCCTACCTCGAATCCCACCCCGAAGACGATGCCTCTCGGATGCGCGATGCCGAGCTTCGCACTGCCGACTGCTTTTACGCCTTGAAGGCGTTTACCCAGGCCGCGGAGATGTACGACCGCGTGCTCAACCGAGGCATCGCTCCCCTCGACTATCCGCTGTTTCAACGGGCGATGGCTGCCAGGCTTTCCGATGATTTGGAAGGCCAAATCGACCGACTCGACCAGCTTCTGGCTGAGCATCCCCAAAGCCGTTTGCGGGTGGAAGCTTTGTATGAGGCGGCCAAATCTCACATTGATCTCGAGCAGCTTGCCGATGCCAGGACCAAACTCCAAGCCATTCTCGACCACCACGGGGCCACCCCTCGTGCGAAGGATGCCTTGGTTGACTTGTGTTTGGTGGGTGTCAAACAGGGAGATTCCGAATTTGTCCTCGCCACGTGGGACCGGATTCGCACGGATTATGGTTCCGACAATGCAGCGTCCGATGCCTACAACATTGTGGAGCCTCTGCTCATTGAGCGAGGACTTCTCGACAACCTGCCCCCTGCTGTGGGCTTGGATGGCGCCGAAATTGAAAAGCGATTCTTTGAATCAGCCTCTTACCTCGCCTTGGAAAACCGTTGCAGCGAAGCCATCCCTCGGCTGAAGGAATACATCCGTCAATATCCGGCCGGGGTGCACATGGCAGAAGCCCAATTCTACCTCGGCAATTGCTCGTTCGATGCCGGCAACATGGAAGAGGCCTACGCGGCGTACGTGACTGTGTTGGATTTGCCCGCGGGTGAATTCAGCGAGGCAGCTGCACTCGGTGCTGCCACCATCGCATGGAACCGTGGAACCTACCGCGAAGCCCTGTCTCACTACGAATCACTCGAAGCCTTGGCCATGCTTCAAACCAACCGTTTGGAAGCCTCCATTGGGCAAATGCGATGCCACTACTTGTTGGGACAAGAGAACGAGGCTGCCGATTTTGCTGCGCGGGTGATGTTTGACCCTGCCACCCCGGATGACATCCGTCGTACCGCGACTTTGTGGAATGCGCGCATTGCCTGCAACAAAGGCCAACACGCCATGGTGGAGGCGGATTTGAAAACCCTGGTCACGTACGGTGGAAGTGCTGGCGCCGAAGCCAAGTACCTGCTGGCCGAGGCTGCCTTCAACGCCGACAACTTTGAAGGATGTGAGCAGATCTTGTTTGAACTCATTGAACAGTTCTTCCAGCAAGGTGCATGGAAAAACAAGGGGTTCCTGCTCCTGGTTCGCACCTACATCGGCATGGGCGATTTGTTCCAAGCGCGAGCCACAGCCACGTCCATCTTGACCAACGTGTCTGACCCCGCCGTCCAAGAGGCGGTAAGCGATTTGATCTTGGAAATCGATGCCCTCGAGGCTGCCCCAATCACCCCAGAATCCAACAACGAATGAACTTCATCCCCTCCTTCAAACCTGTCTTGGGCTTGAGCCTGGTGGGTTTCTTGTCATTGCCTTCGCTGCTTGCGCAACAGGACACGCTGGAAATGGACGTGACGTTTGTGGGCAACCGAACCATGGAAGTGCGTGATGCCGTCAAACTCAATTCGTGGCCTTCGGCACGACCCCTATCTGTGGAGAAGCCGGTGTTGAACTACGAATTGCTGATCAAGCGGTTGAATGTGGAGCCTGTCATGACCCCTGTAGAGGCGACGCGTCTGCGCGTGGATGAAGCCCTGCCTCGGTTGTACCGGGGTTATGCGAGGGCGGGGTTGGGCACACGAGGCACCACCTACCTCGATGCGAGCTTCACGGACCTCCGATCGCGTGACGGAAGCTGGGGCACCTCCTTTCATCACATGGCAACCTCCAGTCCCTCCCGCTTGCGAACTGGACGTGTCCAAGACCACGGCGCCCAACTGTGGGGCTCCCGATTCATTGGCTCAGAAAAGGTGGACGCACAAATCGGGTGGACCCACGAGCGCGTCCTGATGTATGGCTTGGACTCGCTTTTCACCGACACACTCTTCACGGCCTCCGAGGCTCCCTCTGTCTCGTGGCAAAGCCTGCAGGGGCAGGTGCATTTCAAAAGCCATGACAAAGACAGCACGGCCCTCAATCACAACCTGAATCTCACGTTTGGGATGTTGTCCAACACCATGGACACGCGTGAAACCACCTTCCGCGCAGGTTTGGGCCTTCAGAAATCCATGGGGCAAGACCTCATCAAAACCGACGTTCACCTGCAGCTCGACAACTACAGCGTGGACACGTTGACCCAGACCACGCAGGCCATCGTTCGGTTGACGCCAGCTTTTCACACCCGTCGCGGTCCCTTGAGCGCGAGTGCTGGGATTCGGTTGGCCATCGACGCAGATGCCCCTTCACGCACCGACGTCGGCCAGTCGTTTTTCTTGTACCCGCAGGCCGAAATCAGCTTGAACTTGCTGAGAAATCTTTTTGTACCCTACGCACAATTGGGCGGAGACCTTCAAGCAAACAGCTTCCACAGCTTGCGTAGCGTCAATCCCTTTTATGCGCCTCAATCCCTCGCCAACACCAGCTACCGTTGGGATGACCAAACGGACCAACTCGACACGTTGCACCTGGACGGCTTCAGGTCGACGAACAAGCGTTTGGCCTTGGCTGCAGGCATTCGTGGCACCATCACGGACGTCTTCACCTTCCATGCGTTTGCAAGCACCGCCCAATACGAGGACATGATGCTTTTCCAGCCCATGGTGGTGGACAGCTTGACAGATTTCGTGGCTGTCTACGACACCGTGGGGGTCCAAACCCTCGGCGGCGAAGCTTCCTTGAAAGTGGGCGACCGGTGGAAGGTGGCCGGTGGATGCAGTTTGTACGGGTATTCCCTTCGCTTTGAAGACCGTGCTTGGCATTTGCCCAAGGTGACTTGGCAGGCCTCTGCGACATATGCGTGGATTGAAGGTTTGACCTTGACAGCCGATGCCTCCTTCGTGGGAGAGCGCTATGCCTTGACCAACCAAGGAACGTATGGCGAAACTACATTCATCGGTGATGGCGCCTACGAAATGCGTCTCCCCGCCTACCTCGATCTCAACCTCAGGGCAGATTATCGCTACAACGACCGCATGGGTGCTTGGCTGACGCTGGCCAACCTCACCAATGCCAAATACGCGGTGTGGGGCGGCTCTCCCGTCCAAGGGTTCCAAGCTTTGGCGGGCGTGCACTACGCGTTCTAAACGCCTGTGAGTCCCCGCGCAACGCGGATGCATTCAGGCTGTGTGAAAACCCCCGATTTTCGTGGAAAAGTCGGGGTTTTTCATGCCCCCTTCTCAGGGATTCGGGGGCGCATTCAACCCTATCTTCGAAGGACGAAACCTTGAGAGATGTCTGAAGAATTGAACCTGGGAGAACAGCAAGCGGGCGGCGTGAAAAAATCCGGTTATGACGCCAGCCAAATCCAAGCCCTCGAGGGCATGGAACACGTACGGATGCGGCCATCGATGTACATCGGTGATGTGGGTGTTCGGGGATTGCACCATTTGGTCTATGAGGTGGTGGACAACTCCATCGATGAGGCATTGGCTGGACATTGTGACACGATCACTGTGACGATCACGGAGGGCAATGGCATCCGCGTGACAGACAACGGGCGTGGCATTCCTGTGGACATGCATGAAAAGGAAGGTGTCAGCGCCCTTCAGGTCGTCATGACGAAGATTGGTGCTGGTGGTAAGTTTGACAAGGACGCCTACAAAGTATCGGGCGGTCTGCACGGTGTTGGGGTTTCCTGCGTGAACGCCCTCTCCACACACCTGCGAGCCGAAGTGAACCGCGATGGCAAGGTGTACGAGCAGGAATACGCAAGAGGCAAGGAACAATACGCCGTCCGTGAAATCGGAACCACCGACAAACGCGGAACCACGGTCGAGTTTCAGCCTGACCACCAAATTTTTGAAACGCTGGTCTACAACTACGACACGCTCGCTGACCGCATGCGTGAGCTGTCCTACCTGAACCAAGGCATCACCATCACACTGACCGATGAACGCGAAACGGATGAGGAGGGTCAGGCTGTGAAAGAGACCTTTCACAGCACCGAAGGATTGAAGGACTTCGTCACCTACCTCGACGGCAACAGGGAACCGATCATTCAGGAGGTGATTCACATGAGCGGTGAGCGCAACGGCGTGCCCGTGGAGGTTGCCATGACCTACAACAACTCCTTCTCGGAAAACCTGTTCTCCTACGTCAACAACATCAATACGCACGAAGGGGGGACACACCTCACGGGCTTCCGTCGCGGGCTGACCAACACGCTGAAGAAGTACGCGGACGGCAGTGGCATGTTGGACAAGTTGAAGTTTGACATCAGCGGTGACGACTTCCGCGAAGGCTTGACTGCCGTGGTGAGTGTCAAGGTCGCTGAACCTCAGTTCCAAGGCCAGACCAAAACAAAGCTCGGCAACGCCGAGGTCAGCGCCCCAGTGAGCCAGGCCGTCAGTGACATGCTGGAGGCTTACCTTGAAGAACACCCCAATGACGCACGGACCATCGTGCAAAAGGTCATCTTGGCTGCTCAAGCACGGCATGCTGCGCGCAAGGCCCGTGAGATGGTGCAGCGAAAAACGGTCATGGGAGGAAGCGGACTTCCTGGCAAGTTGGCCGATTGTTCAGAGAAGGACCCCGCGATGTGTGAGCTCTTTCTGGTCGAGGGTGATTCTGCAGGCGGAACAGCCAAACAGGGACGTGACCGACTCTTTCAAGCCATCATGCCGCTGCGAGGAAAGATCCTCAACGTGGAGAAGGCCATGCAGCACAAGATTTTCGACAACGAGGAAATCAAAAACATCTACACCGCCCTTGGCGTGACCGTGGGAACCGAGGAAGACGAGCGGGCGTTGAACTTGACCAAACTCCGCTACCACAAGGTGGTCATCATGTGTGACGCGGACGTGGACGGAAGTCACATTGAGACGCTCATCCTGACCTTCTTTTTCCGCCACATGAAGGAATTGATTGAAAATGGCTACGTGTACATCGCCACGCCTCCTCTGTATCAGGTCAAAAAGGGATCGCGGGCCATTTATGCGTGGAACGACGACGAACGAGATCGCCTCATCGCCGAATTCCGAGGCAAGAGCGCTTCGGATGGAGGCATTCACGTGCAGCGATACAAGGGTTTGGGCGAAATGAATGCCGAGCAGCTTTGGGAAACCACACTCAATCCGGAAAACCGGACCTTGCGTCAGGTCACCATCGAGAACGCGGCGGGAGCTGACCAAGTCTTCTCCATGTTGATGGGCGACGATGTACCGCCGCGCCGAAAGTTCATCGAGGACAACGCCAAGTACGCCAACATCGATGCCTGATCGCTTCGAGCGGCTTCACGTGATAGGCATGACCTGCACGTCGTGCGTCGCGCGGGTGGAACACGCCCTGTCTGAAGTTGGAGGTGTCGAACACGTGCACGTCGACCTGAAACAAGGCACAGCGATGGTTTCCGGGAACGGTGCTCTCGGCCGGAATGAACTTGTCTCAGCGGTTGTGGGCGCGGGCTATTCCGTGGTTTCAGCTGCAGTTGCCGAAGCCGAAGAACAGGCCACGAAGGACGTGTCAAGGACCACCACCACCCTGCTCTCGCTGGCGCCCTTGTTCGTGGCTGTGGGGTTGATTGGTGCGGGAAGCCTCGCCTCCGGGGGCATGGAGGGGTTCATGGGCCGGTTCATGGGCGGGTTCTTCTTGGTGTTTGGCGGTTTGAAGTTGCTCGACTTGCGCGGCTTTGTGTCGGCCTACGCCATGTACGATTTGCTTGCCGCGCGCGTGACTGCGTACGGGTGGGTGTACCCGTTCCTTGAAGTGACTCTCGGCTTGGGGTACCTCGCGGTGCCTAATTGGCCCACGCTGCACGCATTCACCTTGGGCCTGATGTTGTTCTCGTCGGTGGGCGTCGTCCAATCCGTCTCTCGGGGCGAAAAACTCAAGTGCGCGTGCATGGGCACCGCCTTCAACCTGCCCATGACCACTGTCACCGTCGTGGAAGACCTCGGTATGGCGGCCATGGCGGCTGCAATGTGGCTCCAAACCTCTCCCCTCTAATCCCCCGATTCCCCATGGCTATCTCTTGGAACAACCAAATCGTGTGGGTGACTGGGGCCAGCAGCGGCATCGGCAAAGCCTGCGCCGAGGCGTGGGCCAGAAAAGGTGCGACCGTGGTGTTGTCGTCACGGAAACAGACCTCCCTGGATGAGGTGGCGGCCCCCCTGCGCTCGGAAGGGTGCGACGTGCACGTGGTCACGCTCGACCTGGCCGATGCCGGCAACCTGGCTGGCATTGCCGAGCGCGTGGAAACGGAAATTGGGCCCGTCGACGTCGTCGTGCACTGTGGCGGCATCAGCCAGCGCTCCAAGGCCATCGAGACGTCCCTCGACGTGGACCGTCGCGTGATGGAAATCGACTACTTCGGCACGCTCGCCCTCACCAAGGCGCTGTTGCCGGGCATGGTGAAGCGAGGACGCGGGCATTTTGTGGTGGTGACGAGTTTGATGGGCCTGTTCTCTTCCCCGCTTCGTTCCGGGTATTGCGGTGCCAAACATGCGCTGCACGGATTTTTCGAGGCGCTCCGTGCCGAACACCACGACGACGGGCTGAAGGTGACCATGGTTTGTCCTGGTTTCATCCGGACCAACATCAGCCTCAACGCGGTGGTCGGCGACGGATCGAAGCAAGGCACCATGGACGCCAAGACCGGCGCCGGCATGACGGCTGAGCAATGCGCTGCCAGGATGATTCGGGCGGTGGAACGCCACAAGGCTCAGGTCCTGATCGGACGTTACGAGGTTTTGGCGGCGTACATCAAACGCCTCTCACCCGCCCTGCTTCGCCGCATCGTGCGCCGTGCGGCAGTGACTTGACTCCTCCTGTGTGAACCCTTCGTTCAGGTGCTGAATTCCCGTCCTTCGACGTGGAGGACGCGCGTGCGCTTTTTTAGGAAGCGCAGAAAGAGAAAAACGGCCACACTCCCAACAAGCCCAGCTTTCCAAGCGAGCGTGTTCCAAGCCGGTGAGCCAAGACCGGCGGTGCGCGTCGCTTCGAGGAGGAACATCCCAAAGACGATGGCGAACACGCCGTTGTACTCGCGCTTAATGACGTGGCGCAGGGAAAAAGCGTTGTCGGCGGGGGTCCAAGTGCTGCGAGGTGTGCCCCAACATTTGGGCACGAAGGCAGGAACGGTCGCGGCCCACTCACTGTACTTCGCCCCAAATTTGCCCGCCAAAAATGCCTCCTCCGCCATGGCAATGCGCAAGTAGTACATCATGTACGCCAGCGTCACAAGAAGCGCAAAGTCCAACCGGCCAGTCGCCAGCACAAGAGACATCCACATGAAGTAGTTGCCGAGGTAAAGCGGGTGGCGCACCAAACTGTACATGCCGCGCGTGTTGAGCGTCTCGGCAACTTGGCCTTCGGTGGTGTTGCGGCCACTGGTGCCGGGGGGTACGTGCCCGATGGTTTTGGCACGGATCACCACGCCGAGCAGGCCCACCGCCCAGCACATGGCTTGCCACCCCGCGTCACCAGCACGTGCTGGGGCATCGTACGCTAAGAAAAGTGCAGGCGGCACCAAGATGAGCGGAATGAAGCTGCGCCAGCGGAAGAGTTGGTTGCCGCGGCGTGAAAGTTCGTGGATGAGCATAAGGGGATTCAGGATTGTGCGTCGCGAAGGTCGGCTTTTTCTGTGGGCGCCTCGCCCCGGATCCACGCGGCGGCGGACGCCATGAGCGGGGCCATGACGACGTCGCGTTCGAGGAACGGCACGTGCTTGCGAAACGCGTTCTGCAACTCCCGAAGCGCGGGAGCCATCGCGTGCTCGTCGCCCCGGAGGTCCGAAGCCTGGGCCGCACACATCGCTTCGATGGCCAAAACCTGCTCGGCGTGATCGAGGACACGCCACATTTGGAGCGCCCCGTTGGCACCCATGCTCACGTGGTCTTCCTGGCCGTTGCTGCTGTCGGCGTTGTCTGCGCTGGCCGGCGTGCACAGCTGCTTGCTGTACGACACAAGGCTGGCGGCAGTGTACTGCGGAATCATGTAACCCGAATTGAGGCCTGGGTTGGAGGCCAAAAACGCCGGCAGCCCACGCTGGCCGCTGAGCATCTTGAAGACGCGACGCTCCGAGATGCTCGCCCATTCGTGAATGGCCAAGGCTAGACGGTCCATCGCCAAGGCCAGCGGCTGGCCGTGGAAATTGCCGCCGCTTACAATCAAATCTTCGTCCGGGAAGACGAGCGGGTTGTCGGTCACGGCGTTCATCTCCGCTTCGAACACCGCGCGGACACCTTCGACGACGTCCCGAGAAGCCCCGTGCACCTGTGGCATGCACCGGAACGAGTACGGGTCTTGAACGTACGTGCGAGGTTGGGCTACGCGTTCGCTTCCTTCGAGCCACGACGACACGTTGTGTGCCGTGATCATGGCTCCGGCTTGGTTCCGGATGCGGTGAATGGACGGGTGCATCGCAGCCTTCAGCCCGTTCCAGGCTTCGAGCGACCACGCTCCGATCGCGTCGGCCCAGTCGGCGAGGCGCGTGATGCGCTCCAGGGCCACCATGCCCGTGCCAAGCATCATCTGCGTCCCGTTGATCAATGCGAGTCCCTCCTTGGGACCGAGCTCAAGCGGCGCCCATCCAAGCTCGCGCAAGGCGTCTCCCGAGGCCAATGGACGTCCGTCCGGCATCGTCACTTCCCCCTCTCCAATCAACGGCAACACGAGGTGCGCGAGCGGAGCCAAATCCCCGGACGCCCCCAACGAGCCCTGGCTCGGTACTACCGGCAACACACCTGCATTCCAATGGTCGAGCAAGCGCTGCACCGTCGTCACCGCCACACCGCTGTGGCCCTGGCTCAATGCCTTGACCTTCAAAAGCAGCATGGCGCGCACCACCTCGGAAGGCAACGCCTCCCCGACTCCGCACGCGTGCGACATCAAGAGATTCCGTTGCAACCCCACCAGGTCGTCCACCCGTGTTGTCGCCAGGTCGCCAAAGCCCGTGTTGATCCCGTACAGGGTGTCCCCCCCGGCCGCGCGCCCAAGCAGGTACGTGTGACAGGCGTCAATCCTCGCTTTCGCGGCTTCGGACAAGGTCCGCGTCACCCCCTCTTCCGACTGGAGCTGCCAAAACACGTCGGCACCCCACCAACCCTCGGGAAGCTCCTGCACTCCCCCTGCGTCGTGATGGCTCGTTTCCATGCAGGCAAGATACCTCGGGACCGACCTATCTTGCGGGCTCAATTTTCCCACATGCGATTCACCTTTTCCAGCCATTCAATCGGCTTCGGCCGTCCGTGGCGCATGCCTGTCTTGGCATGGGCGGCCTTGGGGGCGGGCAGCACCCTTTGGGGCCAAACCCCCGCGCCTACCATCGAATTCACGGAGTTTGACCTTGACAATGGTTTGCACGTCATCCTGCATGAAGACCACAGCACGCCCCTTGTAGCAGTCACGGTGTTGTACCACGTCGGTTCCAAAAACGAGCGCCCCGACCGAACAGGCATGGCCCACTTCTTTGAACATCTGTTGTTTGAAGGGTCTGAAAACATTGGGCGCGGCGAGTTTGATACCTACGTGGAACGCGCAGGCGGCATCCTCAACGCCAACACCACCCAAGACCGCACCTTTTATTACGAGCTCTTGCCCAGCAACGAACTTGCCTTGGGGCTGTGGTTGGAGTCTGAACGCATGTTGCATGCCAACATTGAGCAGATTGGAATCGACACACAAAATGAAGTTGTCAAGGAAGAGAAGCGCCAACGCTACGACAACCAGCCGTACGGTCAACTGCTTCCCACCACAATGGCCATGGCCTACCGTGAGCATCCCTACCAATGGACACCCATTGGATCCATGGAACATCTCGACGCAGCCAACCACGCCGATTTCATGGACTTTTACAACACGTTTTACGTGCCTGAGAATGCAACGCTGAGCATCGCAGGGGATTTGAATGTTCAAGAGGCGCGGGCGCTGGTCGAACTGTATTTCAAGGACATCCCCCGTGGCGGTCGCGACATTCCGCGGCCATCCATTGTGGAACCCATGCGCACCGAGGAGGTTCGAGACACCATCTTCGGAAAGGACCGTTTGCCCATGGTGGTTCAGGCCTATCCCATTCCCGCCCAAGGAACCCCAGACTACTACGCCGTGGACATGTTGAACCAGGTCCTGAGCCAAGGTGAGAGTTCACGCTTGAATCAGCGTGTGGTTGAGAACGACCAACTCGCCTTGTTTTGTGGTGCCTTCAGTTTTGGCCTTGAAGATCCAGGATTGACCTTGGCGTTTGCCATGTGCAACATGGGTGTCCAACCTTCCGCGGTCGAACAGGCGATGAACGACGAGGTGGAAAGGATGCAGGCTGAGCTGATTTCCGATCGGGAATTGCAAAAGCTCAAAAATCAGATCGAGACCTCCTTTTTTGCGGGAAACCAAAGCATGGCTGGCATTGCAGAGAGTTTGGCCAATTACCACACCTATTTTGGTGATGCCAACCTCATCAACACGGAAATTGAAAGGTACTTGGCCGTGACTCCCGAGGATATTCGAGCGGCGGCCCAAACCTATTACCAACCTTCTCAGCGCATTACGCTGTATTTCATGCAAGACCCCAACCTCCAACC
>JBEARC010000100.1:0-8210 GCA_041163465.1 Bacteroidota bacterium
CGCCACACTCGTCAAGGACGTTGCCGTCGCAGTCGCAAGCGCCTTCAGCGATGCCTGCTCCGCCGCAAACGCCGCATTCGTCAAGGACGTTGCCGTCACAGTCGCAAGCACCTTCAGCGATGCCCGCTCCGCCGCAAACGCCACACTCGTCAAGGACGTTGCCGTCGCAGTCGCAAGCGCCTTCAGCGATGCCTGCTCCGCCGCAAACGCCGCACTCGTCCAATTCAGCACAAGATCCATCGTCTGAGGTTGCGTCAGCGTTGTAGTTACACGCTGTTTCATCGGTGCAGCCTGGCAAGGGGAACTGGAAGGGCAACAAGTCACGCCACTCCTGGCTTTGGTCTGCGTTCATGAAGACCTGCAGTTGAGCCTGTCCGGAAAGAACACCGGCAGAAGTCACCTGCATGATCAGCACACGCAAATCCGAACCAGCAAACGCAACGTGCGAATCTGCCACTGCAGCCCCTGGAAAAGGAATGTACCAAGCACCGCCCGTGGCGTCGTCCACCGTGACGTTGTTTCCTCCGCCGGGAACGAATTCGCTCGACGCATTCACATCACCCCAAATGGTGCTGGGGTGCTGCGCTGCTGGCGTGCTGCTGTCCATTGCCCCAAGGGTCAGGTAGCTGTCCCAAGCCAAATCCGGGAAGGCGCCCAGGAACAACGCATTGATCCCTTGCGCTGTGAAATTAGCGTTCAACGGACTGTTGTACCATGTTCCCGTTGAGGTTTCGATGATCAAGTTGTTCTCTGCATCTCCTGAGCAAGAAGACACGTAATCTGTCTCATTGAGACAGTTTAAATACACACGGTAGGTTGTCATTCCGTCCAGTTCACCTCCCTCATGGGTGGTGACCGTCTCGATTTCCAACCAATACCCTTCAGGTGCAGGAGCAAAGACGCCGGGCGACAGGAACTGAGCCTGTAGCCCCGTCATACACAGCACCATCAAAGCAGTGAAAAATGTACGCATAGCGATAACAGTTTGGGTTTAAAAAAAGAATTTCATTCAACGAGGTGATGCTCCCCAAAGAGGATAATCGTCGTAAATAACCGATGGTTTGTCGCACAAATCCAAATGATTGTAAGCCCAATAGAATGTTTCGTCGTACAACAACCCTAAATAGATGACATAATCATATAAAACTTACTGATTTACAGGATTTTAGTGTTATTTACAAGCATTGATAATTTTGTTGCCAATGACACCACGACCACCTCCGAAACTCATGAGTCTTTCCAAAATGGTTATTGGTGGAAGAAATACGTGTTTTGGTCTACGATTTTTGCAACCAACCCGCGTGCTGGTCGATGACAACATCAAAAACCTAACTTCTCAAAGCAATCAATCTTTGTTTCCCCTATATTTGCCGCCTCAAGTTTGGTACCATAGCTCAGTTGGTAGAGCAACGGACTGAAAATCCGTGTGTCCCAGGTTCGAATCCCGGTGGTACCACATCAAAAAAGGCCGCAAATGCGGCCTTTTTTTGAATCGCGATGTTCATGATGTCCAGCGGATCACAATCCTTTGCGGACCTTCTGGAACAGAAATTCCCAGAAGGTACCGTGTCTTTCTTGTGGATTCGAGAGGAAGCGCTCGACCCGATTGAACTCGAAAGGTTCCGTGCCGTATTAAAGGAGCATTCTGCGAGACCTTTGGTTGAACTGGCAGTGTCTGGAGGTGAGTCCTTGAAGACGCTGGACTTCACCCAAAGTCTGTGGAGCCGATGGTCGGAGTGGGGGATCGATCACGGGTACGTTGCGTTGACCACTGGAGGAGGAGCGCTGAGTGATGCCGTTGGCTTTGCAGCATCTACCTTCAAGCGCGGATTGCGCGTGGCGCATATGCCGACGACCTCCTTGGCCATGACGGACGCGGCATGGGGTGGAAAAACTGCCATCAACCTTGGACATGTCAAAAACCAAGTGGGCAGCTTTCACGCCCCGGAATTCGTTTTCATTCATCCTCGTTGGCTCAATACGTTGAGCGAAGAGAACCCCCGTGCTGGATGGGCAGAATTGTTGAAACACATGCTGTTGTCGCCATCCTACCCACCTGCTGTACCCAGTGAATTCATCTCTTGGCCACCCACAACACGAGAAGACTGGGATGCTTGGAAAACCCTGGTGCAGTGGTCGGCGGAAGCCAAGATGGCCGTGGTTGAGCGCGATCCTTTTGAGGAGGGTGAGCGTTGCATTCTCAATTTGGGGCATACCGTTGCGCACGCTATCGAAGGTTGGGGGAGTTCCCAAAGGCAACCCTGGCTTCATGGCCAAGCCGTCGCTTTGGGTTTGGCTTTTGCTGTTTACGAATGCCAAAAACCTGGTCTTGCGAATCATGCGGGGACTCTTTTCCCTGCCTCTACCGACCAACTCGCGGACCTTCCGCGCACTTGGCTTCAGTCCCTGGTGGCATGCTGTCCCCGTATCCGACCCGAAGCCGAGGAACTTTGGCCTTTCATGGTCCATGACAAAAAAAACAAAGCTGGCCGTGTCCAAGACGTCGCTTGGCGAGGCATGGGTGTTGTTCGTTGGCCTGCTTTTTGGGAAAAACAACATTTCGAGGCAACTTGGAATGGATTTTTGCGTTTTCCATTCAACCTTCCCCTTTGAACTCCTCCATGTTGGAAAGAACCGCTTCAGAATTGGCAGTCCTGTTGGATGGACGTGTTCACGGAAACCCTGAAGTCCGTGTTCGGAAATTGGCAAAAATTGAATCCGCCCCACCTGGATCCGTGTCCTTCTTGTCCAACCCGGAATATGAGCGATTCATCTACCTTACAGAAGCGAGTATTGTCATCGTCCGTGAGGATTTCGTTCCAGTCCAACCGCTGCCATCGGAATTGACCTTGCTCAAGGTCGATGATCCTTACCGCGCCTTTGCAACTTTGCTCGAAGCGTATGATGCCATCCTGAAACGCCAAGTGGGCATTCACCCCAGCGCAATCGTGGATGAAGGCGCAACCCTCGGAGAAGACTGTTATGTGGGACCGGCAGTTGTGATTGAGGCGGGCGCCGTGATTGGAGACCGGGTCGAACTTCATGCTCACACCCACATTGGACGAGAAGTCCGAATCGGCAACGACACTGTTTTACATAGTGGGTCGAGGGTGTTGGATCGTTGCGTCATTGGCAACCGTTGCACACTCCAACCCGGAGCGGTTGTGGGTGCAGACGGGTTTGGGTTTGCCCCAAAGGCCGACGGAACGTATGCCAAAGTACCACAAACCGGAAATGTGCTTATCGAGGACAACTGCGATGTTGGATCGCTCACCACCATCGATCGGGCCACCTTGGGTAGCACCATTCTTCGCAAGGGTTGCAAACTCGACAACTTGATTCAAGTCGCCCACAATGTCGTGATCGGAGAAGCCACGGTCATCGCCGCGCAGACTGGAATCGCTGGATCAACGACGATTGGAGCGCGATGCATGATTGGAGGACAGGTGGGCATCGGAGGACACCTGACCATTGCCAATGGCTCTAAAATCGCTGCCAAATCTGGCGTTTCAGCCAGCCTGTTGAAAGAAGGTGTTGCTTACCAGGGAAATCCAGCCGTTCCCGTCAAGGCGTTTCAGCAATACCAGATTGCCCTGCGCAAGCTTGCCCGTATTCCCCTGAATGAAAAACTCGCCGCCATTGAGGATGCATTGCGAGAATCCGAAGCCCACAAATCGAAGGACTGACGTAGGTTTGCAGCCATGATTGCATCCGATTGTCAGCACACATTGGCTGCCGAAGGGTCCGTACAAGGCATAGGACTTCACACCGGTGAACAGGCCAAACTCACCATTCAACCGGCCCCTCCCAACACAGGCTACGTGTTCGTGCGCGCAGACCTAGAGGGGCACCCTGAAGTCAATGCCCACGTCTCCAACGTGTTTGAAACCCGAAGAGGCACCACCCTAAAAAGTGGTGACGCCACGGTGCACACCACGGAGCATGTGCTCGCGGCTTTGTACGCCTCAGGAATCGACAACGCACGCCTGCTGCTCGAAGGGCCCGAAGTTCCCATTCTTGACGGGTCGTCCCAGCCCTTTCTGTCGCTGATTGAAAACGTGGGAAGTGAACCCCAACCCGAGGCGACCCGGAAATTTTTCCGCGTGCGGAAAAACATCAGCTACCGCAACGACGAAGGGGTGGAGATGTTGCTCGTGCCTCTTGATTCCGCGGAGTTCAAAGCGACGGTCATGGTGGATTACCGGAGCCCCATTTTGGGCACGCAACATGCGAGGCTCGAGTCGCTTCAAGCGTTTGGACAAGACATCGCTTCTTGTCGGACTTTCGTGTTCCTGAAGGAAGTTGCCGCACTGGCCGAACAAGGGCTGATCAAAGGCGGGGACATTGACAATGCGGTCGTGCTCGCTGAAAGGGCATACAGTGAGGACGAACTGCAAGGAATCGCCAAGGCGTTGGGCCGAAGCCAATTGCCTGGCAAAGCGAATCGTCCGGGCGTTCTGAATCCGAGTGAATTGAGGTTTGACAATGAACCTGCACGGCACAAATTGCTCGACATCATTGGTGATCTGGCCTTGACGGGGCGATTCATTCAAGGTCACCTGCTTGCGGCACGTCCCGGGCATGCAGCCAACGTTGCATTTGCCAAAGAAGTTGTCAAACACATCCAGGCCCAAGAGGATCTGCCTGATTTCAGGCTCGACCGACCTTCGTTGATGGACATCAATGACATCACCAAACTCCTTCCCCATCGCTACCCATTCTTGCTTGTGGATCGGATTTTGGACATGGATGGAGAGTCTATCACAGGCGTCAAAAATGTGACGATGAACGAGCCCTTTTTTCAGGGTCACTTCCCCAACAACCCCGTCATGCCTGGGGTATTGCAGGTCGAAGCCATGGCTCAGGTGGGGGGGATTTTTGCGTTATCTCAGGTGGAAGATCCGGAGAATTACTCCACGTATTTCATGAAAATTGACAATGTCAAGTTCAAACAGAAAGTCCTGCCAGGAGACACCGTTGTTTTTCACCTTCAACTCCTCTCCCCCATGCGAAGGGGGTTGGTGAATATGAAGGGCCGCGCTTTTGTTCGGGGAGAACTCGTGTCCGAGGCTGAAATGCTTGCGCAGGTCATTCGTGATCGCGCCGAGTCCAACGTTTGACCTTCAACCACCCCCCGGTGTTCACCTCACAATCTCAGACCACGAAGTCCACCTTCTGCCAGCATCCATGACCCACGAATCTGCAACCATTTCCCCCCTTGCCTTTGTGCATCCCGATGCAGAACTAGGCGCCCATGTCACGGTGGAAGCTTTCGCCTATGTCGGACCGCATGTCAAACTCGGTGATGGCACATGGGTCGGACCGCATGCCACCATTCTTGAGAGGACCCAAGCGGGTAGAGAATGCAAGTTTTTTCCGGGCTCGGTGGTTGGTGCCGACTCCCAAGACCTGAAATACGCTGGTGAACCAACCTCCGTGGAGATTGGCGATCGAACGTCTATTCGCGAATGTGTCACGGTTCATAAAGCCACCACAGACAAACATGTGACCCGGATTGGCAGCGACTGCCTCATCATGGCCTACGTGCATATCGCCCATGACGTTCAAGTCGGCAACCACGTAATTTTGGCCAACTCTGTCAACGTGGCAGGTCACGTGGTGATTGAAGATTTTGTCATCATTGAAGGCATGGTGGGCATTCAACAATTCGTCCGCATTGGAGAGCACGCGTTTATCGCTGGAGGCTCGTTGGTTCGGAAAAATGTACCGCCCTTCATCAAGGCTGCCCGAGAGCCGCTGAGCTACATCGGGATCAACGGCATTGGCTTGAGGAGGCGCGGGTTTGACATCGACCGCATCCAAGCCATTGAAGACATCTACCGAACGTTGTATGTCTTGAACAACAACATGTCTCAAGCCGTGAAGGCCGCCGAACTCGAATGCCCCACGTCTGACGACAAGGAAACCGTCATGGCCTTTATTCGCGCTTCAGACAAAGGCATCATCCGAGGCCCATTCTGAGCGAGGACTTGCCCGAACCGCCCCAACCATGAGCCCGTCAGCGACGTATTTCCAAGCCCGCGATCTAACCCTCCGAAGGGGCAACCGGTTGGTTTGGGATCGCGCCCAATGGACCCTTAAAGGGACAACTGCCATTGTGGGTGCCAATGGATCGGGAAAGAGTTCTACATTGAAGATGTTGGCGGGACAGTTGGCACCTGATGAAGGTTCGCTCTCCTTGAATGTCAAGGGATATCAACGGGAAGAAGCCAATTGGATGACGTGTTGTTCACTCGCTGCGCCATGGGCGGGCATTCCAAGGCATCTCAATTTGCGAGAGGCCCTGAACTTTCATGGACATTTCAGGACTTCGAGGGTTGAAGGTTTGGGCTGGGATGCCCTGCTGACGTCCTCGGGGCTGAATGTCGACCCCTCGCTTTCCCTCTCCCATTGGAGTTCTGGACAGCAGCAAAGACTCCATGTGGCCTTGGCCTTGGGAACCGATGTCGATGTGGTGCTGCTGGATGAGCCAACGTCCAACCTCGACGCAGAGGGAATCTCTTGGGTGCAGCATGCCATGGGCGTGTTGGCTCCCACTGTCATGTTGGTGGTGGCAACCAACAACCCCACGCAGGAGTCACCTCAGGGTGCATCCTTCCTCGAGCTTTGATTTTTTTTTTGAGGATTTGAAACCTCAAGACACAGGGTGGCGTAAGAGCGGGAAAACAATCAACCCTCTCATCTCCATTCCGATGAAAAATCTTACTCCCTCCTTTGTTGCCCTCGCGGCCACAATGTTTACCAGCAGCCTTTTTGCCCAAGAAGCTGCTCTGACTTCAGCCCAAACCGACGCTGTTGCCAATCCCTTCGACTGCGTTCGTACCGTGGCCACTTCAGACCGCACCCTGGGCTTTGAAGGTGGCGTGGTTACGCAAACGTTCAAAGCGTGCACGAATGGTGCGCTCCAAAACGTATCCTTGAATGTAAAAAATGCCTCTCCCGGGGCCGCTTTCCTCGTCGAACTTCGCGATGACCGAGGTGAAGTCCTCGACCTGACGCGCTTCACCCAAGCCGACATCAAAGAATCCACTGTGTCCTTGAACCTCAGCGCGCCTGTGAAACAAGGTGCCACATACGCCTTGATGATTAGCGCCCCAGAAAGTTACCCATTGGCTCTTCGTTACCTCCAAGGTCCCGCGGGCAGCTTGTTCAAGGAAGGCGACCCCGTCCGTGGTGAACTTGCTGCGACGTTTGGCTTCAAGTCTCACGACTTGGTAGAGGCTGACGAAGCGGTTGACTTCGGTCGGGCTGGCGAAGCTGCGCCTCAAAACCGTGGTATGGAAGGTCAATGCAAAGTGGACGTCAATGGTCACAACGGTCGTTTCCGTTTGACCACCACCGGACACAACGTCACGCAAACCTTCTCCGCTTGCTCACGAGGTGTGTTGGACATGATCTCCGTCAAAGTGCAGGGTTCATTTGGTGACTTCACGGGACGTTTCTTTGTTCGCACTGCGGACGGAAGTCAAACGTTGTACGCCCAAGAAATCAGTGCACGCAACATCGAGAATGGTGAATTGATCATCCCCATGGAAGTGCGCGTGGAAGCCGGCGAGACCTACATGTTTGGCATCAAAACCATCCGTGACCGTCGCATCTCTTTGTACAACAACTCCGACGACCGTGTGGGTACATGCCGCTTGAATGGTGCCCCCCAGGAAGCCAACGTTGAGTTCACGGCCTACATCGCGGAGTCTAACGATGTGGAAGCTCGTGAGGAGCTCATGGACACCAAGGTCATCACATACCCCAATCCCTTCGCAGATCGTTTGAACATTCGACTCGAAGGTGCCAAGGAAGAAAAGGCCATCGTGCAGTTGCTCGACTTCTCAGGAAACGTGTTGCGCTCAGAGATTGTCAATGTGAAAGACCATCAAGGTCAAGTCACCTTCAACACCCGTGAGATCATGCGCCCTGGCTACTATGCTCTCCGCGTCATCCAAGGAACTGAAGTCAAAAACATCACGGTGATGAAGCGCTAAGCGCTCGCCTCACTTGTCATTGATCCCAGACAGCCCAGGCTCCGTGCTTGGGCTGTTTTGCGTTTCACGACTTAAAGTTGAACCTCATCAAAGCCGATTCCGCAAATCAAGCACCGTCTTCACAGGCTGAAAACATGCTGAAGGAATCTCGACAAAACGCGTCAACCAACCAGACATCGAACCGTTCCACAACCCTGGATACTCCAA
>JBEARC010000101.1:0-13909 GCA_041163465.1 Bacteroidota bacterium
ATTCTTCTTGGGTGCAGCCATCGGCATCGGTGACCTCGAGCACGTACGTTCCAGGAGCCAAATCACCCGAGTTGTTGTCGGTTGTTTCAGTACCGTCAAACACAAACGTGTAGTTTCCAGCACCGCCAGCAGGAGACCAGGTGATTTCACCATTCTCCTCTCCAAAACAAGCCTCAGGTGTTGCCGATGCATTCAATTCAATCGGGTCAGGTCCCACAACGACTTGTCCTGAAAGCGTGCCTGTGCATCCATTCATGTCTTGAGCAGTCACGGTGTACGTGCCTCCTGAAACAATCAACGGACTTCCACCATAGTTGACGCCATCCACCGTGAACTGCAGGGTGCTGGGAACTGCTCCACCATAGGCCACCACGTAAATTTCGCCATCCTCCACGTTGAAGCACGACGCATCCACAACAGATGCCGTTGGACTGGTTTGATAACCAACGGTGATGGCCGTGGGGTTGGTGATCAACACTGGAGAGGAATTGCCAATGCATTGGTTTCCATCGACTGCGTAAATCGTGTATGTCTGACCGCCATTCAAATTCGACCACACAGGATTGTCCACGAGGACGGTGGGGTTGTTTGAGATGTAGTACTGGTACTCACCATTCCCACCGGAGGTCGATGTCACGCTCAGGACAGCGTCGCCCGCATTGTGGCAGGTGACAGCAGAAGTAACAGCGGCCTGCACTGTGACCACCTCTGTTTCTGGCACTTCCACCTCCAACGAATCCACACAACCCGCGCCATCAACAACGTAAATCATGTACGTGTCAGCCACCAAGTTGGGAAAGTTTCCAAAATTCTGAGCTGTTGCCGTAAGGCTGTTCTTGTAGAAAAAGTCCGCCCCTTGGGCACCGGTCGCCGACACCTGAATCAAGGCGTCATTTTCGCCATTGCAAGAAGGCGATGTAACGTTGTCCACCTGCAAGGCCACTGTGCATGGCAAGGTGCAAGACAGGTCATCAATGTTGGCACCTGCATCGTAATTGGTCGCAGCAGGGTTGGTGCAGCCAAAGACATCGGTTGGATCGGAGCTGAATGTCAGCCCATTCTGCGACTGGTTGACTTGAACACCCCCCGGGAATACCTGGGTGTTGAACAAGCCATACACGTCCCCAGTGGCTGTGATTTGGGCGAGCAACACCTTCAAATCAGCCCCTGCAAAGGCTGGGTTGCCTGCCGCACACGCCGCCAAATCGGGAGCGCCAACGCATGGAAAAACGTTGAACCAAGAGGCCCCAAAAGGGTCGTTGACGACAAAGCCCTCGCCAGCATTGAACAAAGCCAGCGCAGGAGACATCGTTCCATCCGTGTTTTGGATGTTGACGCCGTCCAAGGCATTGTCTGTTCCAATCGTCAGCCAGCTGTCATATTCCGTGGTGGGAAACACGGAGAAAAATGCCGCGTTCACCTCGTTGCCAAAGTTGTAGTTGACATCCGTGGACTGGTAAATCTCGCCGTCACAGCCCAACATCAAAGGGTACGTATCGGTGCCATACACGGCAGACAGAAAGTCAAGTTCCGAAGTCATGTTGGCATACACGCGATACGTCGTGTAGCCCGCGGGCAGCACCGTGCCGTCATGCACCAACACAGTCTCAATGCTCAGGCTGGTCGTTTGGGCAAAGGCGCTGGCACTTGCGGCCAACACCATTGCAAGAGTGTACAATCGCTTCATAGAGAAGGTTTAGGTAGTGAATCAGTTTTCGGCAAATATACACGGATGATGTCAGGCCGCATTTGAACGGAATGCCAAACTTGGATGAAAGATTTGAACGGTCGATTTGCCAGAGAAAAGACGAAAAAAGCCCGGACAAGTTGCCCGGGCTTTCGAAGGGTCGTTGCCCCTCCTTATTGAACCATCACGCGACGAACGCCGCGAATGTGGCCCTGTTGAACCACCACTTGGTACGAGCCTGCACGCAAACCATCCAAGGACAATTCATGATTTTCCGTCAAGTTGATGTTGTCGAACGACAAGACCGCTCGGCCTTGCACATCGAGAATCTCCAGGCGAGCTACACCATCCATGCCGGTGAGTACAATGCTCCCAGACGTTGGATTGGGGAACAATCCAAACTCCAAAGCAATGTCACCCACATTCGCAGAACTCCCTTCACAGTCCTCACACTTGTTGAAACAAACAACAGGCAGGATTTCCGGTGATCCAGAACGCACGTGTCGACGGTTGTATCCGCCAAAGCCATTGTCCACACCGCAACCACTTCCAACAAAGTTGGTTGTGTCGCCATCAATCACGTACACACCGTCCTCCTCGATGAATGACGCACCACTGGGGTGGCCAATGCTGTACTTGTAATCCACGTTAGGCCCTCCTGAGATCAGTTGGGTGTGTTCCCAAATTCCGTCCGCATCCGCATCGGTCAAGGCAATGGCACCTCCTTGCCATCCCGTGAATCCTCCCCACACAAACACAGTGTCTTCTTCAGAAAGGGTTTGTTCTGACATGTTCACCCGGAAAGTCACGTTGGCTGGATCTGGGTCTGGTGTGCAAGACTCTCCTGGACAAGCGTTGAAACACGCCAAATATTCCGTGTTGTCAGCGTCAAACGTGGCCAAACGGTCACCGCCTTGGTTGCAACCCGTGCCATTCATGTTTTCCTCGTTGCCATCCCACGCGTTGCTGTTGATGAATTTGAAGGCATACGTACCAGGCGCCATTTCAAGCGTTGTGGTCCAGGTGCCGTCGCCATTGTCAGTCAAGGGAGAGCCGGCGGGATCCCAGCCTTGGAACGAACCCGCCACGTGCACGCCTGCTTCAGACACACTCGCCACCACGCTCATGTCAACGGTCAGGGTGACAGATAACGGCAACACACATGAAGTGCAGGAGTTGAAACAATAAGGCTGGCCCGCTCCATCGGCTGACAACACAATGTTGTCACTGTCCAACGCCAACACGCGATTGCCATTGGTGTTTCCACACGCTTCACCTACCAATTCGTTGGGGTCGGGCCATCCGTTGCCATTGATGAATTTGAATTCGATGGCGGCCGCCGAATCCGCGTCGAAAGAAGAAATCACTTCATAGACCATGTCCCCATCCGGATCGGTCAATTCAGTCGATGAAGGATCCCAGCCTTGAAAATCACCGGCCACGTGAACGCCCAATGGAGAAACATCCTCGTTGGTCATGTCGACGCGGAAACGAACGGTCGTCAAACCGCATGCCGCACAGCTGCCATAGCACGCCTCAAAGTCCAACGTTCCTTCCGTGCCATCCACAGAAAGCATGCGGTTGCCGTCAAAAGCACAGGCACCGGGAATCGACTCTGAGTATTCGGTCCCCATGCCGTCGTTCCAATCGTTTCCATTCACAAACTTGAAAAACAGCGTCATGGCTGTGTCCGTTGTGAAGGAATACGAGTAAACACCATCGCCATCATCGTCTGTCATCGGCGTCGAGGAAGGATCCCATCCTTGAAAGTCACCGGCCACGTGGACCCCGTTGGGGCTGACCACTTCATTGTTCATGTCCACGGAAAGTGTGACCGTGGTTTGGGCCCAAGCGCTGCCTGCAACCAAGCAAGTCACCAAGGCTGAGAAAATTTGTCTCATGGGTTTGAGGATTGTGTTAAGGTGTAAAAATGACACTATGGTGCAATATTACGCGGAGTAAGGCCGAACTTCAGCCTCTCAACGCCACAAATACCCGCAAAAGTCATGCACAACCCGATGTCAAATATTCACAGGGCGGTCCGTGGACCTTGGTTTCAGTGGTGGGTTGCCATTCTGTTGACTAGCAGCACATTGACAAGTGGAGCCCAATGGACGGTCGATCCGCCGAGCTGGTGGGGCGATCTTGAAGGGGGGCGCGTGGAGTTGCTCGTGTCTGGAGAAGACATGGGGAGGCCGAAGGGTGTGCACGTGACCCACAACGAGGTGGCGTTGATGGGTTGGCGACCTGCCGCGCTCCCTGGCCACGTGTGGGTCGAGCTGGAGGTTGGCGCCGTGACGAAATCGACCGATGTTGAGATTGACGTGGTGACGGAGCGCGGCCGGAAACGGCGTGTGCGGCTGCACGTCGAGCCGCAGCTTGATGCGGGGAAGCGGCTCGACGCTTGGGACGAAGCGCCGGTGATGTACCTGATCATGCCGGACCGATTTGCCAACGGCAACCCCAACAACGATGATGTTGCAGGCATGCGCGAACGCGGGGTGAACCGCAACGAGATGTACGCCAGGCATGGGGGAGATCTCCAAGGCGTGATGGACCACCTCCCTTACCTCGCCGAGCTCGGGGTGGGTGCCGTTTGGATGACACCTGTGGTGGAGAATGACCTCGAACAAACCTCCTATCACGGCTATGCTTGCACGGACTCCTACGCCATCGACCCTCGGCTCGGGAGCCTCGAAGATTACAAAGAACTCACAAGACGGGCTCATGAGCACGGGATTCGGATTGTCCATGATTGGGTACCCAACCATTGGGGAAACCTCCACCGGCTCCTCACCCACCCTGTGGACAGCGCCTGGGTTCACCATTGGCGGGGAGGCTTTTCCCAAGAAAAAAGAACAAATTACCGCAGCACCACGGTGCTCGACCCCCACGGGATTCCGCAGGATGTCAAAGGGTTCAACGAGGGTTGGTTTGACCGCATGATGCCCGACATGGACCAAAGCAACCCCGACCTTCAGCGTTACATGGGCACCAATATGTTGTGGTGGATGGCCGAAGTTGGTCTTGACGGCCTTCGCATTGACACGTACACCTATGGCGATCAAGACGCCATGGCCGCCATGACGCGGCGTGTGGCAGATGCCTTTCCCACGTCGTTCATGTTTGCCGAGGCATGGGTCTATGGTTCGGCCAAACAGGCAGCCCTCGTCGAAGGCTCGGGCTTGGGGTGGAGTGACGTGACCGGGCTGGACGGCACGGTCGACTTTGCGTGGCACTTTGCCATGCAGGAAGCCATGGCGCAAGGTGAGGGTTGGGAACATGGTATTGGCGCGGTCTACGAGGTGTTGGCCGAAGATTTCCTGTACCCCCACCCCGAGCGGCTCGTCACATTCCTGGACAACCATGACACCCACCGCTGGATTGCCGACGCCGGGAGTGACGACAAGGCGCGCGCAGGACTGGCGATGTTGTTGATGGGACGCGGCACCCCGTGCCTGTATTACGGTACCGAGCTCGGGTTTGCGACCCGCTGCGAACCCGACGGCAAGGTGCGCCAAGACATGCCGGGAGGATGGCCAAGGGACGAACGCGACGCCTTCTCCGAGACAGGCCGCACCCCGGAAGAGCAGGCATGGTACAACCTCCTCCATGGACTTCTCGCGATTCGACGTGACTTTCCCAAAGCCTTTCAAGGCGACATGGAGCATTTCTTCCCCAAGCGAGGCGTCTATGGATTTGCCCGGGAGCAAGACGACGCTCGAATCGTGACACTGGTCAATGCCGCCTCTGAAACGCGGGACGTGCCGTGGTCAAATGTCGCCCCGTGGGTTCACGATGCCGTCGCGGTGAGCCAACTTCAGTCGGACGGAACGCTGGCACCCTCAACCTTGACAGAAGGCGCCACGCTTGAACCATGGCAGCACCTCGTACTCGTCATTCAGAAATGACCCGGGCGAAGGCGTCGCGCCAGGCCTGAGGCACCGACGTGGTCGACTTCTTGGCGTGGTCGAAACAGACCAGGACCGTTTTGGCACGGGCGATGGTCGCGCCTTCACAACGCAGCGCGTACTTCACTTCAATGCTTTTATCACCCACTGCACCCACGCTGCATGCAATGTCGAGCGGGTCCCCGAGCCGCACCGGCGCCATGTAATCGATGTCGTGATGCGCCACCAACACACCAATCTCGGTCCAATCCCACGCATCCTGAACCACCTGTCGCCACCAATGAATGCGTGCCTGTTCGAGGTATACGATGTACATGGCGTTGTGCACAATGCCATATGCGTCGACGTCCGCAAATCGAATTTCAGGCCGGTAAGGTTGGATGGTTGGATGGTTCATGGTCAACTGGCATACGCGATTGGGGTGCAAAAGTACTTGGAACACCATCGAAGCCAAGGTGCCTGCTACCTTTGTGCTTGATGATTCACCTTCCACCCCCCGTTCACCAGACAATGCATGTCATCTGCATGGTCGTGGCGCTTGGAGGCGCGTTGATCACGCCATCGGCTGTCGCACCATGGGTATGCTTGGCATCGCACGCGTTGGGGGCGTGGTCGCACCGCTGGCCAGTGACCCATCCGAAGGAGGACTTTCTCCCCATTGTTCGTTTCAGCCTGGCCATCGTCGCGACCCTCATCTCGTTGGGTCAATATGGGGTGCTCGGGACCTCTGGCATCGGGTATGTTTGGCTTGCTGGAAGTTCCTTGGTGCTGGAATGGCTGCGTCCATCCGCCTTGAACAACAGCTGAAAGCCCCATAAAACGTGGGATTTCCTCGATTTTTTGGCCCAAAAACTCACCCTTGTTAACAACAAAGTGAAGTTTATCCACAAAATCCCCGAAATCGTCCGCAACCCCTTGTCATTGCTGAGAATGAGCCTATACATTTGGCCACGACAGAATCTTTTGTTTAACCTCAACTCATACTCATGAACAAGTCTGAATTGGTCGATGCCATCGCTGCAGGCTCTGGCATTTCAAAGGCGGATGCCGCCCGTGCTCTCGATGCAACCACTGGAGCAATCCACGGTGCTCTCAAGAAGGGAGACCGCGTGTCTCTCGTTGGATTTGGCTCTTTCTCTGTGAGCAAGCGCGCCGCTCGTACCGGTCGCAACCCACAGACAGGTGCTGAAATCAAGATTGCTGCCAAGAACGTTGTGAAGTTCAAGGCTGGCGCTGGTTTGTCCGTCTAAGTTCGAGAAACCCTCAACTTGAAGTCTCCCTGCCCTTGCGGTGGGGAGATTTTTTTTCGCACCATCCGAGGATGCGTGTTCGCACCTCGAGAAGCGTGAGTCCCACCTCCGGGGGTGTGCATGACCACCTCAGAGAACCGTTCCAAGCTGGTCGTTTCCAAGCCATCTTTGCACATGCCCTTCCCCACCCCATCGCATGAAGCCGTCGCTCATGCCGCAGCATGTTGTGATGTCCTGGAAGGGTTCCTGACCCCGACAAGGCTCGACCGGATTGAAGGCGTATTGAACAATCGAACCCGCCACATTTCATTGGTACTTGAGAACATTTACCAAAGCAGAAATGCCAGCGCTGTGATGAGAAGTGCCGATGGTTTGGGCTTGCTCGATGTCCATTTGATTGAAAACGAAAACACATGGTCACGGAACAAAGGGGTGGCCAAAGGGGCCTCGCAGTGGTTGGAATTGCACCGTTACTTGAACGAAGACGATGCCCGTCAGTCATGCGTCAACAAGCTCAAAACCCGTGGCATCAGGCTCGTGGTGACCTCGCCGCATGCTGAGGGCCACACACTCGAATCCCTTCCCCTCGATCAACCTCTTGCCTTGGTGATGGGCACAGAATTCTCAGGTGCATCTCCCTTCATGATGGACCATGCGGATGCCTTCGTGGAAATTCCCATGCGGGGATTTGCCGAGAGCTTCAACATCAGTGTGGCTGCAGCCATCCTCATGCACTCCCTGACCCAACGGTTGCGTCACGAGGGCATGCCCCATCCTTTGCATGACCATGAACGAGCCGTGCTGCGAGCCCAGTGGCTGTTCAAGTCCGTTCGCAACGCCCGGGGAATTTTGGCTCGGCATGGGTTGACACCCCCTCCATCCTTGCCAGAATGAGTACCTCGCGCCCTTTGGGAACTGACATCCCCAGCCTCCTGCGCATCGCCATTCCCATCTCGTTGGGATCCTTGGTACAATTTGTCGTGGTCCTGACCGACAACTTTTTCTTGAGCCGCGCAGGAGAAACCGCCATCAATGGCGCCGGAAATGCCGCTCTCGTGTATTTGACCTTCATCATGGCCATCACCGGAGGAAGCGTGGGCATCCAAATCCTCGTCGCGCGATATCAAGGAACACACAACCACGCCCAAAAATCCGAAGCCGCCCGAACCGGACGTTGGGCCCTTCTCGCCATGGGTGCTGCACTCGTCAGCCTTGCCTTGGGGGTGAATGCAATGGGCGGCTGGGATCCGCTCATTCAACATCCGGAGGTGCGAAACGTCTTCACATCCTTTTTGGGCATACGCCTGTGGGGACTCCTGCCCTACGCCTTGCTTATGGCCATTGAAGGCGATTGGATTGGACAGGCCAAATCCTGGCCCATCTTGCTTGTTTCTCTCGTCATGGCCGGATTCAATGTCTTGCTCGATGGAATGTGGGTGGAAGGCTTGTGGGGCGGAACCGCACTGGGTGCGGATGGTGCGGCGTACGCATCACTGACCGCTGAAACTTCAGGAGCCCTTTTGGCTTGGGTGTTGACACGATGGATCATCCATCCCGAGTCTTTCCAACGACGCACGCCACTTTCCCGGGCTATGATTCGGCAGTGGTGGTCTCTTTCATCACCTGTGATGGGACAATTCGTGCTGACCATTGCCACATGGGCCTCCTTTTTCTTTTTGGTCGAACGCGTGGGAATGCTCGAATTGAAGGTCAGTCACATCACCCGAAATGCCTTCATGCTCGCATCGGTGGTGTGCATGGGTTTGGCCCAAACCACGCGAACCGTGGTGAGTACGTTGCTGGGAGAGGGTCGCTCCCAGGACATCCTTACAACCGTGGGCAAACTTGTTCTCATGTCTTATGTCGGTGTGTGGGGGTTGACCCATGGATACCTGCTCTATCCGCAATGGCTTGCGGGCTTTTTCTTTGACACCCCCGAGGGAATCGAGGCCATGACTGCCACGTTGCACACTGCGTTTGTCGCACTGCAGATGTTTGCCCTTTCGGGCATCCTCATTGCCGTGCTGCAAGGGGCTGGCTTCACACGTGCCGTGTTCGCCATTGAATTGACAACCGTCACCTTGTACATCGCGGTCGCCTACATGCTAACCATGGTTTGGCCACAAACCATCGACGTGATCTGGCGTGCGGATTGGGTCTACTTCGGAGGGATGATCTGCGGAGGGTTGATGGGCCTTGGGCGCTTGAACTGGCGGGAGGGACATCCCTCTCTGGAATCACAGGCGTGAAGCGCACTTCAGCCCACCTGAGCCTGGGCAAGGGGCATGGTGAGTTGGGAACATTCGTCACAAGGGTGGGAACATTCGTCACAAGGGGTTGTCCCTTGCGCGCCAGCACCTGACCTTTGCATCATGTCCAATTCATCTGCCAGCCGCTCCCTGCGTATTGTTTTCATGGGTACGCCTGCCTTCGCAGCCACGTGCCTCGAACATCTGTTGTCGAGCCGTCACAAGGTGGTGGGTGTAGTCACCGCGCCCGACCGCCCCGCAGGTCGAGGACAATCGCTGCGTGCGTCCGAGGTGAAAGAGGTGGCCCTTCGCCACCAGTTGCCCATGGCCCAACCCCATCGGTTGAAAGACCCCGAGTGGATGGAACAGCTGGCCTCCTGGAAGCCAGACCTAGGCGTGGTGGTTGCCTTCCGCATGTTGCCTGAGGCCGTGTGGAGCTTCCCTCCCATGGGCACCATCAACCTTCACGGGTCTCTGCTCCCTCAATACCGCGGAGCAGCACCCATCCACTGGGCTGTGATTCAGGGGGACGAGGTCACGGGTGCCTCCACATTCATGCTTCAACATGAGATTGATACGGGCGATCTGTTGGGTCGGGTTGAAGTTCCCATTGGTCCCTTGGACACCACGGGCGTGGTGCATGACCGCGTGTTGGAGGCGGGCAAGAAATTGCTCGTCGAAACGGTGAATTCCTTGGCTGACGGAAAGGCCAAACCCGAGCCACAGGATCGGCTTGTCAACGCGGGGGTGGAACTGCGCGATGCGCCCAAACTTTTCAAAGAAGATGGGCGCATCCAATGGCGACGAAGCGCCCAAGAGGTCCACAACCTCGTGCGAGGTTTGAATCCCTACCCAGGTGCTTGGACCACCTTGCCTGATGGAGGCACCCTGCGCATTCATGAAAGTCGACCTTCCAATGTGGATTTTGGCAGTCTTCCAGGCACAGTGCACACACACAAAGGCCAAGCAAGCGTTCAATGTTTGGACGGATGCATTGATCTCATCAAGGTCCAACCCCAAGGAAAACCGGTGATGGGCATCACCGCTTATCTCAACGGACTCCGCGTTCCACTTCGTACCTTGGGGTGATGACCCTTGCCCCAAAGTTTTGTGGACGCCTCCTCGCCCAACCTGCCCTGGCAAGGTTTCTGGCGACCATTTTCCCAATGGCTTCCGCGCTGATGTGGGGACAAGAGATGGTTCCACCCTATGGTCCGGCCTTTTTGCAAGATGAAGTCAGTGTGGTGCGATTGACGCTGGACCCTGATGATTTGGCCTTCATTTTGCATCCGGACAACGCCTACAGCAACGAAGAGTTTCCTGGGATGTTTGTTTTTCAAAGTTCCTTGGGTGTCGACACCATGACCAACGTCGGGATTCGGCTTCGCGGGAACACTTCACGCACGGCAGGAAAAAAGAGTTTCAAAGTCAGTTTCAACACCTTCGCAACAGGCCAACAATGGCATGGTTTGGACAAACTCAACCTCAACGGCGAACACAATGATCCGTCCATCTTGAGGTCCAGAATGGCATGGGAATTCATGCGAAATCAAGGGTTGGTGGCCCCGAGGGTAAGCCACGTGAGGTTGTACATCAACGATGAATACAAGGGCCTGTACATCAACGTGGAGCACGTCGATGAAGAATTTCTCAAGGCCCGCTTCCAGTACGACCATGGAAACCTTTGGAAGTGCACCTATCCTGCCAATTTGGACAACCTTGGCACAAATCCCGAAGCGTACAAGTTTACCCCGCCTTGGAATTCAGAGCAACGCACCTACGAACTCAAAACCAACCTGACTCAAGACGATTACAGCGCCATTGCCGCCTTGTGCCACACCCTCGGCACCGCGAGCCAAGACGACCTCGAATGTGCCCTGGAAGCTGTGTTTGATGTCGATGGGTTTTTGCGCTTGGCAGCAGCTGAAATCTTGCTAGGTCATTGGGACAATTACATCGGAAACCAAAACAACTACTACCTCTACCAGCGACCCCAAGACGGGCGTTTGATGATGATTAGTTACGACCTGGACAACACCCAGGGCATCGAATGGGGTGGCAATTGGTCGACCCAATCTGTGTACGATTGGAACCAGTGGGGTGCGCGTCCATTGTACGATCGGCTCATGGACATCGAGCAGTACCGCACCAGGCTGGGATGGTACATCCAGGACATGGTGGAACATGGGTTCGACGGATCATCTTGGCTTCAACGAGCGAACCAACTCAAAGACATGTGCGAAGAGGCTGCGTTGGAAGACTCCTACCGCACCCTGGACTACGGATTTGACGACGCAGCCTATCTCAACAGCCTCATCTCTGCTTGGGGTGGGCATGTCACCCAAGGTTTGGCCTCCTACGTCAACACGCGTGCGCCTTCGGCTTTTTCCCAAACCGCTGACGCTCAGTTCCCCAGAGATGTCCAAGCTTGGGCCATGACCCCTGTGGTGGACCACATGCTGCGCGTGAATGCAGATGTGGCGGGAATGCCCCTGATTGTCAACCTCCACTGGAGCGCCGATGGTGCACCCTTTCAAATCACCCCCATGCTCAACGACGGGACCCAAGGTGATGGAGCGCCCGACGATCACCGCTGGGGTCTTTCCATGGACCTTTCCAATGTCGACCAAGTGGCCTGGTATGTGTCAGCCACCTATTCAGACGGCGCCCAACCCACATCGCCCTGTGTCCCTCAACACGTTTGGATCAGTTGGAGTCCCGACGTTCCTTTTCTACTCAACGAGGTCATGGCATTGAACAACAGCTTTCTCTTGGACGAATCTGGGGGTGCGGCCGATTGGCTCGAAGTGTTTCATCAGGGCAACGCACCGGCCAGCGTCCAAGGTCTTTTCTTGACCAATCGTTTGAGCGAACCCTCGCGGTATCCATTTCCGTCCTTCACTGTGGAACCCGGCGATCATCGGCTCATTTGGCTGGACAATGACCCCGAGGAAGGACCCTTGCATGCGCCGTTCAATGTGGATGCTGACAGCGACGATTTGACCTTGAGTGTGTGGGACGATTTTGGATGGCGCTGTGTCGACCACATTGCATGGAGTGACGCCTCAGCCGTGGTCAATACCAGCTATGGCCGTACCACCGACGGAGCTGAGTCGTGGATGATCTTCGTACCCAACACGTCCACCCCGCCGACGCCCAATGCTCCCAATGCCGGAACTTCGACGTCAGGATGTGCTGCGGACTTGGATGGGGACGGCTTGGTGGGCGTCGCGGATGTCCTCATCGTTCTCGGTGCGTTTGGTTGCACCGGGACATGCCCAGGTGACTTGGATACGAACGGCGTTGTGGGCATCAGCGACATCTTGGCTGTGTTGAGTGGATTTGGTCAGTTGTGCTAGTGTGATGCAATGAGCGGCTGCATGGGCATCCACCCACTTGCAATTCTCCAATGCGCACAATGCGCTAGCAAACCATGCCAAACGTGACAAGAACGTAGAGCAAGTCGGAAACGGACACACTGCCATCTCCATCGAGATCGGCAGCTGGACAACCTGAAATGCATCCAAAAGCACCGAGTACTTCCAACACATCGGCCACGGACACTTGGCCATCCTCATTCAAGTCGGCAAGACAATTCACTTGCTCGAGTCCCTCGATTTGTCCATCGCAGTTGTTGTCCACTCCCTCGCCGCTTCCCAACGCTCCTGGATGCACCCAAGGGTTTTCATCGTCACAATCGCCAGACGCCAACGAAAACCCATTCGCCAAAGGCGGACAAACTCCCTCTACCAACTCGCCTCCAAATCCATCTCCGTCGGCATCGACATACGCCATGGGAAGCTCGAATTCACACATGCCGTTGTCGGCTGTTGCAAGCTCTTCAAAATTGCACGCCCCAGGATCTGTACAGCCCTCCACGTGAGGGAGTCCCTCGCACAATCCCACAAGGCCATAGGTTGCAGCAAATCCCACGGGTTCTGTCAAGGATGGCGCCCACGACGGATAGGCATTCACCAAGGTGAGAGACCAAAGGCCATCTCCTGACAGCTCCAATGAACTCAGGTCCAACGACGCAGAATAAGTTCCTGAATTGGGAACGCCCCAATCGATGGGCCATGCACTTCCGGCGTTGCCCATGCTGGTGCATGAGGAAGGGACACTGTTGTCACCGCCCCAATAGACACAAGAACCATCGGGCATGCCCAACTCAACCCTCACATCACTGGCGTAAAACAGGGGTTCCAGATTGATCAACTGCAAGGAAATCCAAACCGAATCGAGGAGGCCAGCCGCAGCAATCACCACCTCAGGCGAGGCTTCTCCTTGGTTGATCCACAGCAGATCCATGGAACCCGTGACTTCGCAGTTGGGACACCCAAACACCGGATGGGGCTCCATGCAGTTGCCATTGTCGTGGATAGCGAGGGTCTCGTAATTGCATGCGCCTTGGTCGGTGCAACCCCACTGGCACCCCGCCTCACCAAGTCCCATCACGTCCCAACCCTGGGACATCCCGTTTCCAAAACTCGCTTCATCCAAAGACCCGGAAGCCACGACGTCTCCCATTTCATCGAGCAAGGCGTAGGAAGCACCATTCCATCCGTCACCGTCCACATCGGTCATCACGAATTGGTAGCACCCCGCCACCACACAGAGAGGAACGTCTGCGGCTCCCGTCCCTGCCACCGCAGTATCACCTTCGGAAGAAACAAGCGCCCAACCCACGGCCTCTCCCCAAACCCCAGGCCCCACACTCAACATACCACCAAAACCCACCACGCAGCTACCATCATCCACGAAGGCATTGTCATCAAAATTGCACGCCTCGGGGTCCGTGCATCCCAAGCACGT
>JBEARC010000102.1:0-10811 GCA_041163465.1 Bacteroidota bacterium
ATGCCACGAGCAGACCGGCTTCGGGGCCGAATGACAACTTCAGGCGAGCACGTCAGCCACCGCATCGGCGGCCTCCTTCAAGAGGATGGCGCTGCGGACCTGGAGACCGGAGTCGTCGATGATTTGTTTGGCCTGCTCAGCATTCGTTCCCTGAAGACGCACAATGATGGGGACTTGGATGTCACCCATGTTCTTGCAGGCATCCACGACGCCTTGGGCGACACGGTCACAACGCACGATGCCACCGAAAATGTTCACCAAAATCGCCTTCACAGCAGGGTCCTTCAAAATGATGCGGAAGGCCTTTTCAACACGCGCAGCATCCGCGGTTCCGCCCACATCAAGGAAGTTGGCAGGTTCGCCCCCGCTCAGTTTGATGATGTCCATGGTGGCCATGGCCAAGCCCGCGCCGTTGACCATGCATCCCACGTTGCCATCGAGTTTGACGTAATTCAAACCCGCCTCGCCCGCCTCCACTTCTGTGGGGTCCTCTTCGGACGTGTCTCGCATGGCCGCGTATTCCGGATGACGGTACAAGGCGTTGCCGTCAAGGCTCACCTTGGAGTCCACCGCGATGATTTTGTCGTCCGACGTCTTCAAGACGGGGTTGATTTCAAACATCGCAGCATCACACCCAACGTACGCAGCATAGAGCGCTTGGGTGAACTTCACCATTTGCTTGAAACCTTGGCCGGAGAGGCCTAGGTTGAAGGCGATTCGGCGCGATTGAAAGCCTTGCAAACCAACCGCTGGGTCCACTTCCTCTTTGAAAATGAGATGCGGGGTCTTCTCTGCAACCGCTTCGATGTCCATGCCCCCTTCAGGAGAATACATGATGATGTTCTTCCCGGTGGCCCGATCGAGCAACACACTCATGTAGTATTCCTCGGGCTCACTGTCCCCGGGGTAGTAGACATCTTCCGCAAGCAACACCTTGTTGACTTGTTTGCCATCCTTGGAGGTTTGGGCTGTGACAAGGTGTCCGCCCAAAATGCCTGCTGCCTTCTCCTTGACATGCTCCAAACCCTTGGCCAAAACAACCCCATGCGACCCCGTTTCCGTCACAACGCCCTTGCCCCGTCCACCCGCATGAATTTGGGCTTTGACCACAAACCAACCCGTCCCTGTCTCTTCCGCGAGAGCAACCGCGGCTTCATGCGCGGCCTCAGGGGTGTCCGCAACTTTGCCTCGCTGGATGGCGACGCCGAAGGATTGAAGAATGCTTTTCCCTTGGTATTCGTGGATGTTCATGGCCTTGAGGTTGTGTGAATCGGCCGCAAAGGTAGTAGCTTTCAGGCGTGATTCAAGCCCGCGGAATTGTCAAACGATATGGAGACTTGGAGGTGCTCAGCGGAGTTGACTTGGATGTCGCTCAAGGTGAAGTCATCTCCATCGTGGGGCCATCGGGCGCCGGCAAGACCACCCTTCTCCAAATTCTGGGTACCCTTGACCTTCCCGATGCGGGTGCGGTCCGCATCGGCGGCCAAAGCACGGAAGGGCTTTCTCGGAGGGCGTTGAGTGCATTTCGAAACACCCACATTGGCTTTGTCTTTCAATTTCACCGCTTGCTCCCTGAGTTCAGTGCGCTTGAAAACGTCATGATGCCGGCATGGATTGCAGGACAGTCTCCCGCCGATGCCTCACCACGCGCTGAAGAACTCCTGGACGAACTCGGCTTGGGACATCGACTTCATCACAACCCTTCAGAACTTTCGGGTGGAGAGCAACAGCGCGTGGCCGTGGCGCGCGCCTTGATGAACAAGCCCGATGTGATTTTGGCAGACGAACCCTCGGGCAACCTCGATTCGGAAAACGCGGCGATGCTTCACGACCTCTTCTTCCAACTTCGGTCGCGTCACAACCAAACCATCGTGCTCGTCACCCACAACGAGCAACTCGCGGCGCGCGCGGACCGCACCCTTCGCATGGCCGATGGTCAATTCGTCGCGTCCTAGCCCGGGGGGAGGGAATGACACCCTGTAAATCCTGCCCGTCAAGTCCTGCCCGTCAAGTCCTGCCCGTCAAGTATAGCTTGTCAGGTCTGACCTGTCAAGACATGCCAATCAAGGCCGGCCTTTCAAAGCGTGCAGGAAGGATGTCATCGAATCACGGTGACAGTTCCCGTTTGAACAAGCGGTTCAAGACCTTGGTTGCCCTCCACACCCCAGCGATAGGAAATGCGGTAGGCATACACATCGGCGGGAACGTAGGAATCTCCCTCCCCGACGGAACCGTAAGCTGCTCCATTCCATGCCTGATCCGGGTCCTCGCTCCGGAACACAACCCGCCCCCAGCGATCCAAGATCTCCAACCGGAATTTGGTGACCGGGCAAGAAGAAACCACCTGAAGCGCCTCGTTCAATCCATCGCGATCGGGCGAAAATGCATTGGGGACGAACAAGGCGCATGGACAATCCTCTCCCACCAAGGAGTAATCCAGTCCCAAACTCACCTCATCCCCAAACGCGCACCCCTCCGAATCGATGACCTCCACGGTATGGGTCCCCACAGACAAACCCTCAAACAAGCCTTCGCTTGCAGTACCTACCACAACATCCTCTCCACCATTGAGTACAAAAGTCACGGGTGGCTGAGCGCCGAACGCTTTGACGGTGATTTGGCCATTGTCCACCCAATCACATGACACCCCTCGACCCTTCAATTGAACGGACAAATCACTCTGATTAAGCAGTGTTGTCTCCACCTGCCCACTGCACCCTGCGTCATTCCGCACCTGCACCACATACGTGCCGGCGTGCAAATTCTCAAACAACCCCGTGGCTTGCCAGGTCAATCCATCCAGCGAAAACTCCAAGGCACTGGGCTCTTGATCCAATACCTCGAGAGAACCCGCACCATCGCTGCAATATTCATGCTGTACCCAACCAAGCTGCACATTGGCTTCCTCACGAATGAGCACCACCGTTTCCTCGAAAGGGCACATGTTGGCATCCTCGACCACCAGGGTGTACGTGCCCGCCTCGAGCCCACTCCAAACACCTGTGGCTGAACCTCCCGCTCCTTGGAGAGAATAAGAGTAAGGTCCTGTCCCTCCCTGAGGTGTCGCATGGACAGCGCCATCATCGCCCGTGCAACTCTCGTGTTGAAACGTGACCGACATGTCAAACCCAATGCACGCAGCCTCTTGGCACGTGGTGGCCGAATTGTTGAGCATGCCCTGCAAATTGGCCTCAGCATAGGCATCCATCTGTGCCACCTGACCTGCGGAAAACATGAACAGGCACGCATCGTCACAGTATTCCATGTACGTAGGCCAAAGAATCGGTTGCGTGCAATTGACAATGTTCTGTCCACTGGGACAGCCAAACTGGGGACCATCGGTGACCGGCGTATCCGCGATTCCGTCCGTGCTTGCGCACCCCCCGCCTCCCCAAGGATGGTCGAGCGACATGTAATGGCCGACCTCGTGCGTAGTGGTTCGGCCGAGGTGAAATGGCGGGCTAACCGTGTTTCCACCACATGACACCGTTCCGAAATACGATGGATCCACTGTGACCCCGTCGCCATTGCCCGAGCCTCCCAATGGGGAATATCCAAGGGTTCCTCCTCCGATGGTACGCACCCAAAAATTCAAATAGCCCGACCATGCAGGGTCGTTGTCGCCGTTGGTTTGGTCCAAGGTCACGGCATAATCTCCCTCGGCCAAACCAAATCCGGCCGGATGATTCATGGTGGCGAGGCAAAATTGGATGCAGGACTCCCCGTTGCTGATGTTGGGCCACAAGCCTGGCTGTTGGTCAATCCACTCGCCAATGTCAGCGTTGGTTCCGGCAAAATCAGCGTTCATCGCCTCAACCTGAGAAAGCGCCATGTCAATGGCACATGCCAGTGGAATGCCCGTGTTCTGAAAATGTGCCGCCACGGGGATCATCAACACATTGTCGCAATCCGCCCGTTCCCCGTGAGCATCCAGGACATCGCGCATCGCATTCATGCGCAATTGATGAGACGCAGCATGGTTGGGCAGGCCCATCAGGTGGGTTTGGACTGAATCCATGCCACAAGTTCTCTGTGCATGAATGTTCGAGGGTCCAAACCCAAGGCTCATCCCCACCAGCGTCCAAAGAATTGCGAATCTCATTCCACCAAATTTTCCGCAAAGATATCGTTCTCCTCGGGCGAAGGGTTGCATCCCCCGAAGGGTTGCATTCCCAGGTTGCATCCTCAGGTTGCATCCTCGGGTTGCATCCCCGTGTCGCATCCCGTGGAGGACTTCACTCCTCGCCGCGAAGGACACGTCCTTTGATCAAGCCCTTGGTCCAGCGCTCTGGAGTTCACGGCGCCGATAGACGGCTGTTTGGGCTAGCTTGTCGTGCAAAGCCTGCCGATGAGGAGCCAGCATCAGCAAGGTCCCCACCTGAATCACCAATCCCGCAGGCCCAGCCAGCAAACCCAGCAGAGCCACACCCGTCAAGCCAGAAGCCAAGACGAGTACGGACTGAATCGACTTGATGAGCATTCTCTTCAAGAACAATCCAACATCACCCCGTCCCCCATCATCTCTGCCCACATGCAATCCCAACAACCATTTTCCCGGCGACGCACCTGTCACTCCCTCAATCAAGGGATACAATCCTCCGACCACAGCCGACGCAGCGAGCAGGGCAATCAATCCACCTGCGATGCCAGCAGCAATCAAGGCATCCTCCATGGGAGCGTACATGGCCAAAAATTCATCCAGCCCCAGTCGTTGGGACATGTCTTGGCCCAAGTCCCACCCCTTCCACGCCATGTAAAAGACGCACATCGACATCGCGATTTGATCGACCACCCATGCTGCCAAGCGTGGAAACAATCCAATGCGCTGCGGCCTTCGATTGACGTGGGTGTCAAACTCATTCATGCCTCGAAGGTACAGGAGATGAATGCGCACAAAAAAAATTCCTGTCAAAGCCAAAAAATGACTTACATACTATGCGTGCATAGCAATTTGATGTATCTTGGAGGCCATGAGAGCTCAGGAAACCATCGACTTTCAATTGCGCTGGGGATGGACCAAACTTGCCCGTCTCTATGCGGGGTTGGCAGAAGCCCACGGAATTTCCATGAGTGTGGGTTACGCGTTGTTGAGCATCGAGCGAGGAGGAACACCCAGCACCAAGTTGGGTCCCCGCATGGGCATGGAAAGCACAAGCCTTTCCCGCACCTTGAAAAGCATGGAGGATCGTGGGCTGATTGAGCGTCGGCCCGACAGCAAGGATCGCCGTTCCGTCAGGGTATTTCTCACGCCTGAAGGTGTGGCAGCACGCCGGGCCACCCGCGACCTCGTGATTGCCTTGAATTCGCGGTTGCACGAACTCATGGGACACGACGCAGTCAACCAGTTGCTGCGGGGTTTGGCCCGACTCAATGAATTGCTCGAACATCCAGATCAACTGATTCCACCCGATTGGAATCCCCAACATACAACCATCACTTCATGACTACATCGTTTCCATTCCACCGAATCAAACGCGTGGCCGTGCTCGGCTCCGGTGTGATGGGGTCAGCCATCGCATGCCACCTCGCCCAATGCGGCGCGGAGGTAATGTTGCTGGACCTTCCCGCAAAAGACGGACCACGCGACGGCGTGGCGGCCGGCCATTTGGCCAAGGCCCTCAAGTCCAAACCCTCCCCCATCTACAGCAAGCGATTCGCTTCACGCATTGAGACGGGGAACTTCGACGACGACCTGCCCCGCATTGCGGACTGCGATTGGATCCTCGAAGTGGTGGTCGAACGACTCGACATCAAGCAGCAGCTGTTTGAACGTGTGGAGCAACACCGCAAGCCCGGAACCTTCATCACGTCCAACACGAGCGGCATTCCCATCGGCATGCTCGCCGAAGGACGCAGCGAGGATTTCCGAAAGCATTTCTGTGGAACCCACTTCTTCAATCCGCCGCGCTATTTGCAGCTGTTGGAGATCATTCCCGGTCCCGACACGTTGCCCGAAGTGCTTGATTTCTTTGCCGCCTACGGCGAGCGCATTCTGGGGAAGCAAAGCGTGCTCTGCAAGGACACGCCGGCGTTCATCGCGAACCGCGTGGGTGTCTTCGCCATTCAAGCGCTCTTCCATACGGTGGAAGACATGGGGTTGAGCGTTGAGGCCGTGGACAAGTTGACTGGACCTGCGATGGGCCGCCCCAAAAGCGCGACGTTCCGCACGTGCGACGTGGTCGGCTTGGATACGCTGGTCCACGTGGCGAAAGGCGTGGCCGACAACTGCCCCCAAGACGAGCGGGCCGAAGTGTTCGCCGTCCCCTCGTACGTCCAACATTTGGTCGACGAAGGTTGGTTGGGGAGCAAGTCGGGCCAAGGTTTCTACAAAAAAGTGGTGACCGACGGCAAGAAGGAGATCCACGCCTTGGACCTCAAAACGCTAGAATACCGGCCGTCCCAGAAAGTCCAGTTTGCCACCCTCGCCGCCGCGAAAAACGTCGACGACCTGCGTGAGCGAACCAAACTCTTGTTCAATGGGCAAGACCAGGCTGGCGAATTCTACCGGCGCATTTTCGCGGACGTGTTTGCATACGTGAGCCACCGCGTGCCTGAAATCAGCGACGAGGCCTACCGCATCGACGACGCGCTCCGCGCCGGCTTCGGGTGGGAGCTCGGGGCCTTCGAAAGCTGGGACGCGATTGGACTTCAGGCCGGAATCGACGCCTGCGCCGCGCGCGGACTCGAGGTGGCGGGCTGGGTGCACGACCTGGTCGCGTCTGGGGCAACGAGCTTTTATGGCGTGGCCGACGGGAAGCGAACCTGTTGGGACGTACCGACAAAAAGCCACACCGTCATTCCCGGACAGGACGGACGCATCGCGCTGTCGTTGTTGGGGGCGGACAAGACGGTTTGGTCCAACAGTGGCTGCACCGTCCAAGACCTCGGCGACGGCATCCTCAACATCGCCTTTCACACCAAAATGAACACCATCGGGGCAGAGATTCTCGAGGGCCTCAACAAGGTCATCGACCTTGCAGAAAGCGACCCCAGGTGGCGCGGCGTCGTCATCAGCAACGAGGGCGGGAATTTCTCGGCCGGCGCCAACGTCGGCATGATCTTCATGATGGCGGTTGAACAAGAATGGGACGAGTTGGACTACGCCGTTCGCATGTTCCAAAACACGACCATGCGCCTTCGCTACAGCGGCATTCCCGTGGTGGCGGCTCCGCACCAATTGACGCTGGGTGGCGGCTGTGAGGTGTGCCTGCACGTCGACAAAGTCGTGGCTCACGCCGAGACGTACATCGGCCTGGTGGAGTTTGGGGTTGGGGTCATCCCTGGGGGTGGCGGAACCAAGGAGTTTGTGCTTCGCTTGAACGACGAATTGAAGGAAGGCGACGTCCGAATCAACGCGATGCGCAACCGCTTCCTCACCATTGGCCAAGCCAAGGTGGCGACGTCGGCGTACGAGGCGTTTGAACTCGGCTACTTGCGGGAGGGCGTGGATGAAGTGGTGGTGAACCGTCGCGATCAACTTGCCCGCGCCAAGGCCGCCGCCCTGGCGATGGCCGACCAAGGCTACACACAGCCGGTCAAGCGCAAGGACATCACAGTCATGGGCCAAGAAGGCATGGGCATCGTCTACGCCGGGGCCAACAGCATGGAAGCCGGCAACTACATCTCGGAGCACGACGCCCTCATCAGCGAGAAGCTCGGTTACGTGATGTGCGGCGGTGACCTGAGCTCCCGCACTGATGTGAGCGAACAATACTTGCTCGACCTCGAACGTCGGGCTTTTGTCGAACTCTGCACCCAGCGCAAGACCCTTGAGCGCATGCAGAGCCTCATCCAAAAGGGCAAAATCCTCCGGAACTGATGGACGCATACATTGTAGGCGGGTACCGATCCGCCGTTGCCAAAGCCCCACGTGGTGGGTTCCGCTTCATGCGGGCCGACGATTTGGGCGAACAAGTGATCCGTCGGTTGGTGGCGGATTTTCCCCAACTGGACAAAACGCGCATCGACGACGTCATTGTCGGAAACGCCACCCCCGAAGCGGAACAGGGCCTGAACCTCGGCCGCATGGTCTCCCTCATGGGCCTCGACACGGAGAAAGTGCCCGGTATGACCGTGAACCGGTACTGCGCGAGCGGCCTTGAAACCATTGCCATCGCGTCGGCCAAAATCCACGCGGGCATGGCCGACTGCATCATCGCCGGCGGCATTGAAACGATGACGCCCATCCCCTTCGGCGGTTGGCGCCTCGTGCCCAACGCCCGCGTCGCCAAGAACAACCCCGAATGGTATTGGGGCATGGGCTTGACGGCCGAAGCCGTGGCCAAGGAGTTCAACATTTCGCGGGAAGACCAAGACGCCTTCGCGGTGGAGAGCCACGCCCGCGCCGCCGCCGCCATCGACAGCGGCGCGTTCGCGGCAGGCATCACCCCCATCACGGTGAACGAAGTCTACCTCGACGAACACGAAAAGCGGCAGGAACGCCAGCACGTCATCGACACCGACGAAGGCGTCCGCCGAGGCACCAACGTCGAGGCGCTCGCCAAGCTTCGTCCCGTCTTCGCCGAAGGCGGGTCGGTCACGGCCGGCAACAGTTCGCAGACCTCCGACGGGGCCGCGTTTGTCATGGTGGTCAGCGAGCGTATGCTGAAGGAACTCGGCGTCGAACCCATCGCGCGCCTGAAGTCCTACCACGTGAGCGGCCTCGAGCCGCGCATCATGGGCGTCGGCCCGATCTACGCAGTGCCCGAAGCACTGAAACGCGCGGGACTGAGCAAGTCCGACATCGCCTTGTACGAGCTGAATGAAGCCTTTGCGAGCCAAAGCGTGGCCGTGCTTCGCGAACTCGACCTCGACCCGGCGACCGTCAACGTCCACGGTGGCGCCATCGCGCTGGGCCACCCCCTCGGCTGCACCGGTGCCAAGCTCACCGTGCAGCTTCTCCACGAATTGAAAACCCGAAGCGCCAAGCACGGCATCGTCACGATGTGCGTGGGCACCGGACAAGGTGCGGCTGGCGTGTTTGAAATGCTCTAACTCAACGACATGACAACTGGAAACCCTACCCCATCCAAGGCCATCACCGGCGGTGAATTCCTCATCCGTGACGTGAGTGCCGACGAAATCTTTACGCCTGAAGAGTGGACCGAAGAGCATCGCATGATGCTGCAAACCGGACTCGACTTTGTAGCCCAACGCATCATCCCCAACCTCGAACGTATCGAAGCCCAAGAGGAAGGCTTGACCCCCAAACTGCTCGAAGAAGTGGGTGAGCTCGGGCTGCTCGGCAGTTCCGTGCCAGAGGAACTCGGGGGCCTTGGTTTGGACTTCAAGAGTACGATGCTCATCACCGAAAGCATGGGCGGCGCGCACAGCTTTGCCGTCAGCTTCTCGGCGCACACAGGCATCGCCACGCTCCCCATCCTCTACTACGGCAACGACGCCCAAAAGCAGAAGTACGTCCCCGGCCTCGCCACAGGCGAACTCAAGGGCTGCTACTGCCTGACCGAGCCCGGAAGCGGGTCCGACGCGAACAGCGGCAAGACCTCGGCCAAGCTCAACAAAGCCGGCACCCACTACGTGCTGAACGGCCAAAAGATGTGGATCACCAACGGCGGATTCGCCGACATCCTCATCGTCTTCGCCAAGATTGACGACGACGAAAACCTCAGCGCGTTCATCTGCGAGCGTGGGTACGACGGCATCACGATGAACCCCGAGGAAAAGAAGATGGGCATCAAAGGGTCGAGCACCCGCCAGGTCTTTTTCAACGACGTGGAAGTGCCCGTCGAAAACCTCCTGTACGAGCGAGGCAAGGGCTTCAAGATCGCCGTGAACATCCTCAACATCGGGCGCATCAAGCTCGGCGGCGTGGTCATCGGGTCCTGCAAAGACGCCATCACAGAAAGCGTGAAATACACGAATGCGCGGGAGCAGTTTGGCCGTCCGATCAGCAAGTACGGGGCGATTCGCCACAAGCTCGGCGAGATGGCCATTCAGACCTACGCGCTCGAGACGGCCGTGTACCGCGCCACCCAAAACATCGACGACGCCATCGCCGACCTCGTTGCAGGCGGCATGGACAAGGGCGAGGCGACGCTCAAGGGCATCGCGGCCTTTGCGCCCGAATGCGCCATGATGAAAATCCTTGGCTCGGAGGTCACGGACTACGTGGTCGACGAAGCCGTGCAGGTGCACGGCGGCATGGGCTACAGCGCGGAGACCCGCGCCGAGCACGCCTACCGCGACGCGCGCATCAACCGCATTTTCGAGGGCACCAACGAAATCAACCGCATGCTCACCGTCGACATGATCTTGAAAAAGGCCATGAAGGGCGAGCTCGATTTGATGACGCCTGCAATGGCCGTGGCGAATGAGCTGACGGGCATTCCGGAGTTTGGGGACGCACCGGCGGACCTCTACGAAAAGCATTTGGGCTACGTCAAGAACTTCAAGAAGGCCACGCTCATGGTGGCGGGTTCTGCGGCCCAAAAACTCATGATGTCCCTCGCCAAAGAGCAGGAGATCCTCATGGGCATCGCGGACATGGCGATTTGGGCTTACACGGCCGAGAGCTTTGTGTTGCGCGCTCAGAAAATCGCCCAAAGCCAAGGCGCCGAAGCCGCCGCCTTGCCGACCGACATGATGCAGACCTACCTCTATTGGGCGGCGGACAAGATCAACGTCGCGGGCAAGGAGGCGCTCATGGGCTACGCCGAAGGCGACGAGTTGAAGATGATGCTCATGGGCATGAAGCGCTTCACGAAGGTCGATCCCTTCAACACGAAGGAGGCCCGTCGTCGCGTAGCGCAGGCGCTCATCGACAAGAACAAGTACGTCTTCTGACAAGGTAG
>JBEARC010000103.1:0-22885 GCA_041163465.1 Bacteroidota bacterium
TACGCCGTGGATGACGCCCGTGGCTTGTGCCCAAGCGGCTGGCACGTTCCTACCGATGGAGAGTGGACAATTCTGACCGACCATCTTGGGGGTGAGTCTGTGGCTGGAGGCCAAATGAAAACGTACTACGGGTGGTTCAACGACGGCAACGGCACGAACTCGAGTGGTTTTTCAGGTTTGCCGGGCGGCTACCGGCTCTTCGATGGGTACTTCGACGGCGCTGGATACTACGGGTACTGGTGGAGTTCCTCGCCCAGTGGTTCCCTCGCTTGGTACCGTTACCTGGACTACAACTACGAGTATGTCGGCCGCGACGACTACTACGGCGTTCAGCGAGGCGGCTTTTCTGTGCGTTGCGTTCGGGATGCCGAGTGAGCGCAGCGAGCGAGTGTTAAATTCTTCATTCTTGGCCTTGCGCAGCAAGGCTCGAGGGAAGGAGTCGAAAAAAATCCCGGCCGTGCAGGTCGGGATTTTTTTTCGGCCTGGTCGATGACTTTGATGCAATCTCATCAACGGAAAAGGCGATGAGGACGACCCATTGGAAAGTGGGGTTTGGATTTCGGGCTCATTTGTAAAGCTTACTTTACCCAATCGGGATTGATGGTGTTCGGCTTCTGTCCTGCTGGGCCCACGTGATGATTGCCTCTTCACCAAGCAAGAGGCGTAGCCCTGTTGAACGACCAGCAGGGACAAGCATGGCCGAGGACACATGCTGAATTGACCCTTTGAGGGAGTAATGAGTAACCCAAGTTTCTCATCGTGAAAGAAAGAGGTGTCATTTTTGAGGAATGACTTCAACGGATCGCAGAGCACATTGGGAGGCCATTTACAGTTCCAAGCCCTTTGAATCGTGTAGCTGGTATCAGCCGGTGCCATGGTCATCGTTGAATCGAATTGCTGCGATGAATCTCCCCAAAAACGCACCGCTTCTGGATGTTGGTGGAGGCGATAGTTTTCTGGTTGACCACCTTTTGGAGGACGGGTACACGGACCTGACTGTTCTTGACATTTCTTCAATGGCCATCGAGCGTGCTCAACAGAGGCTGGGAGAGAAGGCCGCCCGTGTGCATTGGATGGTCAGGGACGTCACGAGTTTCTTGCCAGAACGTACCTATGAGCTTTGGCACGATCGGGCTGCCTTTCATTTTTTGACTTCTGCTGAGGATCGAGAGGACTACCTCCGTGCGCTGCTTAGCGCGACCACGGATGGGTCCAAGGCCATTGTGGCCACCTTCTCCACCAACGGCCCGACCACATGCAGCGGCACGATCATTCAACGGCACGACGAGGCCTCGTTGGCACAAACCTTCGCACCGGATTGGAAGCCCGCGGAGATCGCCCTGCAACTGCACACAACGCCCACTGGAGGGGAGCAGGAGTTCTTGTTTGGGGTGTTTGAACGGCAGTGACTTGGGCTTTGATACGCTGCAAGATTCTTACCCTGTTTCCCAATCTTGAATCACCATTCTGAGGTAGATTCACAAAATGCAGTTTCATACGACGATGTTTTGGTGGGTTGGGGTCGCGGTTTGTTCGATGTGTTGTTCGAAGGGCTACGCCCAGGGAATTACCGCCGTTCCTTGCGATCAAATGAGCCTGGTGGTAAACGTGGGATCCAACCCCAATGCCATCAACCTGTATCATCCCGGCGGATACTTGACGTGGCCACCGAGCGAGAATGTGATGGAATGGGAATTCACCGACTCGGAGGGGAACGTGCTGCACGAAGAGGTGCTGGTCAACAACAACTTCGTTTCGTTTTCATTTGAATTGCCGTTGACCGACACGATGTTCGTTTCGGTGCTGTTGACCAACGATTCGGCCACGCTCAACGGGAGTCCTGTAGCCTGCATGATCGAGGACTACTTGATGTGGGAAGAAACGGAAATCATTCCTGGTACGTTCTTGGGCAGTTGGACGCTGGGAGGGAGCTTGGGCGTCGACGCAAACAGCATGGGCGGCTGCGTGGACGAAAGCCAAATCGATCCCAACGTCATCTGCACGATGATCTACAACCCTGTATGCGGCTGCAACGGCGTGACCTATTCCAATCCTTGCGTTGCGACATTCACAGGAGGCGTCACTTCCTACGAGGCAGGGCCTTGCGTCGTGGTGGAATACGGCGGTTGCACCTATCCGCTTGCCTGCAACTACGATCCGGATGCGGCTTTTGACGATGGTTCATGCACGTTCCCGCCGTACGATTGCGCGTTGCAAGAGGGGGGAGGCTGCACCTATCCTGACGCCATCAACTACAACCAAGAAGCCGTGTTCGACGACGGATCGTGCCAAATCAACACACAGGAACCCTGCCCTGGAGATTTGAACGGAGACGGGAGCATCTCTGTGGCCGACATTCTTCAGCTGTTGACTGCATTCGGGAATACCTGCAATTGATCAATTGCCCCACAGAAGGAGAAAGTCCATCAAGTCACTGATTTGGACTTCCCCATTTCCATTGAAGTCAGGACAAACTTCGTAATTGCATCCTCCGTTGTCCACTGTGGCCAACGCGTTGAAATTGAGAGCCGCGGGGTCTGTGCATCCGGCAAACAGGCAAAGTCCAAAGTCCATCAGTGCCTCAGGCGTGTAGTTGAGAGCCCCTGGGTAGAAACATCCCACAACAGGGTCGTCGAAGTTGGGCATGAATCCAAGGGAAGCCAACAGCGTATCCCACATTTCTTCTTCGGTGTATGAAGGCACGTTGCACGCGTTTTGGATCCAATCGAGCCCTCCCCATTCGGGTCCTACGAGCCCATAGGATTGCAAGAACATGACCAAGTCCTCCAATTGAACGAGTCCATCCTGATTGAAGTCAGCACTCGTAGGCGTATTTGTACATGCCCCAAGTTGGTCTTCGTTGGCTTGTGGATTGTAGGACGCAAAATCGTCGTCCGTGCAGCCCAAGAAAATGCATGACCCATCGTCCAACGTGGCTTGGGCGTCGTAGTTGGCAGCCGTTCCATAGATGCATCCGAGGCACGTCTCGTATTCGCACGATCCGTCGTCTTCGACAGCTGTGATGTCGTAGTTGCAAGCCCAAACCACAGTGCATCCGGCACCTTGTTCCTCGTCGTCGCAGATGCCATTTCCGTTGGCATCCGCCGCGCAGTCACCACCACACACACCCAGCGCATCAAGTTGGTTGCCATCGCAATCACAATCCCCCTCTGGAATGTCCGCACATCCGCACGCGTAGATCTCGCCTGGTCCGTTGCACACGCCGCATGCGTCGTACGCGCCCACGCAGTCATCCACTTCGTCGCAAATGCCGTCCGCGTCGACATCCGCCGCACAGTCCCCTCCACACACACCAAGCGCGTCGAGCTGGTTGCCATCACAATCACAATCCCCCTCTGGAATGTCCGCACATCCGCACGCGTAGATCTCGCCCGGACCGTTGCACACGCCGCATGCGTCGTACGCGCCCACGCAGTCATCCACGTCATCGCAAATGCCGTCCGCGTCGGCATCCGCCGCACAGTCCCCTCCACACACACCCAGCGCATCGAGCTGGTTGCCATCACAGTCACAATCCCCCACTGGAATGTCCGCACATCCGCACGCGTAGATCTCGCCCGGTCCGTTGCACACGCCGCATGCGTCGTACGCGCCCACGCAGTCATCCAATTCGTCGCACACACCGTCGGAGTCCACGTCGTTGAGGCATGCACCCTCGCAATCGACGAATGGCGTGGCAGGATAGGTGCAGGTTGCGTTGGCTGCGACCGTGTAGTCAACGCTGTAGTTGCAGGCAGACTCAATCATGCACCCGATGCAACTTTCGTAGTCACAAGTGCCATTCGACGTGTTGGCCGCTGGGTCGTAGTTGCATGCTGTTGGGTTGAGACAACCCAAGATGACTTCAATGCATGACCCGTCATTTTCGGTCGCGTCTGCATCAAAATTCAAGGCCATAGGATCAGTACAACCCAAGATTTCTTCCTCGTCACACACCCCATCCAAGTCGGCATCGGCCAAACATTCTCCCGCGCAGTTGAGGTAGACCTCCGAGGGGTATGTGCATTCGGAATTGGCTGAAATGGACGCGTCAGGATCGTAGTTGCATGCCTCTTCCAGTGTGCATCCCGAACAGGATTCAAATTCACACGACCCATTGCTCGTGTTTGCAGCCGCATTGTAATTGCATGCGCCAGGGTTGAGGCATCCTGGAACCGGCAAAATGCACGATCCATCATCTTCGGTGGCATCGAGGTCAAAATTGAGTGCAGCAGGTTGAGTGCACCCGGAAATTTCGGCTTCATTGCACACCCCGTCTCCGTCCGAATCTTGCAAGCATTGACCGTTGCAGTCGAGGTAGTCTTCTGTTGGATAGGTGCATGTGCCGTTTGCGGGAATGGTCGCGGAAGCCTCAAAATTGCAGGCATCTTCCAACATGCAACCGACGCAGGAATCAAATTCACACGAGCCGTCGCTCACGTTGGCTGACGCATTGTAGTTGCATGCTCCCGGATTCAAACAACCCAAAACCGCAAGCACACAGGTGCCGTCGTCGTCTGTGGCGTCTGCATCGTAGTTGAGAGCGGCCTCGTCGGTGCATCCAGAAATTTCGATTTCATCACAAATTCCATCCTCGTCAGCATCTTGAAGGCATACGCCGGAGCAATCCAAGTAATCCTCATCAGGGGTTGTGCAGGTAGAATTCACCGCAATCGTTGCTTCGGGATCATAGTTGCATGCATTTGGTAGCGTACATCCAGCGCATGACGCATACTCACAGGATCCGTCCGAAACGTTGGCGGTGGGGTTGTAATTGCACGCGGCATTGGCCAAGCAACCGGCAATTGTTGGTACACACGATCCGTCATCGTCTGTAGCATCGTTGTCGTAGTTGAAGGCCTCAGCATCGGTACAACCCGCAACCTCAAGTTCGTCACAGATTCCATCTCCGTCTAGGTCATTCACACATGAACCATCGCAATTCAAATAGGCTTCGACAGGGTAGGTGCAGAGCGAATTGTTGGAGATGAGGGCATCGGGATCGTAGTTGCACGCTCCATTGAGGGTGCATCCAGCGCATGAAAGGAAGTCGCAACTGCCATCGTTGAACCCTGCAGTTTCATCGTAGTTGCATGCGCCGACAAGGGGGCACCCCGGAAGGATGCAGCTGCCATCGTCGAGGCTTGCGGTCTCGTCGAAGTTGATGGCCGTAACGTCAGTACAACCCGCACATGTCTCGAATTCACACGATCCATCGTCGGTGAGCGCTTCAGGATTGAAGTTGCAAGCGTCAGTGTCCATGCAACCCACACACGTGTCGTAATCGCACGACCCGTCGGGTAGCATGGCGGATTCATTGAAGTTGCAAGCGGCTGGGTCCGTGCACCCGAATGTTACGCAGAGGTCTCCGTTCTCGTCAAAATACACACATGGTTCGTTCGCACCAAAGTTGCACGCGAGCAAATCGTTGCAACCCTCAAGCATCGACGATTGGCCCAAACAACTAAAATCGCATGATCCCGGCAGGTAGAAGTTGGCATTCGGGTCGTAGTTGCAGGCAAATGGAAGGGTGCATCCACCCACGAGGAAAACGCAGGAGCCGTCATCGTCCGTGGCTTCTTCACTGTAGTTGGAAGCCGCAATGTCGGTGCAGCCATCCACCTCCAATTGATTGCAAATCCCATCCCCGTCAAAATCCTGGTTGCAGTTGCCTTCGCAATCGTAAAACTGCGGGGCGAAAATGCACGTACCGTTTGCAGGGACACTGGCCGTCGGGTCGTAGTTGCATGCAACGGGCACGACACAACCTGAACAGCTGTCAAATTCGCACTCGGAAGGAATGTTGTAATCGTAACCGGCTGTTGGGTCGTAATTGCACGCAATCGGGATCAAACACCCTCCCACGAGGACAATGCAGTTGCCGTTGTCTTCGGTGGCATTGGGGTTGAAGTTTTGGGCTTCTGGGTTGGTGCATCCCAACACCTCCAATTCGTCGCAGACGCTGTCTCCATCGCTGTCATTGAGACACGAGCCATCACACAACAGATAGTCTTCTTCAGGGAATTCACAAGTGCCATTGTCCTGAATGGTGGCATTTGGGTCGTAATTACACGCGCCTTCAAGGATACATCCAGCGCACGAGTCAAACTCACATGAGCCATCACTCACGTTGGCTTGCGGATTAAAATTACAGGCATTGCTTTGGAGACAGCCTAAGGCCACAGCGATGCACGATCCATCATCGTCTGTGGCTTCGTTGTCGTAGTTGAAGGCGTCAAGGTCGGTGCAGCCTTCGATCTCATCTTCGTCGCAAACCCCATCGTTGTCGCTGTCCAACAAGCAATTTCCTTCGCAATCCAAGTTCAATTCTTCGGGGAAGGTGCAGGTGCCATTGGCCGAAATGGTGGCGTAAGGATCATAGTTGCAAGCACCTTCAAGTGTGCATCCCACACAGCTTTCATAGTCGCATGAGCCGTCGCTCACATTGGCGGAACCGTTGTAGTTGCAGGCATTGGGTGACAAGCACCCTTCAATCACAGCCACGCAGGACCCATCATCATCGGTGGCCTCGCTGTCGTAGTTCAAGGCTTCCGAATCTGTGCATCCTTGGATTTCCAACTCGTCACAAACCCCATCACCATCCGAGTCAAGGAGGCACTGTCCCAGGCAATCCAGATAATCTTCGGCCGGCTCGGTGCACGTGGTGTTCGCCGAGATGGTCGCCGCAGGGTCGTAGTTGCAAGCCTCTGGATTTGTGCAACCAACGCAGGAATCGTAGTCGCATGAACCATCACTGATGTTGGCCAAAGGATTGTAGTTGCAGGCGAAGGCGTTGGTGCATCCTGGAACCGCAGTGATGCATGATCCATTATCCTCGGTGGCATCTGGGTCAAAATTGGTCGCAGCGGGATCCGTGCAACCATCCACCTCATCTTCATCACAAATGCCATCATCATCCATGTCAAGGAGGCAGTTTCCATCGCAATCCACATTGTTCGATGCGGGGTACGTGCATGTAGCGTTGGCGGAAATCGTTGCGTCAGGGTTGTAATTGCACGCTGCGATGTTGGTACAGCCCACACACGACTCGTAATCACACGACCCATTGCTCACGGTGGCTTCAGGGTTGTAATTGCAAGCAACAGGGTTGAGACAGCCAGGGATGTTGGGAACACATGTTCCGTTGTCCAAGGTGGCGGCGGAGTTGTAGTTCAAGGCCGAAGGGTCGGTGCATCCGGCAATTTCGTTGAGGTCACAAATTCCATTGGCATTGACATCAGCCGCACAGTCCCCTCCACACACGCCAAGGACGTCGAGTTGATTTCCTTCGCAGTCGCAATCGCCTGCGGGGATGTCAAAACATCCACACGCGTAGATTTCGCCTGGACCGTTGCACACGCCGCACGCGTCAAACGCACCCACGCAATCATCGCCTTCATCGCAGATTCCATCAGCGTCCTCGTCGGCCTCACAGTCCCCGCCACAGACCCCCAATGCGTCAAGTTGGTTTCCGCTGCAGTCGCAGTCGCCCTGGGGAATCTCAATGCATGAACCGTCGTCAAAATCCGCTTCGGGGTCAAAGTTGCAAGCCTCGGGGTCGGTGCATCCCACGTCGACGCAGCTTTCAAACTCGCAAGATCCGTCGTCCAGGAGGGCATCCTCGTCGTAGTTGCAGGCGGCGCTGTTGGTACATCCCTGACATCCGTACGTGCATGAGTCGTCATCGTCGGTAGCACCCGCCTGGTAGTTGCATGCTTCGGAATCGGTGCAGCCAAAGATTTCAAACTCATCGCAGACCCCGTCGTTGTCGCCGTCGTTGATGCAGGTCCCTTCACAGTCGTAGGGGAAGTTGGGATACGTGCATCCTCCGTCGTCAAATTCCGCTTCGGCGTCGAAGTTGCATGCCATGGGGTCGGTGCATCCGAAGGCGATGCATCCCACAAATTCGCAAGTGCCATCATCCAATGTGGCATTGGGATTGTAGTTGCAGGCAAAGGAAATCATGCACCCCTCGAAGACAAACACACACGATCCATCGTCCACTGTCGCGAGAGGGTTGAAATTGCTCGCCAACTCATCTGTGCATCCACACAAGGCATCTTCGGGCACTTCACTGTTAAAGGTGAGGTCCACCCGAACATCCGTGTCAAGGTTGCCATGAAGGAAAACCTGGGTTCGCAGAGAACCGCTGATGGATCCATTGGTGGTGAGTTGCGCAATCAACACCTTGCGATCACTTCCCGAAAGGCCATTGGCAGAATTGGGAGGCACTGTGTACCAACCCGATCCTTCTGGAGAATCCACCAAGAAGCCGTTTCCAGCTTCAAATTCGTTGGGCCACGAACCTGGCAAGAGCGAAGTGTTGACTTCTCCGTTTCCGACCACAGCTGGTCCGTCAATTCCGATTGTAACCCAACTGTCGAAGTGCAGTGCTGGCCACAGATCGAGTGCGATTGGAGTCAACATTTCGGGAGTGGCCCCCCCGAAGATGGGTTCTTGGAAAAACGTGCCAGTGGTTGACAATGCAAGCGGAAAATCGTCATCTCCTACCACCGAACTGATGATGTCATCCACGTGGAGTGTGGTCACGTACAACCGGTAGGTCGTGTATCCGGCCAAATCTCCACTGACATGAATCGAATCTGCTTCGAGCAGGACTCCATAGCCTGGTTGATTTGAGGACATCACCAGCCCATTGTCTGCGCACTGGCTGGCACCAATCTGAATCAAAAAGAAGCTCGAAAAGAACGCACAAGCACGTGCGCAAGCCGAAAGAATGAACGATGTGTTCATGGCGTAGGTTTTGGTTTTTCTCGACGAAAAAGCAATTGGAGCCTGTAAAATAAGGAATTTCTTCCACAAATGATGTTGATGTCTCTGAAGGTTCGTGGTCAAACTTCCCGCGCATTCAACTCGGCCTTACTTTTGATTGTCATGATGAGACGAACGTACTTGAAGGGCGGAATCAAAATCTCAGAACTGGGTTTTGGAGCTTGGCAACTTGGGGTAGAATCTGGATGGCAGGCAGTGTCCAGCGATGAGGCGGATCGTATGATTCGCACAGCCTTGGACGAAGGCATCAACTTCTTCGATACGGCGCCCAATTACGGCCATGGCACGAGTGAATCGCGCCTGGGGAACGTGCTTGGATCGCTGGATCGCGGTACGATTGTCGTCAACTCGAAGTTTGGACGGCTCGACACTGGTGAGGTGGATTTCAGCGCGGACCTGATTCAGGGGTCGGTGGAGCGCAGCCTGAGGCGGCTTAACATGGATTACCTCGACTCGGTCATCATTCACAGCCCGCCTGCGGAGCTCCTGGACGGCAACAAGAATGACCATTACCAAGTGCTTGAGAGGCTGGTGGAAGAGGGCAAGATTTTGGCCTACGGCGCTTCGGTGGACGCCCAAGATGAAATCAAGACGCTGCTGACCACCACCAATGCCAAGGTCATTCAATCGTTCTTCAACATTCTGCATCAAGATTGTACGGGGGCTTTTGACATGGTGAAGGAACAAGGAGCGACGGTCATTGCCAAAATCCCCTTCGATTCAGGATGGCTTACGGGCAAGTATTCGGCAACGAGCCAATTCACAGGGGTTCGTGCACGGTGGTCCGAGGAAGATATTCGTCAGCGAGCGGAGCTTGTGGACCGCGTGGGCATAATCCTCGGAGGTGAAGTGTCTTTGATTTCAGCGGCGCTGCTGTTTTGCACCTCGTTTGATGAGGTCAGCACGGTCATTCCCGGGGCCGTTTCAGTGGCGCAATTGAAAGGAAACATCCGCGCGATGCGGGAAACACTGGATCCCGCCTTGCGGGATGCGCTGATGCAGTTTTTTGAGCAGGAGGTGAGGGCGTTGCGCTTGCCTTGGTAACGCGTACATCGACCGTGTTGACGGGAGGAGGTGGTCAATCGGGACAGTTGGCCCCAAACATCGTCAGGAACAAGATGAGATCTGCGGTGCTCACAACGCCGTCACTCGAAAAATCTGCGTCACAAAGGTCAATGCACTCTCCCAACACTGCATCCCACGCTGTGCCGCTTCCGCACAGACAGGAAAATTCACATGTCCCGTTGTCATCCATCGCCTGCGGATTGAAGTTGCATGCCACTGGATACGTGCAACCTTGCATCTGAATCGTACCCGTTTGTGAGATGAGAACACGTGTGTTTGCTGGAAGATCGCTCAGGCTCAGGAGTTCACCGTTGGGCCAGCGAACCACCAGACTGTCGCAATGTTGCTCATTTCCCAACCCAAAGTGCAACAGCTCGCTGTTTTGGCTCAAATACTGCGTTCCACATTGCATAACCCGCATGTCAGGTTCCCCATTGCTCCATGCTGTGACCACGGAGCCAATGCCGTGTGTGTTGGGAGCTGATCCTTGCAACAGGACTTGCAGCCAATTTCCCAAGCCAGGTTGACCATGCAGAAGCCTGGCAGTGGAACCCATGCGGTGAACAGCCACCTCCAAGGAACCATCTGCGTCCGCATCTCCATAGGCGGCTGAAAAACTCAATTCCACGCCAGCGTCTATGTCTTGCGAAACATCGACAAAAGGATAGAATCCGGCATCATTCAAATACAGCCTCGTTCTTGGCTCCGGATACAATTCAAGGAGGTAGGGATAGTCTGTGGCAAAGGAGGTGCCCGTGGCAATCATCAGGTCTTGGCTGCCGCTGTTGTCCGCATCAAACCAAACGCCTGCCCAAGCCAGGTCATCGATTTCAATGCCTGCAGGACCAGCCACGTTTTGGTACGCAGGCTCTAAGGGTTCTCCGATCGATGCTGGCGACCCGGCACATCGCATCAGGCGGTTTTCAAGATTGGGTCCATTGGACACGAAGACGTCCCAGTCCATGTCTTTGTCATAGTCAGCAAAGGATGAGCTCATGGAGAAGACGGACAGGTTCAGTCCCATGGTCTCCGACATGTCAATGAACGTTCCGTCTTGCATGTTCTGATAGAAGGCATCGGGATAGATTGTCCGGTCATTGATGACATGCAAATCCAGCCATCCGTCCTTGTTCAGGTCAACCCACGAACTTTGCAAGGAGGGTTTGGCTCCATTGCCAACACCGGCCTCCTCCGTGACTTCCACAAATGCCAGCGCCATGTCAACCCCCCCTTGGTTTTGGAACAAACGGTTGGGTTCTGTGTTGACCGGAACGTTGTGCATTTGGCAGAGGTAAATGTCCAGGTCCCCATCGTTGTCGTAATCGCCCACAGAAGCCCCGAAGGTGCGCTCCACGGCACTTCCGGCCAGCCCACCTGCCTCAGGCAATTCCGACAATGTTCCATCCGAAAGTTGAACCCACAGCTTGTTTTGGGCAAGTCGTTGTGTAACAAGCAAATCCAAGTCGGAGTCGCCGTCAATGTCTACCCAAATCACAGCCTTGATTTCGCCCCCGGTCGCACCAATTCCAAGGTCGTGAGCCACAAACGTTCCATCGCCTTGGCTGCGGTAGGCGAACAAATTCCCGTCGTGGTGACCAAACGTCAAATCGTCGTATCCGTCTTGGTCGAAGTCAAAAAAACTCACCCCGTGGCCCATGTAGCCCTGTGTATGATCGATGAAGAGGACGGAGTCGGACGGCCAGTCTGACATGATTTGGCTGTGGATGGGTTGGACACACCCCACGCAGGCCATGAACCAAAGGATGGCAGCCAAGGTGTCTTTCATACGTCGGAGTGGCCTGCGATGCATGTCACAATGATAAGCGCTCTCAACGAATGTAAGAAGAGTCTCCAAGCACCTCCGTCAGGCATTGGTAGTGGGCCAGGTTGCCGCAACGGCCTGCGCGGCCTGCACGACCGAAATGCTTTGTTGCACCTTGGAAGAAAAGGTCGACCTTTGTGCCCGAACACCTCGCGCTTTTGCATTCTTTTGACGACCTCGGCCTTTCGGCCCCCATTCTCCGAGCCATTCAAGAACTTGGCTTTGAGACGCCCACCGACATTCAACACCAGGCCATCCCGCTCCTGTTGGAAGGGGGGCGAGACTTCATTGGTTTGGCCCAAACGGGAACAGGCAAAACTGCCGCCTTTGGATTGCCCTTGCTCGAGCATGTGGATCCGAGTCAAGGCCATGTGCAAGCCTTGGTGCTTTCGCCCACCCGGGAACTTGGCCAGCAAATTGCCGAACAGATTGAATTGTATTCCAAATACAAGAAGGGCTTAAAGGCCCTGGCTGTCTACGGCGGGGCCAACATCAGCATGCAGATCCGTGCATTGAAGGCGCCGACCCATGTTGTCATTGCCACGCCTGGGCGGCTTATCGACCTGATCAAGCGCAAGGCTGTGGCACTCGACCAAATCGGTTGTTTGGTCTTGGATGAAGCCGACGAAATGCTCAACATGGGCTTCAAAGAGGAACTGGATACCATCTTGGAATTCACGCCGAAAGAGAAGCACACGTGGTTGTTTTCAGCCACGATGCCTGCGGAAATCCGTCGGATTGTCAAGAGGTACATGGTGGATCCCTTGGAGGTCCAGGTCAACGCCAGCTCGACAGTCAACACCAACATTGAGCACAGGTATGCCTTGGTGAGGCACTCGGACAAAACGGAGGCGATTGCCCGCTTTTTGGACTTGGATCCTCAATTGTATGGGGTGGTCTTTTGTCGAACCCGTCGGGACACCCAGGAACTCGCAGAGGCGTTGATGAAACGCGGGTACTCGGCCGATTGCTTGCACGGTGAAATGTCGCAAGTGCAGCGGGATCGGGTCATGAAGCGCTTCAAAGACAAAAACTTGCAGATGCTCGTGGCCACTGACGTAGCAGCTCGGGGCATTGACGTGGACGACCTTACCCACGTCTTTCATCACTCGCTGCCCGGAGAATCGGCCCAATACGCGCACCGCTCCGGACGCACCGCACGTGCGGGCAAAAAGGGAATCTCCCTGGCGTTGATGAGTGGCAAAGAGAAGGCCCACTTGAACCGGCTTGCGAATACCTTGGACATTGACTTCACGCAAACCATGGTACCCAACCATGATCACATCGTGGAATCTCGCCTCCTGAATTGGGCCCAGGGGCTCTTGGCGACGAATGGGAGCGACGGTATGCCTCCTGAATTGTGGGAGCAGATGTCTCTGTTGTTTGGCGATCACTCCAAGGAAGAGGTGTTGCGTCTGATGTTGTTGCGTGAAATGCAGCGCTTCGAGACGGGGTCCAAACGCGACCTCAACCAATCCCCTTCGGGCAAGGAAGGCGAGATGTCCTACCTCGAGAAACGCCGTCAAGGAAGGCCCTTCGGTCGGGCGGGAAAACCATCCTATGCTGGCAAATCAGGCCCTTCGGGCAAACCAGGTCCTTCTGGCAAGTCGGGTCCTTCGGGGAAATCAAAACCCTTTTCGCGCAGCGGGAGCGGCGGAAAAGCCGCGGGATCCTCAGAGGGGTCATCGGGGTGGGATGGGGAGCGTCAGGGCAAGCCGATGGGAGCTGGCAAGGCGAAAAAGAAAGGCAAAAAGACGGCCTTCAAGCCAGGCATTGACGCTCCTTGGAAAGGCAAAACCACCGGTAGACCCGCCTTTGGCGTGAAGAAAAAGAAGCGCTGAATTCGGTGTCCTTGGCCAGAGAGCACCTTGGAGTTTTTACCTTGCCTCCATGAATGTTTCGCACGCTTGGAAGGCGCCTTTGTCATGGTGCTTCGCCTTGGGATGGATGCTTTTGGCATTGTCTTCCAACGCCCAAACCAACAGTTTCTCCTTCTCTTTCAACGACCCCGACCGAAACGGTCGTGAAATCCCCGTCAATTTCCATCACGACCTAGGGTTGGAGGGCCCTACGCCTTTGGTGGTGATTGCCCATGGTTTTGTCATGACGCCTGCGGACTACGGCGACCTGGTTGAGAACCTGGTAGGCGAGGGGTACGTGGTAGGTGTGGTGGACACGGAGACGGGTTTTGCCCCATCGCATGGCGATTTTGCACTTGACCTTGCCTTCGTGATTCGCCACGCGGCCCAACAAGTGGGCGAATTGTCGGGGTTGTTGGGAACGGCCTCGGCATTGATTGGGCATAGCATGGGGGGTGGAGCCTCATGGTTGGCTGCAGCCGATTTGGGTAATGAGCTTGACGCACTCGTCGGGTTGGCTCCAGCTGAGACGACGCCTTCAGCACAAGCCGCTGGACCTGACGTTGTGACTCCGACACTGTTGATTTCAGGTTCTGCGGACGATGTGACGCCTCCTGACACCCAGCACTTGCCCTTGTTCAATGCCCTTGAATCGGTGGATTGTCGCGCCTGGGTGTCCCTGGTGGAGGGTGGACACTGCGGATTTGCCGATGCGGGCTCTCTGTGTGATTTCGGGGAGATCCTGTTTGCAGGAATGACAAGACAGGTTCAACAGGCGCATAGCTTTTCATTGATCAACAGCTGGCTGGACCATCATGTCAGGGATGCGATGGAGGGTTTGGCCCCGATGGAGACATACGCCTTGCAAGCTTCGGATGAAGTGGAACTCGAATTGTCATGTGATTGGACCCATGTGCCGTTTCTCGCACGCCTTTCTCACGAGCTCCCCTTGTGGCCCAATCCTGCAACGCATGAGGTCCGTTTTGATTCGCCCCTTCTGTCGAGTCCAGATGTGACTTGGAGGGCTTGGTCGTCGCAAGGGCAGGGGCTAGACATGGCATGGATGGGTCCTGGAATGTTGGACGTGCGCCGTTGGCCTGCTGGTTGGGTTCTTCTGCAAGGGGTCAATGATCAAGGAGAGGTGATGCATCAAGGCCGACTTCTCGTTCTTCCTTAGGCTCATGGCTTCTGGTTTGTTCGCCCTTCTTGACGACGTCGCCATGCTCATGGACGACGTGGCTGTGATGACCAAAGTTGCCGGGAAAAAGACGGCAGGCATTTTGGGCGACGACTTGGCGGTGAATGCCGAGAAGGCCACAGGATTCGAGGCGTCCCGGGAACTCCCGGTGTTGTGGGCCATCACCAAGGGCTCGTTTCTGAACAAACTGATCATCCTGCCGGTGGCGTTTGGTTTGAGCGCCTTCGCGCCGTGGGTGATTGAGCCTATTCTGATTGCGGGCGGACTTTTTCTCGCCTACGAGGGGGCTGAAAAGGTCGTTCATGTGGCGTTTCACCGAGGAAGCCCCAAGACCAGTCGCCAGGAGCGCCCTCCAGAGAAGGAGCGCATTCGGTCCGCCGTCTTGGTGGACTTCATCCTTTCCGTGGAAATTGTGGTCATTGCCTTGGGGGAGGTCATGGACGCCGATCTCGAAGTCCAAATCGCAGCCGTCACCGCCATCGCACTCCTCGCCACAGTGGGTGTCTACGGGCTGGTTGCCTTGCTCGTCAGGATGGACGACGCGGGCCTTGCACTGATGAAACGCTCCTCCGCGTTCGCCCGTCGTTTGGGGCGTTTTCTCGTGGCGGCATTGCCTGTCGTGATCAAGGTGCTGAGCGTCTTGGGTACCGCTGCCTTGCTGCTCGTGTCCGGGGGCATTTTCCACCACCACATTCCTGGAATGCATCACGTGCTTCATGACTTCCCTGCGCTGATGGCAGATGCGGTGCTCGGTTTGGGCGCAGGGCTCGCCGTACTGGGGCTCGTCCGTGCCGCAAAGGCGGTATTCCGCTGATGTTGTCGCGGTCAACGATGACGTCCCCGGGAATGTTTGACAGGAGGGGAGAACATGTCTTCAAGGATGTTGTTTGTCTCGCATGTCTGCACCCATACGCTTCTTGTTTCTTTCTGCATTGTGCGTGACCCTCCTCGAAAACGTCTCCGCCCAATGCGACGGCAACCACACCATCATCCTCCAAAACTTCGAATTCACCCCAGCCGAGTTGACGGTGGAGCCCGGCGATTCCGTGTCCTTCATCAACATTGAGGGAATTCACACGGTGAACGGGGTCACCAACAGCTTAACGGGCGAGCCCTTTGGCAATCCGATGCCGTTCGCATTGCCGCAGACCCTGGGAACCGTTGCCGGCACTTGCATGGGTACGGTGACGTTCAACACGCCGGGCACATACTCGTACGACTGTTCGGTGGGCTTCAACGCCCAAGCAGGAATGCAGGGGACGATTGTAGTCGATGCCTACGACATGAACGATTTGCTTCTCGACATGCAGCAGTCGGACACCGTGCAGGCTTGGATGTCGGGCTTCGCGTTTCAATCGTTCGTTCCGGAAGTCCTCACAAGCCTGGGGCAACACACGATTTTTGTACCCAACGACAATGCCGTGAACGCTGCGATGGACTTCATGAATTTGGGGCAATTCGACATGCTCGCCATTCCTGATTTCCCAGAAATCATGCAGTACCATTCGGTTCCTGGAGTCTGGACGTTGGACGACCTTGAAGATGGCATGGAGCTCACCACGGTGCAGGGTCAGGCCCTGCAGGTAACCGTCAGCACTGAGGGAACGTTTGTGGACGGTGCACGCGTTGTTCAGACCGGATTTGAGGCGTTCAACGGGGTGGCGCACGTCATTGACGCAGTGCTCGCACCTTCGGGGTTGCCGGCGCCGCATGTTTGGGCGTGGATTCAAAACAGCCCCAACCACACAATCCTCGAGCAAGCCGTCGCTGCGGCCTACCTTCAGGAAGACCTCAGTTTTCAGGTTGTCATTGACGACAGCTACGAAGAGCCCGGGCCTTGGACGGTGTGGGCGCCGACGGATGAAGCGTTTGAAGTCTTTCTCGAGGCGCAAGGATGGGACGTGGCGGATTTGCTCTCCTCCCAATACCTCGTGGAGTTGGTCCAAAACCACATCCTCCAGTACATCGTCGAATCTCCCAACTTCTCAAGCGGAACCAGCCTGTCCAACCTGAACGGCACCACGTTTGCCCTGTCGGGCGGCGCGGGACAGTGGTCGTATGGAGGCGCCTCCGTGATGCAGGTGGATGCCCAGGCCTACAACGGCGTCGTGCATGTCTTGGACGAAGTGCTTGCGCCAGAGATCGAAGTCCCGGAGGGGACGTGCGGGGTGTGGACGCTCGAATTGACGGACCAAGGCGAGGACGGTTGGGGATTTGAAAATGCCTTCAACGGGACATATGTCGAATTGCAAATCAATCAGTCCGTGGTTGACTTGGTATCGTTGCCTGGTGGCAATTCGCTGTCGTACGAGTTTGGCGTGGATGTGGGAGACATCCTCAACGCGGTGTTTTACTCGTTTGGAGGTGGCTACCTGCCGGGTTACCGGATCTACGACGGAGAGGGGACTTTGGTCATTCAAGAGCAGGGAACCTTCAACAACGAGCCGGAGTCGACGTTTGGACTGCATGCGTGCGAAAATCCCTACAGCGATGCTTGCGGAACCGTCACAGTGGCCTTCGAGGATTTCTACGGCGACGGCTGGGATGAGGGAGCCTTGTTGGTGTTTGTCGACGACGTACTGACCTACGAGCTGACCATGCCCAACGGTCAGGGGCCTTACGAGGTGGAGTTTCAAGTGAACGAAGGCGCGGTGTTGGACTTCATCTACGAATCGTCCTATTTCCCGCAGGAAAACGGCTACGTGGTGTACGGCATCGAAGGCGAGGTGCTGGTGGATGAAAACGTCCTCGACCAAACGCCAGGCAACGCACTCAATGTCATTCCATGCCCGGCCGTGTCCGACGACGTGTCTGTGCAGCAAACCCTTGCCTGGTCATGCGTGCCCAACCCCACGCGCGACGGGCGCATTCAGTTTGTGGGTGACGCCAATCAAGCGGGAACGGCCACATTCAGGGACGTCCAAGGACGCGAGGTTCATGAAGTGGCGTTGAAGGCCGGAGGGTGGTGTGACTTGAGCCACTTGCCGGTCGGCATGTACGTGGTGAAGTTTGCTTCGATGGACGGAATCACGTGGGGAACCCAGCAACTCGTGGTGCGCTGAACCTCAGCACAGGATGTCGCGTGTCAGTGAGCGGCAGTGACACACAGTCACTCAAGCGTCAAGATTGTTCATGATTTTCCATCGATGCCCCGGTTACGTAGCCGTTGGGATGCACGTCGGCATCCCTTTCGAATGACACAGGCGGTGCGTCAGGCTTTGCGGACGAATTCGGACTTGAGCCCCATCGCCCCGAAGCCGTCAATCTTGCACGCGATGTTGTGGTCGCCGCCCACAAGCCGGATGTTCTTCACCTTGGTGCCTGCCTTGACGGGTTTGGGCGCTCCCTTCACGGGGAGGTCCTTGATGACCACCACGCTGTCGCCGTCCGCAAGGGGGTTGCCATTGGCGTCCAAAACAGCGTCCAAAACGGCGCCCTCCATGGCTTGTTCTTCCGCCAGGGTGTCCGCGTCCCACGCATGGCCGCATTCGGGACAGTTCATGCGCGTCCCGTCATGGTAGGCGTACGTGGATTGACATTGGGGGCAGAGAAGTTCGTCAGACATGGCGGATCGATCGAAGAGGTTGCGTGAAGTTACGTCGGCACAAGTTCTCACAGGATGACTTGGCTCCGTGCACGTTTCCCACCTTCGCTGTGAAGAAATGAGCGGAGGTGGCAAGAGTGAATGGCGATTTGATGATTCATCTTTGTCGCATGGCAAAACTCATCAGTGGAATTCAGCAAATTGGCATCGGTGTGCCTGATGTTCACAAAGCCTGGGCATGGTATCGGAAGGCTTTTGGAATTGATGTTCGCATGTTTGAAGAGGCCGCTCAAGCGGCATTGATGAAGCAATACACAGGCAACGAAGTCCACGCCCGCCATGCGGCACTTGCGCTGCACATGGGGGGTGGTGCTGGCATGGAGATTTGGCAATTCACCAGCCGAACCCCGCAACCTGCGCCGTTTGAAGGCCAACTCGGCGACACGGGCATTTTCATCTGCAAGGTGAAGTGCGTGGACGCCGATGCGATGCACGCGGAACACGCCCGTCGAGGCATCGCCTCACTCGGACCGGTTCACACGCGTCCCGACGGCAGCAAGCATTTTTACGTGAAGGACCCCCACGGGTACTTCTTTGAAGTGGTGGAAAGCAAGGAGTGGTTTGGCCCGGCGCCCTTCGGCGGTGGGGTCGGGGGCGCCGTGTTGGGCGTAAGCGACGTGGAGAAGTCGCTCAAGCTTTACCGCGACGTGTTGGGCTACGATCACGTGGTGATGGACGAGACGTCCGTGCATCCTGCGTTTGCGCCGCTTCCCAGCGGAGGCCAAACCTACCGTCGCGTCGTCCTCAAGCGCAGCCAACCCACGGCCGGTCCGTTCAGCGAGCTGTTGGGCGGGGGCGAGATTGAACTTGTGCAGGCCATGGACCGCGCGCCCCGCAATTTGTTCGAGGGGCGCTACTGGGGCGACCTCGGTTTCATTCACCTGTGCTGGGATGTGCGGGACATGAAAGCCCTCGGGATGGAGTTGCAAGCTGCGGGCTTCCCGTTCACGGTTGACAGCTCGTCGTCGTTTGACATGGGGGAGGCCAGCGGGCAGTTCACGTACGTGGAGGATCCTGACGGGACGTGGATTGAGTTCGTGGAGACCCACAAAATCCCAATTCTCAAGTCGCTCGGATGGTATCTCGACACACGGAAGCGCCCGCAGGGCAAGGCCCTTCCGAAGTGGATGCTCAAAATGCTTCGCTTCAGCCGCGTCAAGGACTGATTGCCTTGTTGGCGTTGTTCATTCTGGTCTGAAAACTGGCGTTGTCTGCCGCGGGCCGTTCATGCTCGCTGCGGTACTTTCGACGCAATGACACATGTTTCTTCCTTTCGCGCCTTCGTTTCGTTTTTGGGGCTGGCGCTTGTTTTGGCGTTGGCTTCTTGCAACGCTCCATCCCATGAACCCATGAAGTACCCTGAAACCCGAACTGTGGATGTTGTCGACACCCTGTGGGGAACCCCTGTGGCGGATCCGTACCGTTGGCTGGAGGACGACCGCGACCCGGAAGTTGTGGAGTGGGTTGGCGCGCAAGCGGCTACGGCACGCGCGTTTTTGGATGGCCTTCCCGAGCGCGACGCACTTCGCGCCCGGTGCGAGGAGCTGTTCAATCACCCCCGCGTGGGCATCCCTCGCCGCATCGGGGAGAAGGTCTTCTTGACCCGCAACGACGGACTCCAAAACCAAAGCGTCATCTTCGTCAAAGACTCGGAGGAGGCCGAGGAGCGCGTGTTCCTCGATCCCAACACCTTGAGCGAGGACGGCACGGTGACCGCCAACCTTTCGGGGGCGTCGCCGGACGGCCGTTACGTCGTCGAAGTTCGCAACGCCGCCGGCTCCGACTGGCAGGAGATGCGCGTCCTGGACTTGGCCACGGGCGAATCCACGGGCGAGGTGCTCGAGTGGGTGAAGTTTTCCGGCGCGGCCTGGGTCGAAGGCGGTTTCTACTACAGCCGTTACCCCGCACCTGAAGGTTCGGCCTACAGCGCGGAGAACACCTTCCACAGCGTGTACTTTCACAAGGTCGGCACGCCGCAGTCGGAGGATGAATTGGTGTTCCGCAACGACGACGAGCCCAACCGCTACCATTTCTGCGGCACGACCGAGGACGGGGAGTACGTCGTGTTGAACACCAGCACAGGAACGGATGGCAACAGCTTGCACGTGAAGTCGCTGAAGGAAGACGGCGCCGATTGGATGCCGCTCGTCGAGGGCTTCACGCACCACTCTTCGTTGGTGGAGCACGTCAACGGTGCGCTGTACGTCCTCACTGACATCGACGCGCCCCGGTACCGCCTCGTGGCGGCCGACCCGAGCGACCCATCAAACATGGCGTTGTGGCGCGACATCCTCTCCGAGTCGGAGGACCTGCTCGAGTCTGTGAGCGTGGTCGGGGGGCAGCTTTGGGCAATCTACCTCCACAACGCGTCGAACCGGGTGGTGCGCTGCGATTTGGACGGCTCCAACCCACGCGTTGTGAGCTTGCCCTCCGAAGTGGGCTCCGTGGGCGGCTTCGGCGGAAAGATGGACGCGACGGAATTGTACTACGCCTTCACGTCGTTCACCCAACCCTCGTCAATCTACAAGCTTGACATCGCTTCGGGTGAATCCAAACTGTGGAGCATGCCCGACGTGGCGTTTGACCCCGCCGAATTCGAGGCACGCCAGGAATGGTACACCTCGAAGGATGGCACGCGCGTCCCCATGTTCATCGTCCACAAAAAGGGCCTTGCGAAGGACGGCACGAACCCGACGCTGCTTTACGCCTACGGCGGGTTCAACATCAGCCTGACCCCGAGCTTCAGCGCGAGTAACATCGCCTTTCTCGAGCGCGGTGGCATTTACGCCATGCCCAACTTGCGCGGCGGCGGTGAGTTTGGCGAAGCCTGGCACAAGGCGGGCATGCTTTTGGACAAGCAAAACGTGTTCGACGACTTCTTTGCGGCCGGCGATTACCTCGTCGAGCAGGGCTACACCTCCCATGACAAACTCGCAATCGCTGGCGGAAGCAACGGAGGGCTTCTGGTGGGGGCCATCATGACCCAGCGTCCGGACTTCGCACGCGTCGCGTTGCCCGCGGTCGGCGTGATGGACATGCTACGCTACCACAAGTTCACAATCGGGTGGGGGTGGATTCCGGAGTACGGATGCGCGGACAGTTCCAAGGCCGACTTCGACAACCTCTACGGCTATTCCCCCGTGCACAACCTGCATGATGGCGTAACGTACCCCAGCACCATGGTCACCACAGCGGACCACGACGACCGCGTGGTTCCGGCGCACAGCTTCAAGTTTGGGGCACGCCTTCAGGCCGCGCACATCGGGCCTCGGCCGGTGCTGCTGCGCGTCGAGACCAACGCGGGTCACGGTGCGGGCAAGCCCATCGGCAAGGTTCTTGACGAGCAGGCGGACAAGTGGGCGTTTGTGTTGAACGAACTCGACGCCCTTCAGCCATGATTCAAGGACGTCGCGTCGGGGTGTTCGCCGCCATGAGCTTGGACGGATATTTGGCGGGCAAGGACGACAACTTGGAGTTCTTGGATGGGGTTCAGGACCCTGACGAAGATTATGGCTACGGTGCGTTTGCCAGTCGCGTGGTCGGGTACGTGGTGGGGCGACGAACCTACGAGGTGGTCAAGGAGCTCTGTGAAGGTGAATTTCCGCACGTCGGCAGGTGGCCCATCTTCGTGGTGACCCACCAGGCAGCGGCTATGCCCGCTACGGAAGGGGTGGAGTTTGGGACGTTGGAGGAGTTGCCCGCCTGGCTCGGGCAGCGCGTGGCGCCGACCGAAGGAGATGAAGTGGTGTGGTGCGACGGCGGGGGGCAGGTCATTTCAGCGCTTTCGGAGCACATTGACGAGTGGACGCTGTCTGTTGTGCCTTCACTTCTGGGCGACGGAATTCGGCTCTTCCCAGGCGGTCGTCCGCCGGTGGCGTTGACCTGCTCGGGTGCGATGTCGTACAGCCGGGGTTTGGTCCAAATGCGGTACGTCAAGGCGCAGGACTGACTTCCAGCCACCCTGCGAGGTTCCAAAAGTTGAATTCGTCCTCCGCCCAGCGCTGGGCCCCGGGCACCGCTACTTCGAGTGTGTGCGTTCCAGCGCTCAACGCACCCAACCCTACGCGCCGCGGCACAACTTGGTCTCCCGGGCACCAGTTGGAGCGGCTCAAATCGGAGGAAGCGACGCGCTCTTCCAGGGTGTCTCCCTTGTACACGTAGGTCGAAGGCCAAAACCCGCTCGTCGGGTTAAACCGCCGCATCGCCGCACAATCGTCGCGCCAAGGCGTCCAGGCGTCCACGGTGTCTCCGTCCACGAGCAAGTGGTGCGGTTGCTCCGTGAATTCGTCGCCGCCGCTGTGGCCGCCATGGCCGGTCGTCAAGAATAGGAGGTCGGCCTGTCCGGGGCGGGCGAGGGTGAAGTGTACCCGCAGTGCCGAGTCTGGAAGCTGGGTGAACGGCCGCTGGTCGTGGGCGAGCCTGGTGGTGTTAAAAAGCGGGGTGACGTCATGTTGTGGGGCCCAATCGCAGGGAAGGGGGCTTTCGTCCACGACCAGCTCGGCCGACAGCGCGTAGCCCTCGGCCGTCCAGGTGTCGATGTACGC
>JBEARC010000104.1:0-6172 GCA_041163465.1 Bacteroidota bacterium
CCGCCACCCCCCACATCACCGTGAGCCCAATCCATATCGAGGTAGCACACCTGGGCGTTGTTGCCTTCGGGCAAAATTCCGCTCTCAGGATGCGTAATGATGATTTGGAAACTGTTGAGCAGATCCGTTTGGTTGTTGTAGTACCCGACATCGATGTAATTCACATAGACGGCGTCTTGGGTCTTTTTCCACTTGATCTCACCCACTGTGCGCAAATCTGTGTCCTGCCAATACCCCGCAATCTGGTTGTATTCTGCGGCAGGAAACCCGGTTGGCGTCCAGTCGATGACATCTCCCCCAAAGGAGATTTGGCCTTTGGAATTGACGTAAAAGTTGCTGTAGTTGTCCCCGTAAAGCTCAAACTGCCAATCTCCCGCGTCCGACACAGGAATGGGGTTTGACGAGCAATCGACATTCCATCCTGCACCCCCTTGGTTGGCCCACGCCATTTCGTTGGGTCCCAACCCTCCAAGACCCGGTGGGGGCACCATGGTGATGTACGAGTCGTCTGGTTCTACCCAACAGCCACAAGCCCCATCTTGCTGAAGAACCTTCATGCGCAGCTCCTTCCGCTCGGCCCTTTTCTCATCGAACGAATCGTGATACTTGTGCAGGAAGGTCAAATAAGCCACCTCATCAAACTCATCCCACGCCCGAACCACTTCCCATTCCTCGCGGGTCATCTCGAGAACAGCCTCCTCAAACGAGGGATAACTGTCGATGATTTCCTTGGCCGTTCTGGTGTCTCCAAAGTCAAGCTGTCCTTGAGAAGAAGGGCACCACGCCATGGTCAGAATCACCAAGGGAGTCGCAAAAAATCCGTGAAATTGTCGTGTAAAAATCATGGGCTCAGGCGGATGGTTGTGAATAGAACGCTTTTGTTTTCACAAAACGTTGCAGGTCAGACAGCGGGTAAAGATAACAAAGTCAGGGAGGCGTGATTCTCGAAGTACCTTTGCGGGAAAATTTCGGGGTGTGGAGACAGGTCGTCGATGCGCGATTCCCGAAGTTTGAACGAGCCATGAGGAACATTCGAAACTTCTGCATCATCGCCCACATCGACCACGGCAAAAGCACGTTGGCAGATCGATTGTTGCAAGCAACAGGCACGATTTCTGACCGTGAACTGCAGGAGCAAACCCTGGATGACATGGACCTTGAGCGAGAGCGGGGCATCACAATCAAGAGCCACGCCATCCAAATGAATTACAAGGGGAATGACGGCCAGGACTATGTCCTGAACCTCATCGACACCCCGGGTCACGTGGATTTCAGTTACGAGGTTTCTCGTTCGATTGCCGCGTGCGAGGGAGCCTTGCTGATTGTCGACGCGACCCAGGGCATTGAGGCCCAAACCATCAGCAACCTGTATTTGGCCTTGGAACACGACCTGGAAATCATCCCCGTCCTGAACAAAATGGACCTCGATTCGGCGGACCCTGAGGTGGTCGGAGAGCAAATCGTGGACCTGATTGGTTGCTCCATGGAGGACATCCTGCCAGCCAGCGGAAAAACTGGGTTGGGCGTCGATGCCATTCTCGAGGCCATTGTCGATCGTGTTCCAGCGCCCAAGGGGGACCCAGAGGCACCCTTGCAGGCCATGATTTTTGATTCTGTGTTCAACAATTTTCGGGGAATCATCGCGTATTTCCGGATTCTCAACGGCACAGTCAACAAGGGTGACCTCGTCAAGTTCGTCGCCACGGGACGTGAATACGATGCCGACGAAATTGGCGTACTTGGCTTGGACCTCATCCCCAAAAAGCAATTGAGTGCAGGTGATGTGGGCTACATCATTTCGGGCATCAAAAACGCCAAAGAAGTCAAGGTTGGTGACACGCTGACCCTGAAATCACGGCCATGCGACAAGGCTGTTCAAGGCTTTGAGGACGTCAAACCCATGGTGTTTGCCGGAATTTACCCTGTCGACACTGAAGACTATGAGGAGTTGCGCGCCTCCATGGAAAAGTTGCAACTCAATGACGCTTCGTTGGTGTTTGAACCCGAGAGTTCCGCTGCCTTGGGGTTTGGATTCCGTTGCGGATTCCTCGGCATGCTTCACATGGAAATCATTCAGGAGCGTTTGGAGCGTGAGTTCAACATGACGGTCATCACGACCGTCCCCAACGTGGGATACAAGGCATACACCAAAAAGGGCGAGCTCCTGGAGATCCGAAACCCAAGCGACCTCCCCGACGCCAACCACCTTGACCACGTAGAAGAGCCTTTCATCAAGGCCCAAGTCATCACCAAATCTGAGTACGTTGGGCCGGTGATGAGTCTGTGCATTGAGAAGCGTGGGACCCTGTCCAACCAGGTGTACCTCACCTCGGATCGGGTGGAACTCACCTTCAGCATCCCCTTGGGTGAGATCGTGTTTGACTTTTACGACAAGCTCAAGACCATTTCACGGGGTTATGCTTCATTTGACTACTTCCCTGACGGATACAAGGCAAGCAACCTCGTGAAGATGGACATCTTGCTCAATGGTGATCAAGTCGATGCCTTGAGCGCGTTGATTCACCGGGACCACGCCCACACCCTGGGAAAGAAAATTTGTTTGAAGCTGAAAGAATTGATTCCTCGGCAACAGTTCATGATTGCGCTCCAAGCTGCTGTGGGGGCCAAAATCATCGCCCGAGAAACCATTTCTGCCGTGCGAAAAGACGTCACCGCCAAATGCTATGGGGGCGACATCACCCGAAAGCGCAAATTGTTGGAAAAGCAGAAGAAGGGGAAAAAGCGGATGCGCCAGATTGGCACCGTGGAAGTCCCCCAATCCGCTTTCCTCGCCGTGTTGAAACTGGACTGATTGTCACACGGGCATTGGCCCGAGCATTGTCACGCTTTGTGCGGCACGGAGGCCGCGGCCGTGTTTTTGTTGGCCAACTGGCCACAGGCTGCGTCAATGTCCTTGCCCCGAGATCGGCGCACATTCACAATGAGATTCTTGTCCTCGAGGAAGGCCACAAAGTCTGTCAGACGTTCTGGCGTGGTTTGCTGGAACTCCCCGTCGTCAATCGGGTTGTATTCAATGAGGTTGATTTTGCAGGGTACGTTCTTGCAAAACTGCGCCAATTCACTGGCGTCTTCGCGCCCATCGTTGAAGTCCTTGAACACAATGTATTCGAAGGTCGGGCGGGTTCCCGTCTTGTCGTGAAAATGCCTCAAGGCTTCCGCCAGCGCGGACAAATTGTTGGATTCGTTGATGGCCATGATGCGGTTTCGCTTGGCATCGTTGGCGGCGTGCAGGCTCAGGGCCACATTGAATTTCACCTCATCGTCTCCGAGTCTCTTGATGGCCTTGGCAATCCCTGCCGTGGATACCGTGATGCGCTTGGGAGACATTGCCAATCCCGGGGTGCCGGTGATTCGATCCACCGAATCCAAGACATTTCGGTAGTTTAGAAGCGGCTCTCCCATGCCCATGTACACGATGTTGGACAACCCCTTGCCATGCCGTTCGCGAGCCATCACATCAAGCATGGCCACCTGATCGTACATCTCGCCTGCAGACAAATTCTTGAGCAACTTTAGACGACCCGTGGCGCAGAACTTGCAGGCCAATGAACACCCCACTTGAGAACTAATGCACGCGGTGAGTCGCTTGGTCGTCGGTATGAGAACCCCCTCAACCACACGTTGTGCATCTTCGTCCACCTCGAAAGCACACTTCACGGTTCCGTCTCGGCTCTCTTGAGCTTCCTTCAATTGAATCCTTCGCAAGGAATAACGCGATTCCAGCCAAGACCTCAAGCCCTTGCCCAGGGTGGTCATCTCGTCAAATGAACCCACACCGTGGGTCCACAACCACTCCAAAATCTGTTTGCTTCGAAACGGCTTCTCCCCCATCGCTACGAGCGAGGCGGACAACTCATCGTTGCTCAAAGCGCGAATGTCGGGAAGAGCCATGCCGCAAAGATAGCGGTCGTTGATGCCGTCAACCCGTCATCAACAGAGACATGCGATGTTTCAGGGCCTCCCGCTTGCGAACCGCCATGGGCACAGTGCGGCCGTCGATCAAAGTCAGCGTGTTTTCCCTGTAATTGCAGGAGCGCACTTGGTCCAATTGAACCAGATGACTGTTGTGCGCTCGAAAGAACATGTCGTTGTCGAGCATCTCTTCGACCTTCTTCAAATTCTTACTCAACGTCAATTTCTTGCCGGTGAGCAAATGCAGGGTCGTGTAACTCCCTTCAGCCTCGACATGAATAATGTCGCTGTGACGCACAAAGTGCTTTTTGCCTGTCGTGCTCACCTCCAATCGACGCGTCGCAGGGGAGATGGCCCCCTTTCCAGGCGTTCTGTGATGGTAGAAATGCATCAACACCCGTCGGCTGCAACCAAGCAAGTCCTCGCGGTCGATGGGCTTCAGCAAATAGTCAAAGGCATCGCGCCGCAAGGCCTCCACGACGTATTGGTCAAATGCGGTGGTAAACACCAAATAGAAATCACGGCGACTGACACGGTCCATCAACTCCAACCCGCTGAGATGCGGCATGTGAATGTCCATGAACACAACATCAGGCACGAGTTCATCAATCAGTCGGTGGGCCTCCTTGGCGCTTGAGGCTGTTTGAAGCACCCGGATGGAAGGGCACGTGCGCTCGATTTGGCGGCAAAGCATTTCCCTGCAATGGGGCTCGTCGTCCACCACGAGAGCGTGAAGTTGTTTGAGCATGATGGTTGGGTTTGGGCTCAAGAAAAAACCCAGACCCAGCACATGACGGTGCTTGTTCACAAGCGTGGGAGGTCAGTTTGTAAACGTTGGTCCTTATGTCTACCGACCCCACGAAAGGGTGGTCAAAGCAATCGGCGAGCGATGTCAATGACCGTGTAAATATCCTCTGGGAGGAAACGCTTCTTCCCGTTGGACTTGGCATACCCCGTGCGAACAACGACCAAATCAAGGGCCGGGACCGTGATGACAAATTGTCCTCGCAACCCCTCCATGCAAGAGAAGAGCAGGTTGTCGTCGGTTTGGCCCAACCAAATTTGGTACCCGTAGTAGGTCGTTGACACTTCGTCGGTCAGCTTGGCCACGGGAGTGATCATGCGGGTGACGTAATCCTTGGGTAGCAACTGGATTCCTTTCCAAGCACCGGAATCGAGGAGCAATTGTCCAAAACGAGCATAGTCACGCGTCGTGGCGTAGTACTGCGCAAACGAGCGCTCCACCCCGCCCTCTTCTTCGGCGCCATCCAACCCCCAAAACGCGTCGTGTTCGGCACCCATTTGCTCCCACAATCTCGTGGACACATCCTCTCCCACGCTGCCATCACGAACCGCATCCAACATCTCGGAAAGCAACATGGTGTTTCCTCCTTGATACATGAATACCGTGCCCGGATCTCCCTCCACGCGGTAAGGCTCGAGCAGGGAACGGTTGTCATCGCGGTAGTAGGCCTTGGCTTGAAAACCAAAGGGGTCCTTGTAGTCTTCACCAAAAGGGATGTTGCTCCGCATTTGAAGCAGCTCCTGCACAGTCAATCCCGCACCGTCTCCATCGGCAATCCTCGACAGGTAGGTGGACACCTTGGCTTGTTCGTCTACCTTGCCATCACCCACCGCCAGACCCACGGCCATCGCTGTGATGGACTTGGCCATCGAAAATGAATTGGTCAGGGTGGTGGCATCATGGCCTCGGAGGTAGGTTTCAAAAACCAAACTGTCTTGTTGAATCACCAACAAGCTTGCCGTTTGACTTTCGTCGAGCCACGCCTGGTCTTCGGATGAAAGCTCCGATTGGCCCCATCGAGGACCCTCCGGCCATGGCTGAGGGTTTGACGATGCTGGAATTGTACGCAGATAATCTCGGAATGGCAGGTCATCAATTTGGGCGTTTTCCCACCCTCTCAACCACGTTTCCCGAATGCCGCTCCAGAGGTAATCATGGTTGGTGAACACACTCAGGATGTACACTGAAGTGACAACGACGGCGGTCCATAGGAGTGATTGTTTCATGTCAAGGAATTGAGGGTTGAGGATCTGAATGCGTCGATTGACGATGCGTCCCATGACGCCTTGGTGGTGCAAGTTCGGATGTTTGGTCCCTCTTGATTCATGCCAACATCACTTCCCAACCAAAAAGTTCGCCAAGATGATGAATCAAGCGCTCCTTCACCGCGCCCATGTCGACAGGTTGACCCACCTCCTTGGTCAGCGAGGTGAC
>JBEARC010000105.1:0-31659 GCA_041163465.1 Bacteroidota bacterium
CGACCCCGGACGGGAAAGGTAACCGCCTCGTGAACCAGAAATCGCTGGTCCACCAAATCACCGAAGCCGCTTCCCCGCCACCTGCCGTAGGAATCTGCAAGGACGCACTCCAAGGTATCCACGCGCGATTTCCCGTTGGGATAACGATACGTAAGAAACAAGTACATGTTGGAGAATCCATAGTCCTGGCCATGGCGAATGTCCAACATCATGTGTTGCTTCAACGTTGTGTCGGTGACATCCCAATGAAAGACCGCCGCATCACCTGACAACCACCCCTCCATCTCCACAGGGCGACTGTCCGCCATCAACGGGGCAGGCCCGCAACCCAGCAGGACCGTGCCAACAAGACCCAACAACCACAACATCCCGCCACGCGACCTGATCATCCGTTGCTCGGTTTGGCGCCACCCGGCGGGTTGGAACTGCCGCCTCGTCGCTTGTTACGGCCCGACCGACCTCTTCCTCGAGAGGCCTTTCCAGAGGGAGAGGCCTGTTCATCAGCCTGGCCTCGGTTGCCCTTGCCAGAAGAGGGCGACGGTGAATTGCCCTTCGGGTCTCCTCCCCTGCCCTTCCCACTGGGACGACGGCCGCCCTTGTTGCGCCGACGGCGTTTGGCCTCATCAAAACGGGTCAAATCCTCCTGCCCGACGACGTTTCCAAACGAGTCATCCACCTCATCGGGTGCCTCTTCAATCACATACGACTGCAAGGCAGAGGCTACCTCTCCCTTCTCTGAAGCTGCAATGAGGGCATTGGCATCTTCTACACTCACTGCCACGGGCGATGCCCCGGGCTCACCCAGCTCAAGGAGGTACACGAGCCGCTTGAAAATGTCCATCTTGAACACCACGGCCTTCCCCTTGGGGGTTTTGATCTTGGCGTTGGGCGATGGGAATTCTTTGACCGCTTCGACGTACTGGTCAAGCTCAAAATTCAGACAGCACTTGAGTTTCCCGCACTGTCCAGCCAGTTTGGCCGGGTTGAGGGCCAATTGCTGGTAGCGAGCTGCACCGGTCGATACCGAACGGAAATCCTTGAGCCAAGACGTGCAGCACAATTCTCGTCCGCACACCCCCATGCCGCCCACACGCGCGGCCTCTTGTCGCGCCCCAATTTGACGCATGTCTACACGAATGTCAAACGCGCTGGCCAAGTCCCGGACCAATTCCCTGAAGTCCACACGGTGCTCTGCCGTGTAGTAAAAGGTTGCTCGGGCGTTGTCGCCTTGAAATTCTACGTCTGTCAATTTCATGGAGATGCCCAAGCGGCGGATGATGGCTCGAGCTTCCTTCAGGGTATCATCCTCACGCAGCCGCGCCTGATGCCACAACGCCATATCTTCCGCACTCGCCTTCCGGTCGACGCGCTTCAATTCATGGTCGTCCTTGATTTTTCGCAACCGAAGTTGCGTTTTCACAAGTTCTCCTGTCAGACTCACCACGCCAACATCGTATCCTGGTTGAAGGTCAACGACCACCACATCACCGACGTGACATGTCATCGAGCCAGGACGACGCACGTACATTTTTCGGTTGTTCTTGAACCGCACCTCGACCACATCGTAGGGAGGGGTACCGTGGGGGAGCGGAATCCCTTCGAGCCAATCAAACACTGTCATCGAGCCGCATCCGCAGCTTCCGCATCGCCCATTGTTCTTGCATCCGCGAGGCAATCCATCGCCCCCAGAGCTGCATGTCGCACATCCCATGGTCCGAAGTTAACGCGGGTTGGTCAATCCTGACTCGCAGGAATACGCAACAAATGATGCACCCGGAGGCTGAGGTCCACGAAGACCAACTTGCCATTGACATTGCCTGCAACATCGGCGTAAGCATCCTCCAAAGCGTCTCGAAGTGCCATCGCGTTGTCGTGGTGGATGAATCGGGAGAACTTGTCCAAAAAGACTGCTTCCGCCTGCGTCAAACGCACAAGTTCCTTGGTGCCATAATGTCCCACGATGCTCTGGCGAACCAAGTGAAGGGCGTAGTGGAGAAAGCGCTTTTGGGATTCCCGGCCCAAGGATCCAAACACCTCACTGCCCTCGACCATGGCCTGCCCGTCGCGAGACCAGCATGCACGCATCCAATCGGCAAATCGCTCCAGGTCAGGCTGGTCGTTCCCGGATTTGGCCAAGCGCAGGGCGAGCGCGAGGTTGCCTTCGCTTACATGCGCGAGACCCTGCGCGATGTCCGGAGATACATGGGCGAGTCGAACCAAACCTGCGGTGGAAGCTTCGAGACCCACATCCGGAACATGAACCCGTTGCACACGAGAACGAATGGTGGCCAACAACCGGTCGGGATGTTCACTCACAAACAACAGGACCGTCTTGTCCGTCGGTTCCTCGACGAGTTTGAGAAACTTGTTGGCCGTGTCCACGCGCATCATTTCTGGCAACCAACAAATCCAGACCTTCCATCCCCCATAAAAAGCCTTCAAGCCGAGCTTTCGGCTGACTTCCAGCGCCTCGTCCACAGAAATAAAAAGCTGCTTTCGATCGGCTCCCAGTCGCTCCAACCAATCCTCCACCCCGAGATAAGCTCCCTCCAACATCGCCTCTCGCCACGTGCCCTGGTGGGGGTCTGACGTCGCCTTGTCTTGACCGTCCGCCTTGAAAAAAGGAAAGCACCAATGCACATCAGGATGCTGCAGGGTGGCGTGGGCTTTGCAGGAGGTGCAATCGCCACAACTGTCTGATTCTAAGGGGTTTTTGCAGGTCAAAAATTGCGCGTACGCCCGGGCCAATGCCAGTGCCCCTGAACCTTCTCGACCCTCAAAGAGCTGGGCGTGTGCCACACGAGAGGAGCGCACGGCGTCCCGCAGTTTGGCCCCCAAGGCCTCGTGCCCAACCACATCTGCAAACCGCATGGCTCGAAGGTACTCAGAATCGAGCCGTCAACGTCCCGCGCACGTTCCGACCCGGGGCGGAAATCCCTGAACCAAAGGTTCGGTAATGCATGTCCAAAAGATTCAATCCTGACACACGCAGCTCCACGGATTCCGTGATTTTCAACGTACCCTCGACATTCCAGGTAAACCAGGCTGGCGTACCATCTGGCAAAGCCTCTTGGGGGTTGTCCGTGGCATCAGGTCCGTAGCGTTCGATGGGTTTGCGCAAGGCGTAGCGCACTGAAGTGCTCCAAAGTCCCACCCGGCCCTGCTTGGACAGTTCCACAACCCCAAAAGTGGGTGGAATGTGGGAAATGGGCTCTCCCTGTCCATCCAGGCTGTTCCCGTACGTCCAGTTGATGACACTTCGAAGGGTGGTGTTGGGCCACAGTTTGGCCCCAAGTTCCCAACGGGCGCCGCGCACAAACACCCGATCCATGTTTTGGTTCATCTGGATGCGGGCTGAATCGCCATCCACAACGAGCATGGTGTCACCCGCCAACGACGCATTCGCCTGCACAATGGCATCCGTCCAGAGACTTGCATACACAGAGCCTTGAGACCAAAGGACATCCGATTGGGGTTTCAACCGCCACCTCACGCCCTGCTCAAGGGTGTAGATGTACTCTGGCTTCAGCTCCGCATTGGGAACCAGCACATAGCCCTCCTTTTCCCGAACCTTGCCAATGTCGTCCACATTGGGATGGCGGAAGCCACTCGACAACGACGTGGTCCCCGAGACATGATCGCCCCATGGCCCGTCCACGGAGGCAATGCCTGTGAGTGCACCCTGGCGCTGGTCAAAGGATTGCACTGGCAAATCGAGCCATGTGGTGTCCACAAACAGGGCATGCACACCTGCGTGGCTGTACCTGAGCCCCGAACGAAGCATCTGCGAACCGACGGAGCGCTGAGCGGCGGCGAACACACCCAGGTTGTGCATCGTGGCCCCGCCATCCGCATAACGCGTCAAATCTGGCCTCTCATCACCGGAGCTTAGGTTCACAGCCTGGGCCGTCGACATCACGTCATTCCATTGGCTGTCCATGCCCACCTCCCATCTCAGAAGTCCGCGACGCCCCCACAGTGTGGACGTCAATCCAAGCACCTGCAGTTCCTCCAATTGAACAACCCGTTCATCCTGGCCAAAGCGTCGCTTGATTCGTTCCTCCTGCACCTTTTGGTAACTCGCCACCGTCGTCCAGCGCATGTCAACGACTGCTTGATTCAAGGTCAAGGCGACCAAACTTCTTCGCTGTGGACCATACATCCATTCGGCCCATTTCAACGTGCCTCCTGAGACATCGTTGTACACGTCAAACCGAGGCACGTCCGAGGTCGTACTGTGCTGCAAATTCAAATCCAGGTGGGTGCCTCCCCACCGCATGGCCATTCGATGTTGAAAGTCCCATTGATCATACCCCGTAGGGACCTGCTCATCGGGGTTGCTGTTGGCCACCACGGTATCCCTCCCATCGATTTGTTGAACCACCCAGGGGACCTTGCCCCACGTGCTGTCGCCATGGGCTCTCCATCGCCCCATGGTGAGATTGCCAAACGATCTCCGAGAGATGTGGGTGACAGTCCCCACGTGCTTCCCACGCGTCAACAGCTGAACATGTCCGGCCCAAGCCCCATTGACAGTCGAGCCCTGGGCCAACACCCGACCTCCGAAAGTTGGTCCTTGGGAAGACATGGTGGGTGTGGGCGTCCGAAAATGCACCACACCTCCCAATGCATCGCTCCCATACATGACACTGGTTGGACCCATGACAATTTCTGTCCGAGAGACGGCAAATGGATCCACCGACCCTGCGTTTTGAAGGTGACCTGCCCGATAGATGGCATTGTTCATGCGCACCCCATCGACAAAAAGCAACACCCGATTGGCTTCGAATCCGCGCAGCACAGGACTGGCTCCCCCTTGTTGACTCATTTGCAAAGACACCTGTCCCGATCCCTCGAGCAGGTCTCCTGTGGTCTCGACCGTGACCACAGGCCTGGAGACAGGCAGACTCGCCATCCCCGCCATCGACGCAAGCGAACTTGTTCTCATCACATCCGCATTCGACTGAACCACGACCTCTTCAATCTCCACAAGGGCTGCCTGCAACTCCACAGATTGAAGTGGTGCACTTCCCGGGGCGATTTTCATGGGTTCAAACCCAAGGGACTGAAATTGCAAGGTGTCCGTCAGCCCCCACTGGGGCAAGGTCACCACACCATTGGCATCCGCCGCAGCGGCATGACCGGAATTGACGTTCAGAACAGTGGCAAAAGGAATGGGGGTGCTGGCGGATTGAACACGGATTTGTCGCAACTCTGGGGGGGGCGAATCGCGTTTCTCCGAAATCACGTCTTCCGCCGCTGGAGGCTGGCTTGCACGGACCGGGGTTTGGCCGTGCAGAGGAGCCCAAACCAACAGACCCACACCCATCCAGAGCAAGCCCACGAACAGCCCCGCCAAGGCGTGCGATGGTCCTTTACGAAAAGAGGGTTTCCAGAACGTCATAGCTCTTCAATTCGCGGGTTCTCCCGAGTTGGCGCTGAATGTATTGGTAGGCACCGAGGACGAGTTCCTTGCGTTGTTGTTTGTCCAATTTCAAGTTCCCAATCTGCACAAATTCCATGCCATGAATCGTCATCAAGGCGTGAGAAACCGCTGGAGACATCGCCGCCTGAGGTGCTTCTTCAGCGGTGACAAACTCCCCATTTTCCAACGACAGCCACATGCCTGGGTGACCGGGGTCGGAAGGCATCATGCCGAGTGTTTGGACCAACCTTGACATGAAGCCCATGTGAATCCAACCCACCTCTTCAGCTTGTTCCAAGGCCTGAATCATGTCCCAGGCGAGCCCAAACACCTCGGGGGCCGGGGCCTGTTCTTCGAGGGTCGCCGACAAAACCTCTGCGATGAAAAATGCCACGGCGGCTCGCGCTGGAGAAGATGCGAGCTTTAACTGCGGTTGGAATCGTCTGCATTCCTGAAACTGCCAAAGTCCCTGCCCCCTTCCTGGACGCAATCCGGCCAGTTCGATGGCCGCCATCGGGTGCCACAAAGCTTTGTGTTGCCTCGCATTGGCCACCCACAGTGGCACCAACCCCTCGGCTTGGGTGAGTACTTTGACAATCCTGCTTCGATCGCCGTAAGCCACACCACCCAAAACGACGCCTCGCGAGGCGGTGTGCGATGTGGGAGCTTCCATGAAATTCAAAGGTACAAGCCCCCGCGCGTCAACATCCGTCCTTCTCAGCGGTTATCTTCACATCGCATTCTGCATTCATGAAGCACCTTTCATTCTGCCCCGACCCTTTCAACTACAAGCGCCGCAAAACCCGTGAAGTTCGTGTGGGAACCCTCGGCATTGGTGGGGATCATCCCATTCGCGTCCAATCCATGACCACCACGGACACCATGGACGTCGAGGCGACCGTGGCTCAAAGTGAGCGGATGATTGCCGTGGGATGTGAACTGGTGCGAATCACGGCACCCAGCAAGCGAGAGGCAGAGCGATTGAAGGACATCGCCGCGGCCTTGCGCGCCAAGGGCCATCTGACTCCCTTGGTCGCGGACATTCACTTCACCCCCAATGCGGCAGAAATCGCAGCGGAATTTGTGGAGAAGGTGAGGGTCAATCCAGGGAACTACGCGGACAAAAAGCGGTTTGAAAACCTCGAATACACCGACGAAACGTACGCTGCTGAACTCGACAGAATCCGCGAAAAATTCACCCCTTTGGTGCGCAAGTGCAAGGCTTTGGGCAGGGCCATGCGGATTGGGACCAACCACGGGTCGTTGTCGGACCGCATCATGAGCAGGTACGGCGACACCCCCTTGGGCATGGTGGAAAGCGCCCTCGAATTTCTGCGCATCTGTGTGGAGGAAGACTATCTGAATGTCGTCGTTTCGATGAAGTCGTCCAACGCATTGGTGATGGTTCAAGCCTATCGGTTGTTGGTGGCCCGAATGAACGAGGAAGGCATGGATTTCCCGCTTCACCTCGGAGTGACCGAGGCGGGAGACGGTGAAGACGGTAGGGTCAAAAGCGCACTTGGCATTGGCACCCTCTTGGAAGACGGATTGGGCGACACGATACGCGTGAGTTTGACGGAGGAGCCAGAAGCTGAAATGCCTGTGGGTCAGCTGTTGGTGGAGCGATATGCCAACCGAAACGGTCATGCCCCCCTGCCTCCGGTGAACACCTCGTGGGATCCCTTCAATCACACCCGACGCCACTCCCATGAAGTGGGCGGAGTCGGTGGAAAGCAGGTCCCAGTTGTGGTGCACACGATGCGTGAAGGAGAGATTGAGCCCTCCACGCTCTTTGGAGCAGGGTACCGTTACAGCGTTCCCTTGGACAAATGGAACATGGATGACGCGGCGTGCGATTGGCTCTACACCGGGAATCGCGCACTGACTTTTGACATACCTGGCACCCTCCAAGTCCTCATGGATGCCCCCGCATGGACAGCCCTGCAGCATGTGCCACCCCGTCATCACCCATTGTGGAACACTGACTCGTGGCTCGCCTCATGCCCTGACCCTGAGCCCGGTGTCATCCACTGGGTACGCATTACCCGAGATTCTTTGAATGAAGCACTCCGCCAATCCGTTCAAGATCGAACAGATGTGATTTGGCTTGTGGACACTGATCATCCTCATGCCATGGCTGATCTGAGGGCCTGCGTCATGTCGTTGGACGCACTTGGGTTGGAGGGGCCTGCCGTGCTGCGTCGGACCTGGACACACATGGATGAGGAGCGGTTGACACTCGAGGCAGCCACTGACCTTGGTGGGCCCATGCTGGATGGCTTTGGTGATGGCTTGTGGATTGACGCCCCTGCTGTGGCTTTGAAGAAGAGAAACGCCCTGTCGTTTGGCATTTTGCAAGCGGCGAGGATGCGCATTTCCAAAACCGAATACATCAGCTGCCCGAGTTGCGGTAGGACGCTGTTTGATTTGCAGGAAACCACGGCCAAAATCCGGGCAGTCACCCACCACCTCAAGGGAGTCAAAATTGGCATCATGGGTTGCATCGTCAACGGTCCCGGGGAAATGGCCGATGCCGATTATGGCTACGTGGGCACAGGTCCCGGCAAAATCACGTTGTACAAGGAGAAAGAGGTGGTGCGGCGAAACGTTCCTGAATCAGAAGCAGTCGAAGCGCTGATTGACCTCATTCGGGAACATGGCGACTGGGTCGAGGCAACTGCCCCGGCAGAAGAGGTTTAACGAACCGTCGGAAAGTACTTTCGCTGGTTCAAGAGCATCCAAATCACACTCACTGAAATGGCTGCATCCGCCAGATTCCAGATGGGCGGAAACACCTCTCTTCCTGCGAGGGATGCCACGGGAAACCACGTCGGCCACGTCAGTACAAAATGGAACATGTCGACCACATGGCCTTGAAACCAAGGAGCGTACCCACCAGAGTCAGGCATCCATTCTGCGAGGGTTCCCCATCCCGACCGACCAAACATCCTTCCGTAGAATGCACTGTCCACGATGTTCCCGAGTGCCCCAGCCCAAACGAACGTCAGGCTGTACAACAACCCCTTGGGGGCCTCCTCCTTCACACGTCTTGAAATGTACACGCCAATGGCAACCGCAGCGACCAGGCGGAACAGGGTGAGAATGAGCTTGCCCGTCACCCCGGGCAAGGCCCACCCAAAGGCCATGCCTTCATTTTCGATGAATTGGAGCTCCAGGATGCCTGGAATCAGCGGACGCTGTTCACCCACCGTGAAGGATGTCTTCACCCAAAACTTGACGATTTGGTCCAACGCCAACACAGGCACCAACACCCGCCAAACCAACTTCGACAGGGAAAGGGTCACTGGCGCTGCTTGGCTTCAATGGAAAGGGTGGCGTGTGGGACCAGCCTCAGGCGTTCCTTGGGAATAAGTTTTCCCGTGACTCGGCACACACCGTACGTCTTGTTCTTGATGCGCAACAGGGCGTTCTCGAGGTTTTGGATGAATTTCTGCTGACGAGCTGCCAGCTGGGCCGTCTCCTCTCGACTCATGGTCTCCGATCCGTCTTCCATCATTTTGAATGTCGGAGACGTATCCTCCGTGCTGTTGTCATCTCGGTGCGACAAGGAACGTTGAAGTTGGTCCAAATCCTCTCTGGCTTTGGTCAATTTTCCGTTGATCAAGTCCTCAAATTCCTGCAAATCCGAGTCTGAATACCTCAATTCAGCCATGCTACTTGGTGTTAGGTGTGCTTCTCATCCGTTGACTTGATGACTTGCGCCCAAACCGAAGCACCTTCTTCGAGCTGCAAGTGTTCGCCAGCCGCCTCCATCGTCCATTCCACGTTTTGGGCCAGCGTTTCCGTCCGAATATAGTCCAAATTGGCCTCAAGTGAACGACGAAGGTCATCCCTTGCATGGACGGACAAACAAATGCGATCGGTAATGTCCAATCCAGCCTCTTTCCGCAAGTTTTGAATGCGATTCACCAATTCTCGGGAGAGGCCTTCGTCACGCAGGCCCTCATCCATGGTGACATCCAAAGCGACTGTGACACCACCCTCGCTTGAAACCAACCAACCGGGGATGTCCTCTGTCTGAATGGTGACGTGCTCCGTGGTCAGCTCGATGGCTCCTTGGCCGTCTCCTGGATCCAAGGAGAGGGTGCCCTGGCGTTCCAGCTCGGATACCTCCGCGGAGGTCAGCGATCCGATGGCGGCAGCGACCGATTTCATGCGTGGGCCCATGGTGCGGCCAAGCGCCTTGAAATCCGCCTTGGCCTTCTTCACAAAGGCGCTGTCGTCCCGAAGCATTTCCACTTCCTTCACATTGACCTCGCTGCGAACCAAATCGCTGATGGCCTCGAGATGACCGGCCGTGGTGTCGTCCAAGACCGGCACCATGATGCGGCGCAAAGGCTGACGAACGCGAATCTTTTCTCGTTTGCGCAAACTCAACACTTGAGAAGACAACTGCCTGGCAAGATCCATCCGGTCCTCCAGCGCCGCGTCTCGTTGACCTGGGTCCGCAACAGGAAAAGAGGCCAGGTGCACAGACCCATCTTCTCCTGTCACATCCCGATACAACCGATCCATGTAAAACGGGGCAATGGGTGAGGCCAGGATGGCCACCGTCCGCAAGCAGGTCGTCAAGGTTTGGTAGGCGCTTTGTTTGTCCAAGTTCATGTCACCCTTCCAAAAGCGGCGACGGCTGAGTCGCACATGCCAATTGCTCAGCTCATCCACCACAAAATCCTGGATGGCTCGTCCTGCACGTGTAGGCTCAAGCGCTTCATATGCCACGTCAACCTCCTGAATCAGTCCCTGGAGCCGGCTCAGAATCCAACGATCAATCTCCGGTCGACTCGCATACGGGACGTCCGCTTCGCCACCCTGGTACCCATCCGCCCCAGCGTAGAGTGCGAGGAAATTGTAGGTGTTGTGGAGCGTACCAAAAAACTTGCGCTGCACCTCCCCGATGCCTTCGACATCAAACTTGAGGTTGTCCCAAGGCTGGGCGTTGGTGATCATGTACCATCGTGTCGCGTCAGGCCCATACACGGACAGCGTTTCAAAGGGGTCCACGGCATTGCCAAGGCGCTTCGACATTTTTTGGCCATTCTTGTCGAGAACCAACCCATTGGACACCACGCGCTTGTACGCCACTTGGTCAAACACCATCGTGGCGATGGCATGAAGGGTGTAGAACCAACCGCGCGTTTGGTCTACGCCTTCGGCGATGAAATCTGCAGGAAACGCGCCACCCGCCTCAATCTTCTCCCGGTTTTCGAAGGGGTAATGCCACTGTGCGTAGGGCATGCTCCCGCTGTCAAACCAAACGTCAATCAGGTCTGCCTCCCGGCGCATGGGCCGTCCATCACTGGCCACCAAGACGATGTCATCCACGACGTGTTTGTGGAGGTCTACCTGGTCGTAGTTGGCACTGGACATGTCACCCGGGACGAATGCTTCGAGCGGATTGGATGACATCACCCCAGCTGCCACAGCCTGGTCACAAGCCTTTTGGAGTTCTTCGATGGAGCCCACGCATCGTTCTTCCGCGCCGTCTTCCGTCCGCCAAATTGGCAACGGGATGCCCCAAAAGCGAGAGCGGCTCAAATTCCAGTCGTTTACGTTTTCAAGCCACTTTCCAAAACGTCCGGTGCCTGTGCTCTCGGGTTTCCACGTGATCGTGTTGTTCAACGCCATCATGCGTTCCTTGGCGGCCGTCGCCCGAATGAACCACGAGTCGAGTGGGTAGTACAAGATGGGCTTGTCGGTGCGCCAGCAATGCGGGTAGCTGTGCTCGTACTTCTCGACTTTGAATGCTTGTCCTCGCTCCTTCAACAAAATGGCGATTTCCACGTCCACAGGCTTGTCGTCCTCCCCTGCGTGGAGGTCGTACTCGGCCTTGACATGCTTTCCTGCAAAAGGGCCCACGCGGAATCGGCCCTGAAGGTCCACAAGGGGAACGCCGTGACCCGTGCCATCATCGACAAGCATGGCTGGTACGCCGGCATCTTTGGCCACGCGGGCGTCATCCGCACCGAAGGTTGGTGCCGTATGCACAATGCCCGTGCCGTCTTCTGTGGTGACGAAATCGCCTGGAATGACCTGGAAAGCCAGGTGGGCATTGTCCATGGGGACTGCCCAATCCAGCAAGGCCTCGTAGCGCATGCCGACCAATTCACGACCCTTGAGGGTACCAACCACGGTGTGATCGGGGGCTTTTTTGTCCCCAAACTGCTTCCCCACCAGAGCCTCCGCCAAAATGACGTAACAGGGAGTCTCCGTGTAACGGTTGGCGGTCTTCACCACGGCGTACACAATGTCCGGACCAACGGTCAATGCCGTGTTGGAGGGCAAGGTCCAAGGCGTGGTTGTCCAAGCGAGAAAATCCATGGGCAACCCGTCATCAGCCAATCCAATCTTCGCGAACAATGCGGAACGCGATTCATCCAATGCATGAAACTGTGCGACGATGGTCGTGTCCTTGACGTCGCGGTATGTGCCGGGTTGATTGAGCTCGTGCGAACTCAACCCTGTTCCAGCCATCGGACTGTATGGCTGGATGGTGTAGCCCTTGTACAGCATCCCCTTGGCATGCAATTGGGCCAACAACCACCACACCGATTCCATGTATTTGGTGTGGTAGGTGACGTAGGGTGCGTCCATGTCCACCCAATACCCCATTTGACGGGTCAGCTCGTTCCATTCAGACGTGTAACGCATGACTGTCTTCCGGCAGGCGTCGTTGTATTCTTCCACGGTGAGCTTGGTTCCAATGTCCTCCTTGGTGATCCCAAGCTCCTTCTCCACCCCGAGTTCGATGGGTAGGCCATGTGTGTCCCAGCCTGCCTTGCGTTCCACCCGGTATCCTTTGAGGGTTTGGAATCGGCAGAAGATATCCTTGATGGCACGCGCCATCACGTGGTGAATGCCTGGTTTGCCGTTGGCCGAGGGTGGCCCCTCAAAAAACACGTAGGGCTTGTCAGCGGGCCGGCTGTCCACGCTCTGCTGGAAGGTGTTTTCACGATCCCAAACCTTCAACCACTCCTCTGCAAGGGCAGGAAGATTCAAGGGGCCGCGTTCCGGAAATTTCAACGCCATGGGTGCGTGAGGGGTATCAAATGATTCAAAATATCACCTCCCGCCCGGTCACACCGCGCGGTCTGCGCCCGCGAAGATAACCCCCAGGGCGTGAGCCCTGACGAACAAGAATGCGACAGTTCCTCAGACTCGGCTGAGCTTGAGCATGTTGGTCATGCCCGCATCGGCAATGGGCATCGACGCCAAGTGAATCACAAAGTCGCCCGCCTGCACCCTTCCACCCTGTTTCAACATGGCCTTGATGTCTGAAATCGTGTGGTCCGTGGAGACCATTTTGTTGTAAGGCACAGCGTACACCCCCCAGACCAAACTCATCTGACACAGCACCCTTCGGTTGGCCGTAAACATGAAAATCTTCGCCTTGGGGCGCATGCTGCTCACTTGGATGGCCGTGTATCCTGAAAAGGTCATGGTGACAATGGCCGAAGCGTGAACTCGTCTGGCCAAACGACACGCGTTGTAACACACGCTGTCCGAGATAAATCGCTCATCATCAGGATGCAAGGGTGGACGTTCTGGATACTCCACGTCTCCGAGTTCCTCGATGTTTTCAATGACCTTACGCATGGCAACCACCGCCTCCACTGGATACTTCCCAACACTCGTTTCTCCACTCAACATCACCGCATCAGCACCGTCGAGCACGGCATTCGCCACATCGTTCACCTCAGCCCGCGTCGGGGTGGGAGACTCAATCATGCTCTCCAGCATTTGGGTCGCAACAATCACGGGGCGCCCCTTTTCCATGCATTTTCTGACAATCTCCTTCTGCAGGAGAGGCACCTGCTGCATGGGCATTTCCACACCGAGATCACCACGTGCGACCATCACGGCATCGGTTGCATCGAGAATGGCGTCGAGGTCCGCAATGGCCTCTGGTTTCTCGATTTTGGCAACCACCTTGGCATGCTTTCCAGCCGCAGCGATTTGGGCTTTCAATTCCACAATGTCAGATGCCTGGCGAACGAAAGACAGTCCAATCCAATCGACATCCTTGGAAAGGGCAAACGCCAAGTCGGCTGCATCCTTTTCCGTGATGCAAGGCAACGAAACTTTGGTCTCCGGGAGGTTCAAACCCTTGCGTGGACGCAGCGGGCCTCCGTGAATTACCTCACATTGAACGGCATCGATTCCGTTGGTACTCAGCACGCGCAAGCACAACTTCCCATCGTCCAGCAGGATGCGCTCTCCTGAAGTGACATCCTTGGCAAAGGAACCGTAATCGGTGTACACCACGCCATCCTTGCCCATACCCTCTCCCACGCGAACCTCCAAAGTTTCCCCCGCCACAAGTTGCATCTCACCGCCTTCAATGTCACCCACGCGCAGCTTCGGCCCTTGCAAGTCAGCCAGGATTGCGGTGTACGTCCCCAGGGCTTCATCCACGCGCTTGACCGTGTCAATGGATTGGCCATGAACCTCATGAGAGCCGTGGGAAAAGTTGATTCTTGCAACATTCAGCCCCTCCCGAATGAGCGTCTCCAAGGTTTCCGCTTGCGATGAAGCGGGTCCGAGGGTGGCCACAATTTTGGTGCTTTTGGATACGAAATTCTTGTGCGTCATCTGCAGCGCAAAGGGAATGAGAGGGGAAGGGGCATTTCCTAACCGGCTGCAAAAATGGGTTCAGAAATGGTTTTTTCAAGCCTTTGGGCAAGAAATCCCCTTGGCAAGGGGTGGAAAAATCTCAATCCAATGCCATCAATGGCTCCATCGCACCACTCGCCTCGGGGTCCAATACTGTCACAAAGGTCACCTCCTTCAATGATCTGAGCGCTGCAATGATCTCATGGGCAGCCAGTTCATGGTGATTCACCGCCATGAGAAAATCGAGCCCCGAGGCCCCTTTGGCAAGCATCCCACCTGGCACGCGATTCAACACAACCGTGATGTGTACACCCTCCTCTTCCTGGGAATGTCGCATCGTAGGGTGTGAGGTCTCAGCGCGCTTCGCATGGGGCACAACCACATCCTCCCCACAAGCCAATTGCCAGCCAAAATGTCGATTCAGGGCCCACGCCAACCGATGGCATCCCACGGAAGAACTGATTCCAATCAGTTCATAGTCCGGGGTGTATTCCCACTCCAGTGTATGCAGCATGCTGCAGTTTACGACGAAGCCTTGGAATCCGATGAATGCGACCCTCGCGGCGGCCTTCTTGGTGACTTCCGGCGGGGTTTGGTTCCTCGCGGAGAACCGGATTCCTTGGAACGATCGCTGGAAGGTTTCTCGGGGTTGACATTGGACTCACGCCTCTCATACACCGTCTTCCAAGCCCTGCGCGCAGCCTCCTGTTCGGCTTCCTTTTTGGACGGACCCACTCCCCGGCCATGGGGCTTCCCATTGATCAGCACCTCAACCACATAGCGCTCATCTCCGGCGCGTTCGTCATCCTGAATGACCTGGAATTGCAAGGATTTCTTTCTCTTGGATGCCCAGTGATGGAGTTGGCTCTTGAAGTCCCGCGTTTCGTGCACTTGCTCATCCAAGCCGTAATGCTTGAGCATCAACAGCACGGCGCGCTGCGTTTTTTGAAACCCGTGGTCGAGGTACATCGCTCCGATAAGGGCTTCCAACGCATTGCCCACCATCGTGTCGTGGATTTCGTCACGACGCATTTTCGCGCGAATCAGATGTTGCAAACCCATGTTCTTGCCGAGCAAGTTGAGGTTTTTTCGGTTGACAACACGGCTTTTTCGTTTGGTCAACTCACCCTCCTGTGCTTCAGGAAACTGACGGTACAGGTATTGAGCCATGGTCATGTCCAGCACGACATCGCCCAAAAATTCAAGCCGCTCGTTGCTTTTGAGACCCGATGTGTCCCCATCCAACATCGAGCTGTGTGTCAGCGCCTCGTCATAGGCCTTGCGCTGCCTCACGCGCAGCCCAAACTCTCTTCGCACCAACGTGCTGATGTCAGTGTCAGGGCCCGCATGGGTGGCGCGCTTGAAGCGTTGCCAAAGTCGAATCATGAATAGGCTTTAAACACAACTGAGGCGTTGTGTCCACCGAAGCCGAAGGTGTTGCTCAAAGCAGCGCGGACTTCGCGCCTTTCTGCCTTGTTGAGCGTAAAGTTGAGCCCCGAATCCAACTCGGGATCGGCATGCTCGTGGTTGATGGTTGGTGGAACCACTTGGTCGACAATGGCCAAAATGCAGGCCATCGCTTCGACGGCTCCCGCAGCGCCCAACAAGTGGCCTGTCATGCTCTTGGTCGAACTGATGTTCAACTTGTACGCACTGTCTCCAAACACCTGTTGGATGGCCTTGATTTCAGCAACGTCACCGAGTGGTGTGGATGTGCCATGGACATTGACGTAATCAATGTCCTCGGGACGCAATCCTGCATCGTCCAATGCATTTTTCATGACATTGCGCGCTCCAAACCCCTCGGGATGAGGCGCCGTGATGTGGTGCGCATCAGCAGTCATGCCCCCGCCGACCATTTCACAATAAATCTTGGCACCACGTGCCTTGGCGTGCTCCAAATCCTCCAAAATGATTCCTGCACCGCCTTCCCCTAACACAAATCCATCCCGGGTCGCATCGAAGGGACGGGAAGCCTTGGTGGCTTCGTCATTCCGCGTAGAAAGGGCCTTGAGCGCATTGAAGCCTCCGATTCCACCCTCCGTCACGGCCGCCTCAGAACCCCCGGTCACGACCACATCGGCCTTGCCCAAACGAATGGTGTTGAAGGCATCGATGAGTGCATGCGTTGAGCTTGCACAGGCCGACACTGTGGCGTAGTTGGGCCCGCGAAGATTGTTTCGGATGCTGATGTGCCCCGGCGCAATGTCCGTGATCATCATGGGGATGAAAAATGGCGAAAATCGCGGGGTTCCGTCGCCCGTGTAGAAGTTCTTGGCTTCGTTCATGAAGGTTTGGAAACCCCCGATACCCGACCCCCAAATCACGCCAGCACGGTCGGGATCAAGGTTGCCCTCCTCTACGGATAACCCCGCATCCTTCAACGCCATCTCAGCGGTGACAACCGCATACTGCGTGAACAAGTCCATTTTACGCGCGTCTTTGCGATCGATGTATTCACCGACCTCAAAGCCCTTGACTTCGCATGCAAATTGAGTTTTGAAATGTTCAGGGTCGAACTTCGTGATGCGCGCCGCGCCGCTCACGCCATTGACCAAGTTGGTCCATGAAGTGGTCACGTCATTTCCAACGGGCGTCAGCGCGCCCAGTCCCGTCACAACAACTCTGCGAAGCTCCACAGCAGCTTGAATTCGTTCACATGCCAGAACGCCTGATCAGGCGTTCTGCGAAATGTAATCGACCGCCTGACCCACCGTGCTAATTTTCTCAGCTTGATCGTCTGGGATGGCGATGTTGAATTCCTTCTCGAATTCCATGATCAACTCCACGGTGTCGAGGGAGTCGGCACCCAAGTCGTTGGTGAAAGACGCGTCGGTGGTCACTTCGGACGCATCGACACCCAACTTATCCACGATAATCGCAGTTACTTTTTCTTGAATCTCAGACATGATCTGTAGGTTGTGTTCTGTTGAATTCGGCCGCAAAGTAACGGCATCACTCGAGGTCTACGTGCCTCTGTGTGAAACTTTTGAACGATTTCACACTGAAAAGGCCAAGGTAGTCAATATTCCACCAGGTATTCTCCCCTTCTTTTTCTTTGTAAATCAGGTACTTGCACCCCTTTTGCGGGAAAACCAACAGGGATGTTGAGGAATGCCCTTTCATGACTTGGTCGATCCAAAATCTCTGCCAAAAATCCCATGGGCGACGGGGTATGGGTCAGGGCGACGAGTCCAATGTGGTGCAGCGCTGCAAGCAGCATACCCACAGAAATGCCCACACTCTCGCTGACGTAGTAATTCGGCTTCTTCCCACCCTGGGATGCAGTGTCGTGGATTTGTTTGAACACCACAATCAGCGCTGGGGCCTCCTCGATGAACGGCTTGAGATGGTTGGTGCCGAAAGGCTTGAGGTCTTGCAACCACGATTCACTCATGCGGCCGTGGTAGTTTTGGTATTCTTCCGCTTCCGCCGCGCTGCGAATCGCGGCCTTCAAGACAGGGTCGGTCACCAAACAAAACGTCCATGGCTGCTTGTGCGCTCCTGACGGGGCTGAAGCCGCGGCGTCGATGCATCGACGAATGGCCTCGAGGGGGACCGGCTCTGGCGAAAATACACGGACACTGCGGCGGGTGTGAAGCCAGGCTGCGAAGGCTGCGCTACGCGCCAGCATCTCCTCCGCATCCCAGCGGGTCAAGGCGTAGGGCACAAACGATTCACCATCGTGCGCAGTCACGGCCGAAGGGTTTGGCGCAATTGACGCATCAACTTGGACGCAAAAATGAACTCATCCAAGGCCGGATGCCCACCCGCAAGCAACGCCTCGGATTCCCCACGCCATGCAATCGTACCTTCATGTACAAAGTGCACATTGTCAGACGCTTCTATCACGCTGTTCATGTCGTGAGAGACCACCACGGTGGTCATGCCAAACTCACGGGTCAAGTCTCCAATGAGGTTGTCGATGACGATGGCCGTTTGAGGATCCAATCCCGAATTGGGCTCGTCGCAAAACAGGTAGCGCGGATTCATGGCAATGGCGCGGGCAATTCCTACGCGCTTCTGCATCCCTCCGCTCAACTCGCTGGGAAACTTGTTGCCGGCCCCCGGCAATTCCACGCGCTCCAGACATACCATGGCGCGCTCGCGGTTTTTCTCTGCACTTTCATCGCTGAACATGCGAAGCGGGAACATGACGTTCTCCAACACCGTCATGCTGTCAAACAGCGCACTTCCCTGAAAAAGCATGCCGATTTCCTTTCGGATGTCCTTCTTCCCCTCTCGTTCCATGGCCGTAAAATCCCTTCCATCGTACAACACAGAACCCCGCTCAGGATGGTGAAGGCCCACAATGCATTTCGTCAAGACACTCTTGCCTGAGCCGCTTCGGCCAATGATGAAATTCATTTTGCCAGGCAGGAATTGGGCACTGACGCCTCGGAGCACCTTTTGGTCTCCAAACGACTTGGACAAATCCTTGACTTCAATCATGACTTATCCAAGCAACATCTGGGTGAGCAACAAATTGGCAACCATCACAATCACCACGGCATACACCACAGCCTTGGTGCTGCTCCGACCCACTTCAAGCGCGCCCCCGGAGGTGTGGTATCCGTGGTAGGCACTCACCGAGCTAATAATCAGGGCAAAAACGCATGTTTTGATCAATGCGTATGTGACGTCAAACGCATTGAAATCAATGCGCATTCCGTACTCAAAGTCCGCCACGGAACTCACCCCTGTGGAGACACCGACCCACATCCCCGCGCCAATGCCCAACCCCATGCTCAGAATGACCAAAAAGGGAATGCACGCCAACGCTGCAATCATCTTGGGAAGCACCAGGTAATTGGCGCTGTTGATTCCCATGATTTCCAAGGCATCGATTTGTTCAGTCACGCGCATGGTTCCCAGCTGGGAAGCGATGTTGGAACCGACCTTTCCGGCCAAGATGACTGGAATCAGGGTGGGGCTGAATTCCAAAATCATGGTTTGACGCACCGTAAAGCCAATCGTATACACTGGAATCCAACCGCCAATTTGGTGGGCCGTTTGGATGCAAATCACAGCCCCCATGAAGACACTCAACAGGGCAACGATGCCTAAACTTTGGATGCCAATGCCATTCATCTCCTCCAAGAGGAGCTTTCGGAACACAGACCCCTTTTCCGGACGACGAAGCACCTGCCCCAAGAAGGCGGCATACCTGCCAATGTGAAAAAAGAGGCCCATGGGACGAAGGTACAAGCTAACTTCGCGGGCATGAACCCACAAAGGATCGGAAAGGCAATTCTTTTGTTCACGGCCATGGCATGCGCCTGCTCTTGGGCAGGTTGCAGCACCACCCATTGCACCACCTGTGACGCTTATTCTTGCCTCGAAGAACCGCAACATTGACCAACATGTCACAACTCAAGCACACCTACGCCGTGATCATGGCGGGGGGCGTCGGGTCGCGCTTTTGGCCCATGTCCCGCACCGCTGAGCCCAAACAGTTTTTGGACATTCTCGGCACCGGACGGTCGCTGATTCGCATGACGTTTGACCGTTTGGAGCAACTCGTCCCCGCCGATTGCATTCTGGTCGTCACCAACGCCCGCTACAAAGACCAAGTTCAGGCACACTTGCCCCGCATTCCAAAGGAGAACATTCTGTGCGAACCCTTCATGCGCAACACGGCTCCGTGCATTGCATATGCCAACCACGTGGTCGCGGCTCGGGATCCCAAAGCCGCCATGGTTGTTGCACCTTCTGACCACCTCATCCTGGATGAAGCCGGTTTTCTGAACGTCTGTCGACAGGCCTTGGATACGACCCGGAATTCGCAAAGTCTGGTCACCCTGGGCATTCAGCCTACACGCCCTGACACGGGGTATGGCTACATCCAATTCGAGGAGCCACTGAACGATGAATTCCCCGAGGTGCGGCCCGTGAAAACCTTCACGGAAAAACCCGACGCATCCACGGCCGAGGCCTTCGTGACATCCGGTGAATTCTGTTGGAACAGTGGGATTTTTGTGTGGTCTTTGGACAACATCCAAACCGCCTTCGAGCAGCATCTTCCGGACATGCAGGCGGAGTTTGAGGGCGTGGACCTCAACGACCCGCAATCGGTGGCTGCGGTCTACGGCAATTGCGAAAACATCAGCATTGACTACGGCATCATGGAAAAGGCTTCCAACGTTCAAGTCGTGCTTTGTGACATTGGCTGGAGCGACCTCGGTACGTGGGGAAGTTTGAAGGAGAAACTGGCGTCCGATGAGGCCGGAAATTCATCCGCCCATGTCAGGATGAGAGCCGTGAATGCCTCCAACAACTTGGTGGTGGGTACGCCCTCTTCCACAGGCAAGCCCAAACTGGTGGCACTCAAGGATCTCGATGGCTACATCGTTGTAGACACACCCCACGCCCTGTTGGTGTGCCCTGCCAAAGACGAGCAGTGGATCAAAGAACTCGTGGGAGACCTCAAACGAGACGAGGGCGAACCACTCGTGTGATTCTCACGACGCGTGGAGGCGAGCTCACGGGGCAATCGTTCCCGATCCGCGTGATTCTGCGGTTCAATGGAATGTCGGTGAGTTGTTTTTGGGATGTCGATGGGGTTCTTGGACCCGATCAGCGACGGCCCACCATGTCTCCGGGAACAACCCAGGCATCGTACTCCTCTTCGGTGAGGTAGCCCGTGGCCAGGGCCGCAGCCTTCAACGTGGTTCCCTCGGAGTGAGCCTTTCCGGCAATTTCTGCGGCCTTGTAGTAACCAATCTTGGTGTTGAGCGCAGTGACGAGCATCAAGCTGTTGTTGACCAGTTCAGTGATTCGAGCCATGTTGGGCTCGATGCCGTCCACACAGTGTTCAGCAAACGACACGCACGCATCGCCCAACAACCTTGCAGACTCGAGAATGTTGCGAGCCATCATGGGTTTGAACACGTTGAGTTCATAATGCCCTTGGGTTCCACCCACAGTGACGGCCACATCGTTCCCCATCACTTGAGCGCACACCATGGTCATGGCCTCACACTGGGTGGGATTGACCTTGCCAGGCATGATGCTCGACCCAGGCTCGTTGGCCGGAAGAAGCAATTCGCCGATGCCCGAGCGTGGACCTGAACCCATCATGCGGATGTCATTGGCAATCTTGTTCAAGGAAACCGCGAGCTGCTTCAGTGCGCCATGGCTTTCCACGATGGCATCGTGGGCCGCGAGCGCCTCAAACTTGTTGTCCGCAGTGACAAAAGGATGGCCTGTCGAAGTCGCAATGTGCTTGGCCACCAACACGTCATAGCCTTCGGGCGTGTTGATTCCCGTACCCACAGCTGTGCCACCGAGTGCGAGCTGCTGCAAATGAGGCAAGGTGTTGCGAAGCGCCTTCAGCCCAAACTCCAATTGCGCGACATACCCTCCAAATTCCTGACCCAGAGTCAGCGGGGTCGCATCCATCAAGTGTGTGCGCCCAATTTTCACGATTCCCTCGAAGGCCCGTGCCTTCTCCGCAAGCGCATCGCGCAGCCGCTCCACCCCCGGGAGGGTCGTCTCTACAATGGCACTGTAGGCCGCGATGTGCATGGCCGTGGGATACGTATCGTTGGAGCTTTGGCTCTTGTTCACGTCATCGTTGGGATGCACGGGGCGGGCACCTTCACCCAAGGTCCCCCCGGCCAACACATGGGCACGGTTGGCAATCACCTCGTTCACATTCATGTTGCTTTGGGTGCCTGAACCCGTTTGCCAAACCACCAACGGAAACTGATCGTCCCACTGTCCAGCCAACACCTCATCGCATGCCTGAACAATCAAGTCCTTTTTGCCCGCATCGAGCACGCCCAATTCGCAGTTGGTGATGGCAGCCGCTCGCTTGAGGTGAGCAAACGCCCGAACGATTTCAAGTGGCATCGATCCGCTCGGTCCGATTTTGAAATTGTTGCGCGAGCGCTCCGTTTGGGCGCCCCAATACTTGTCGGCGGGGACATGAACCTCCCCGAGGGTGTCTTTCTCAATGCGTGTGGACATGACGTTGTTGGGTCTGTGGACGTGGTTCGTGGGTTGTGTGAGTGGGGATGCAGGTTGTGGGGCTGTGCCAGTCGGACATGGGCCCGAGGTCAAAAGTCATCGGCATGGACCGATCCAGCGCCCTCACCCATGAGGAACGCCTTCAAAAAACCATCGATGTCACCATTCATGACGGCATCCACATTGGAGGTTTCATGGCCTGTGCGAACGTCCTTCACCATCTTGTAGGGTTGCATGACGTACGAACGGATTTGGGACCCCCATTCGATTTTCTTTTTGCCTGCTTCAATCTCTGCGCGTGCCTCGTTGCGTTTGGCAATCTCCATCTCGTAGAGCTGCGACTTCAAAAGCTGCATGGCCTTTTCCTTGTTGCCCAACTGAGATCGCGTTTCCGTGTTGTCAATGATGATGCCCGTGGGTGCGTGGCGCAGCCGAACACCGGTTTCGACCTTGTTGACGTTTTGGCCTCCCGCACCTCCTGAGCGAAATGTCTCCCAGGTGATGTCGGAAGGATTGACATGAATTTCAATGGTGTCGTCGACAAGCGGATAGACATAGACACTCACAAAACTGGTGTGACGACGCGCGTTGCTGTCAAATGGACTGATGCGAACCAAGCGATGCACCCCATTTTCTCCCTTCAACATGCCAAACGCAAATTCCCCCTCGAATTCCATGGTGACCTGTTTGATTCCGGCCACTTCCCCATCCTGAAAATCGAGTTCCTTCACTTTGTAGCCATTCTTTTCCCCCCACATGCGATACATGCGCATCAGCATGGAGGCCCAATCGCAACTTTCCGTGCCGCCTGCGCCCGAAGTAATTTGCATCACAGCATTCAGGCCGTCCTCTTCAGCGCTCAACATGTTTTTGAACTCCAATTCCTCGATGGCTCCCTCCGCCGCTTCAAAGGCCGCTTCCACCTCGGATTCCTCTGCCTCACCCGCTTTCATGAATTCAAACAAGACACTCAGATCCTCCACCGCCGTCTCACACACATCGTAGGTATCCACCCACAATTTCCTCGTGCGCATTCGCTTCATCACCTTTTCCGCCTCTTTGGGGTCATTCCAAAACGCCGGGTCCTGCGTAAGCTTCTCATCCTCCGCGTTTTCCATGCGCTTGGTGTCCACCGAAAGGTAGCTCTTCAATTCATGGACGCGCTTTCTCAGGGCGCTGATTTGGTCGACCGTCAACATGGGGCAAAAGTAGGACTCAAGCCTCAAGAACCTCATCGACAGCCTGCCAAACGACTGAAGACGGAAACCCACGTGAGAGGAGCCATCGAAGGGTTCGTTCACGGTGGGTCGTCCATTCGACTTCACGTCTTCGGAGGAGCGCGGCAGCGCTTTCCACCCATTCTCTTGCAGTCACCTCAGACAGGGCCGCCTCCGCCACAACCCTTGGGATGCCCCGGCTTTTGAGGCCCTCTCGAATTTTAAGCGGCCCCCAATGTTTGTGCACATGGTGGGCCCGCACATAGGACCCTGCACAGCGTCGGTCGTCCAGAAAATCGGAACGCTCCAGTCCATCCAAGACCTCTTCGACCCAGTCCAACCCCGGACCAGAAGACCCTTCATGGTCCAGGTTTTCGGTGAGCATGGATTGAAGTTTGGCCCGGGCCTCTTGCCGCGAACGATCGCGCAAGGAGCACCACTTCTGCAAGCGCGCAATCAGGGCTTCAGACGATGATGAGGTGTGGAATTCCATGAAAAAAATCAGGTGCTTCCCGCAAAAATGACGTATTTTGCATCTCAACTAACAAACAAATTTGCCGCCATGCGGTCAGACATTTTGCAACGTATCCAGGCGCTCCTCGCGAACGAGGATCTGGAGGCCATCCGCAAGGATGTGCGCAGTGAAATCGAATCGTTCCGAACCCTCATTCAAGACGATTTCCGAAACCAAAGAGAAGCTTGGGCGGAGGCCGATCACGATCCTGACGAGAAATTCGTTTTCCAGCCCAGCCCCGAGGAGCTCGCTTTCAACGAGCTTGTGGAATCGTTCAAAAGCCGAGAAAAGGCATGGCGTCAGCGCATTGCGGAAGAGCAACGCGCCAACTTGGACGTAAAGCTCGCCTTGATTCAAGACTTGCGAACCACCATCCAAGAGGAGGAAAACATCGGTTCAGCCTTTGCGAGATTCAATGAAGTCCGTGAGAAATGGGAAGCCGTGGGCGATGTCCCTGGAGACCGATACAAAGAAGTTCACGACGAATACCACCGGCTGCGAGATGAGTTCTTCTACAACATCAACATCTACAAGCAACTTCAGGACCATGACCTCCAAGTCAACCTCAAGAAGAAGCAAGAACTGATTGATCAAGCGCAACATCTCGCAGGCATTGAAGAGCTCAAGGAACGAGAAAATCTTGCCCGATCGCTTCAAAAGCAGTGGTTTGACATTGGTCCCTCGCCGCGCGAGACGTACCAAGAAATGGCAGACACGTTTTTTGGCCTGACCCGGGAGACTTTTGATGCGGTCAAAACATACTACGACGGCATCCGAGAGCAATTCGAGGTGCATCGCGGGGAAAAGGAGGCCTTGATTGCCTCGCTGCAAGACATCCTCACCCGAGACATCGACGACCACAAAGGCTGGCAATCCGCGACCCAGGAGGTTGTCGCGTTGCAAACGACGTGGAAAAAGACTGGATTCGCAGGCAAAGAACACAACGAGGCTCTTTGGTCCCAATTCCGAGAGGCGGCAGATGTATTCTTCGAACGCAAGCAAGTGTACTACGACCGAATCAAGGCTTCTTCCAAAGTCAGCCGCGACAAGAAATTGAAGTTGATTGAAGAAGCGGAGGGGCTGCAGAACAGCACCGATTGGAAGGCGACCACAGAGGCCATGGTTCGGCTTCAAGAAGCGTGGAAAGCGGCTGGCGCTTGTGCCCCCGGCGACGAACATCGGTTGTGGCGCAAGTTCCGTGCCGCACAGGACACGTTCTTCAAAGCCAAAAAGGCCCAATTCGCCGATCGAGACAAGGAGGAAAAGGCCAACCTTGTCGAGAAGGAAGCTCTCTTGCAAACCATTGAGGCGTACGAATTGACTGGCAACCGTGGCGAAGACTTGGACAACTTGAAGGACTTCTCCCAGGCCTGGAATGCCATTGGTTTCATTCCAAGACGCAGCTTGGACAGCATCATGGCGCGGTTCCGAACCGCCATGGATCGACATTACGATGCCCTGAGCGTCCAACGCTCTGAACGCAGTGTGCAATCGTACACCAAGCGCGCAGAACAGCTGGCCTCGGGAGACAACCGGGACATGCGCCGCGAACAAAGCATCTTGCGGGACAAGATCACCCGCCTTCAGCAGCGCATCGTGTCCACCGAGGAGAACATGGAGCGTTTCACGGGCAAAGGAGCGGAGTCCATCCGTGATCAAGCCGCGAAGACCATCAAGGATTATCACCGAGAAATTGACGAAATCAAGGCCAAACTCAAAATCCTTCGCGAAGCGACGGATGCTTGAGGAGGTCGCGCAAGATGCCCCATCAGGTCATACGAGATGCCTGAAGGAGTCACCCTGGATTCGAACCAAGAGCACTGCTGGACCAGCCTTGTTCTTGCAACCAAGCCAGGTATGAGGGCAGTACCCGCTTCACCACGTGGGCACATTTGGGGCTGTCATGAAGCACCACAATGCTGCCGTTCCGCGCATGCCTTTTGAGTCGGTCAAGGACGTGATGCCAACCATGGCCTGAATTCTCCCCGGCATAATCTCCGCCGAGGACATCCCACATCACGAGGGGCCCGTGAGGCGCCAAGGCTTGCGCCTGGCGTCGCGTGAGCTTGCCGTAGGGCGGGCGAAACATGATTCCCTGTTCAGCCATGGCCTGAGGGAGAAAACCCGCCACGAGCGAACGCGACAGGGTGGCCGAATGGATGTACCGATCATGCGCTGTCTTCCAGCCATTCTCGTGATTCATCGAATGGGCGCCCAGTCCGTGACCTTCGGCCACCAAGCGCCTCACCAAGTCCGGTTGGCGCTCAACGTGTCCACCCACCACGAAAAAAGTGGCCTTGGCCCCATGGTCCTTCAAGCAATCCAACACCCAGGGAGTGATCTCTGAGTGAGGCCCGTCGTCGAAGGTGAGATGCACGTCGGATGAACCGGCCATGGACCACACCGTCCCAGGCCACACCTTGTGTAACGTCGGTTGAATCCATCGGGGAACATGTGCAGGCCACACCAGACGGGAAGTCCTCAAATTCATTGCATACGATTTCAACCCATCCATGGTACGCGAAGGTCGACCCCCGAAGTTAACTTTGCCTCATGGACTACGATTTTCGGGCGATTGAAGCCAAGTGGCAGCGCACGTGGAAGGAAACCGAGGCCTACAAGGTCACCGAAGATTCCCAGCGGCCCAAATACTATGTGCTGGACATGTTCCCCTACCCATCGGGGGCTGGCTTGCACGTGGGACACCCCTTGGGCTACATCGCATCCGATGTCTTTGCCAGGTACAAGCGCCACAAAGGGTTCAATGTACTTCACCCCATGGGGTATGACAGTTTTGGGCTTCCGGCAGAACAATACGCCATCCAAACAGGTCAGCATCCAGCCATCACCACGGAGCAGAACATCAACCGCTACCGGGACCAACTTGAGCAACTCGGCTTCTGCTACGACTGGTCCCGCGAAGTGAGAACAAGCGATCCCAACTACTACAGGTGGACGCAGTGGATTTTTGGGGAGCTGTTTGAGAGTTGGTATGACACACAAGCTCAACGAGCACGTCCCATGTCGGAATTGGAGGCGGCCTTTTCCGACAACGGCAACTTCAATGTCTACCCCGCCTGCGATGAGCATTGGTGGCAAGACCTTTCATTCCCGCACTTTGGAGCCCAGTTCGACGGCTCGTTCACGGCGACCGATTGGGACAGCATGAATGAGGTGGAACGGCAAGAGCTGCTGATGTGTTTTCGCATCGCATACCTCGCCGACAGTGAGGTGAATTGGTGTCCTGCGCTGGGGACCGTCCTTGCCAACGATGAGGTCAAGGATGGTCTCAGCGAACGCGGAGGGCATCCCGTGGTGAAAAAGACCATGCGCCAATGGATGATGCGCATCACGGCCTATGCAGATCGGCTTCTTGAAAGCCTGGATCATCTTGAATGGACAGACAGCGTCAAAGAAGCCCAGCGCCATTGGATTGGACGATCTGAAGGGGCAAGTGTCCGCTTTGCTGTCGCCAACACCGACGGCCACCCGGACCCTTCCGGGGCTGAGGTGGAAGTCTTCACAACACGTCCCGATACGCTTCATGGTGTGGCCTTCATGGTTTTGGCTCCCGAACACTCCTTGGTCGAATCCCTGACCACGGCGTCCCGTCGCGCCGACGTCGAAGCATACATCGAAGCGGCTGGCATGAAATCCGAGCGCGACCGCCAAGGCGACAAGACCATGTCCGGGGTGTTCACGGGAGGGCACGTCATCCATCCCGTGACGGGGGCACTTGTGCCGGTTTGGATTGCAGACTACGTTCTCGCAGGCTACGGCACAGGGGCCATCATGGCGGTGCCTGCAGGAGACGAACGCGATTGGCGATTCGCCACACATTTCAAGCTCCCCATTCCGGCCATCTTTCTGGACGTGGACACGACGGAAGCGGCGTGCACTGACAAGCAAGCCACGTTGTGCAACAGTGGGGAATGGGATGGCCTGCGAGCGAAGGACGCCATACCACGTGCCATCGACTGGGTTGAAGCCCATGGCTGTGGCACGAGAAAAGTGAACTACCGCATCCGTGATGCTGTCTTCAGTCGGCAGCGCTATTGGGGGGAACCCTTCCCCATCATGTACCAAAATGGCATTCCCAAACGCATCACGGACGCCACGGTCACACTCCCCAAGGTCGATGCCTACCTGCCCACCGAAGACGGAGAACCCCCGCTAGCACGTGCGTCTCGCAAAGATTGGCCCGTGTTTCGGGGTGACGCCATGGAAACCAACACCATGCCTGGATGGGCGGGAAGCAGCTGGTATTTCTTGCGGTACATGGATCCGCACAACAACAACACGTTCTGCGACCGCGCGAAGAGCGACTACTGGGGGCAAGTGGATTTGTATGTCGGAGGAGCAGAGCATACCACAGGTCACTTGTTGTACGCTCGTTTTTGGACCAAATTCTTGTACGATCGCGGATACATCGGTTTTGACGAACCATTCAAATCCATGATCAACCAAGGAATGATCCTCGGCCGATCCAACTTTGTCTACCGAATCCAAGGCACAAATACATTCGTGACAGCCTCCCAGCGGAAGGCTCACCAAACCCAAAGGCTTCACGTCGACATCAACCTCGTGGAGAATGACAAACTCGACCTGGATCGCTTCCGGGGGTGGCGATCTGAATTTGCCCAGGCCGATTTTATCCTCGAGGAGGATGGCACCTATGTGTGCGGCCATGAGGTGGAGAAGATGTCCAAGTCGAAGTACAATGTCCAAACCCCCGATGACCTCGTGGAACGCTATGGCGCCGACACCCTTCGTTGCTACGAGATGTTCCTCGGTCCCCTGACCCAACACAAGCCATGGGATACACAAGGCATCAGTGGTGTGCACAACTTCTTGCGCAAGATTCATCGCTTGTATCCCGCAGACAACGCCAACATGCCCGCGGAATCTTCAGAGGAAGCACTGCGCGCTGTCCACAAGGCCATTGCCAAAGTCACGGATGACCTCGATCGTCATGCGTTCAACACAGTGGTAAGCGCCTTGATGATTGCGGTCAATGACTTGAGTGCCCTGAACACGGACTTGGGCGCAGATGCCTTGCAGCCCTTGGCGGTGTTGTTGAGCCCTTATGCTCCCCACCTCGCCGAAGAGTTGTGGGCCGCTGCCAATGGCTCTGGATCTGTGCTCGATGCTGCTTGGCCGGAAGCGCTGCAGGTTTATTTGACCGAAGACCAAATCACCTACCCTGTCTCTTTCAACGGCAAGGTCCGATTTCAACTGGCCTTGGCTGCATCCCTGTCAGCCCAGGACGTAGAATCCGCAGTCCGACAAGACGAGCGCACAGAAGCGCAATTGGCAGGACAAACCATCCGCAAAGTCATTGTGGTACCTGGCAGGATTGTGAACGTGGTGGCTTGACCCTTTCTCAAGCGGCACCCCGAGGGGTCGAAATTTTATATCGAGGACGGTCATTTTGACCACAAAATCCACGCAAGTCATTCTTTTTCAAGATTCAATGACTTTTCGATGGATCGTGGTATGACCTCCACGAGGGTACATAATTTTTCGATAAACAACACATAATTGTTGGTTATACATCATTATGTCCTATATTAGCCCTTGGCAGTCTATGCCATCCAATGACCTAAACCATGCAGTCTCGGATATTATTATGTCTAGTTAACCAGCCAAGATTTCCACAAGGAGATCCAAGGACATCGTTCGATCTGCGCCAAGGTCCCAACGCCTGAATCAATCTATCTACATCCTATCAAATCCATTTCTCTCATGAAACACCTTGTCGCCCTGACCTTGGCAATGGTTTGTTGTCTCAGCTTCAGTTGGGCACAATTAAACCCCTTGTCTTCGGTCAATTATGCCACCGAAGCCCCGGAAGGGTACTGGCTTGAAATTGTTCATGTCACGGACCACGAAAGTGGCACCCTCGCTGGACAATCCACCTACCGAATTTACCTGCAATGCCTGGATGCGACGGACTATTTGTCCTCCTGCTCCGGTGATGCGGAGAATCCGATGATTTTTGAATCTTCAACGGGAACATGGTACAACAATGAAATGAACGCCGGTTGGAACGCCATGGGAATCAATCCCCTGTTTTTGGGTGTCTTCCCGGATCTCGCGTACGACAGTTTCTTGACAATCGGCGCCATGGATTCGACCACCCCAGCGGCCCAACATCCCTCCGCGGTGTGGGGTGACATCGATGCCACTGAGCAATTCGTTCCTGGCATCGGAAACAGTGTGACCGTGAATGACGCCACAGGTGGTGCATGGTACACGCCCTTTCCTGGTTTGGCTTCCGCGAGCACTCACGCGGCCTTCGCAGGTGACGACTTGAAAATTATGGTCGCACAATTCACCTCAGCTGGAACCATTTCTGGACAAATTCAAATCCAAGTCTTCATGAACGGAGACCAAGGGCAAGAGTGGCGAGATGTACTCCCCATTTGCACCTATGCGGATTGCTTTGGCTGCTTGGATCCTGCTGCTTCCAACTACAATGGGGAAGCCGTCTATGACAGCGGTGACTGTGAATACATCGTCGATGTCGAGGGCTGCACGGACGAGACGGCATGCAACTACAACATGGATGCAACTGTGGATGATGCTTCATGCACCTATGCTGAAGAGAACTACGATTGCGAAGGCAACTGCATCAACGAAGATGCGCTTGGCGTTTGCGGTGGCGATTGTGCGGCAGACGCCGACGCCGATGGCATTTGTGACGATGTCGACGATTGCGTAGGCGCCGTTGACGCATGTGGCGTCTGCAACGGGCCAGGTGAAATCTACGCGTGTGGCTGTACCGACATCCCCGCAGGAGATTGTGACTGCGACGGCAACCAACTGGACGCACTCGGTGCATGCGGTGGCGATTGTGCGGCTGACGCCGATGCCGATGGCATTTGCGACGATGTCGACGATTGCGTAGGCGCACTTGACGCATGCGGCGTCTGCAACGGGCCAGGTGAAATCTACGCGTGCGGATGTACCGAGATCCCCGCAGGAGATTGCGACTGCGACGGCAACCAACTGGACGTCCTCGGTGCATGCGGAGGTGATTGTGCGACTGACGCCGATGCCGATGGCATTTGCGACGACGTGGATGATTGCGTGGGAACGCTGGATGCTTGTGGAATTTGCAACGGTCCGGGCGCAGTGTTGGAATGCGGATGCACGGACATCCCCGAAGGAGCTTGCGACTGCGACGGCAACCAGCTTGACGCCCTTGGCGTGTGTGGCGGCGACTGTGCGGCAGACGCTGATGCTGATGGCATTTGCGACGACGAAGACGACTGCATTGGTGCGCTCGACGCGTGTGGCGTTTGCAACGGGCCAGGTGAAATCTACGCGTGCGGATGTGCTGACATCCCCGATGGTGATTGTGACTGCGATGGCAACCAAATAGATGCCCTTGGCATTTGTGGAGGTGGATGTGCTGCGGATGCGGATGCGGATGGCATTTGTGACGACGTCGATGACTGCGTCGGGGTGCTCGATGTTTGTGGCATTTGCAATGGCTTGGGCGCCATTTACGACTGCGGATGCTCAGACATTCCTGAAGGTGATTGCGATTGTGATGGCAACCAGCTGGACAATTGCGGCATTTGTGGAGGTCAAAACGAATGCGCGTGCGAAGAAGACCTCGACGCTGATGGCATTTGCGATGACGTCGACGATTGCGTTGGCAGTTCTGACGCCTGTGGCGTCTGCAATGGCGATGCGACATGCGATTTGAATGCCTCAAGCTTTGCCGGCATGGAACTGCTTTTGAGCGCATCATGCAGCCCGTCGGACTTGCCCTTTGGCTTGGCCGATCAAATCACGCTCACCCTGGGCGGTTCGGGCAACATCGTGGCACACAACGGAGCGAGCAACATCATCGTGGGTACGTGGGAATTGAATGCGTGTGCATGCGC
>JBEARC010000106.1:0-11005 GCA_041163465.1 Bacteroidota bacterium
TCGTTGAAAACCCAACCTGTCCGAATTTTGGTCGCACCATCCAACCAGGATCAAACCCCTGCAAACCGTCCCCAGGGCAAAAGTTCGGCTCAAGTCAACCAAGACTTGTTGACCGTGATCGAGCCCTCCAAGCGCCATGTGTACTTGGGTGAACCCTTGGTCATTTCATACAAGATTTACAACCGATACAATGGACTGGATGTCCGCGAATACGACATTCCAGAATTGGAGGGATTTTGGAAGGAAACCATCGAAGACCCTGAACCGCGTTGGGTGCCCGAATTGATCAATGGCAAGCGCTACAATGTCGCCACGGTCCGTCGCATCGTGGCCTTCCCACAACAAACGGGGACCTTCGTCATGGATGGCTTTTCTCTGAAAGGCTCCATGCGCATCAACTTCTTTGAAGGGCGGGAAATGAATGCCACGTGCGAACCTGTAACCATCCAGGTCATGCCTCTTCCAGAGGTGGCGCCTCCGACGTCCCTCGGAACCTTCAACAGACTGAGTGTCCAACAATCGTTGTCGGCTGATTCCGTGGGCACACACGAAGCCGTAACCCTTGAGGTAACGTACCGCGGGGCTGGCAACTTGAAATTCCTTCAAGAACCAACCTTGGCCTGGCCCACGGAATTTGAAGTGTTTGACTCCGAAGTCACTGACAACATTTCCATTACAGACAAGGGTGAAACTGGCACCCGAACCTTCCGCTTTGTGGCCATTCCGCGGTCCCCTGGCAAATACACCCTACCAGCCCTTCAAGCCACGTACTTCGACCCCCTAACAAGCACACATGTGACAAGCGAAGCCCCGTCTTTGGCTCTGAATGTGGGAAAAGACGGGCGCGAAGGCACCCCGGGCGTGGCCTACACCCACCAGCAAAACGTGCAGATGTTGAACCAAGACATTCGGCACATTGCACTCACTCCTTCCTTCTTCATTCCCCGTGGGGAAGTCCCTTGGATGAAGGGCATCGTCATGATCATCTTTTCACTCGGACCCTTGGCTTTTGGATTGGGAGTTTGGCGACGTTCAAGGCGGCTCGCAGAAGCACGCGACCGGGTGGGTACGCGCAAGAAGCGCGCGCACCGCGTCCTGCTGGCTACACTGGCCGCGTCAGAAAAGTCGGGAACGTTGGATGCTTCCGTCCTGGGAGATGCCCTTGAGCAATACCTGATGGCCAAACTTGGCTGGGAACGATCCGCGATGGAGCGCAACGCCGTGATGGCGGCCCTTCAATCCAAGGTGCCACAGCTTCAGCCAGCCTGGCTCGACCTCTGGATGGCGAGCGAGATGGCGAGGTATGGTGGCACACGAGCCGAAGACTCCGCCTTGGCTGAAAGGCTGAAGAACCTCGCTGAACAAACTGAAAACGCATGGAAAGGATGATTGTTTGGTCCAAAGGCTGGGTGGCATGCCTAGGGCTCGTGTTGACCTCTGTGTTCTCTGTTGTTGCCCAAAAAGAAGCGTTTGAACACGCCAACGCCCTCTACGAATCAGGGAATTATGAAGACGCCCTTGCAGCCTACGAAGAGATCTTGGCAACCAACCGCAACTTCACAAGCGAGTACAATGCGGGCAATGCTGCCTACAAACTCGGAGCATGGGGAAAGGCAAGACTGCACTATGAACGGGCCAAATTGCTCGAACCGCATGACGACAATTTGACGGCCAACCTCGCGTTGCTCGAAACCAAGATCGTCGACAAAATTTCTGCCGTTCCGAAGTTGGGGCTGAAAACATGGGTCGCCCATTGGTTTGGACCCGGACACATTCGATGGTGGATGGGTTTTGCGGCATGGTGGTGGACGCTGGGTTGGATTCTTTTGATCCTGCGCTGGTCCAAATCCCGTCGGGAATCCCAAAACACCCTCTCCGCCCTGGCCGGAGTCTCTCTGGGTCTAGGGGTGGTCGGCATGGTGGGCATGCAGACATCCATCCGGGCCACTGCCATGCCTCAGCAGGTCGTGGTGATGCAGGATCGCGTGGACGTGCTCAGCACCCCCAACACCAATGGAACTGTGCTGTTTCAACTCCACGAGGGAACGAAAGCTTGCATCCTCGACGTCGCAGATGGATGGAAGGAAATCCAACTTGACAACGGCAACGTCGGCTGGATTTCCAACGACGCCACAGAAGATGTGTGAGGACGGTTCTCAGCGAACAACTTCCAACCTCGCATGACAAGGGCGGGACTTGGCATCCACGCCATGTGCCACGTACGGTCCGACCGGCCAATGTTGGACTGACCAACGCACCTGTCCTGAACCGTTTGCTCGACCCACGCCCACTTCTCGGCCTTGGGCGTCCACCACACGAACCGTGCTTCCTGGCATCCACCCGTTCATGCGAACCGCATCCGAGGCTGGGTTGGGCCACACAGCCATCTCCATCCGCGGGGAATCAAGCACCCCGTCGGAATTCTCATCCGCCACATCGTACAAGATGATGTCGTCTACAGCGGCTTCGATCAAACTCCCTCCGTCCAGGTATTCTCCCACCGTGGTGCTGTCCGAAGCAATGAATCGAATCTGGAATGTGTTGGTTGGCTCAATCACATCGGCAATGCGGAAAGCCTTTCTTCTCCATGAAATGTCCTGCTGGGACGTGTTTTCCAAATACTGCCACGTGTTTCCTCCGTCGTTGGTGATTTCCACTTGCCACCAGTCTGTCCCGGGGTTGGCTCCTGTGGCAGGGGCATTGACATACCAACGCCAGTATGCAAGCACAGGGTCTTCATAAGGAGTCAAATCAATGACGGGTGAGACCAAGGTGGTGTGACCACCATCGACATCGTTGGCTCCAATGCCTGCGTCCACTCCTGGATTCAGGCCTGTGATGTATGCAAAGCCGGCGAGGCCGTCTGTATGGTCCTGCAACGGCGCCACAACCGTGGTCGGGTCGGTGGGATCCGACAACGACCCTACGGGAATGGCCTCCGTCCAAATTCCTGTCGTGGCATTGTCCGTCGGCAGGTCCATGTCCCAATATCCAAACTCAGAGTATTCATCCAGGTCGTTACGCAACACGGGCTCCACACCCACCAACACGTAATGAGGCAAATTGGCGTTGAACGCCTTGTCAGCGGCCAGTGGCGTCACCGCCGATGTACCGCCAAAAACATCCATCACGTTCAAATAGTACTCGAGCACAGTTCCCGCAGGCAACCCATCCAACGTTGCGGAGAAAAGATCCCCATCCTGGCTCATCGCCACGGTTGACCAAGGGTCAAGCGGCGAGGTGCGATAATGCAGTTGAGCCTGATCGAAATACACGACGTAGGGAAACTCGATGCTTGCTTCCGCTTCAATCACAATGCTCTCTGAAGCAGGAACAAATTCCGCAGGTGAATGATCGAGCTCCACATAGCTAAACAACGTGATGCCGTGCAGGGCGAATCCCTCAATGATGGCTTGGGCGTGAGGTGTGCCGTTGGTCAAATCCCCATCGTCGTCATCAGCCTGCAACACGTCGAGCAACACATCGGTGTAGGCCTGCCCTTCTTGGCCGTTGCTCAGGGTGGCTTGCAAACCCGGGAAGGCATCCACGAACAAAGACAGGGTCAAATCCCAGTCCGCGCCCATCAGCAGGTGGGTGTCGTACCACGCACCACAAATAATCTCTCCATCCGCATGGACCTCGCCCACGATGTCCTCAGGGTACACCTTGGGGTCTTGGTCGTAGCGTCGGATGCCGTCGTTGTTGTCCGTGTAGAATCCCTTTCCGATTTCCGCAATGTCGGCCAACGACATGGCCCAAAAATCGGCATACCCCTCGTTCATTGCCCCATTGTTGAACCCATAGAAGTACGACTGGTAGAACCAATCGTTGATGGCATGACCATATTCATGATACACCACGTCTGCAATCAGTGAGGTGGGATTGCACCCCCCTCCCACGTCGAAAAAGTTCACACTTCCTCCGTCATAGAATGCATTGCACTCTCCGGCCACATCAATGTTGACCGGCATGCTCCAATCCAAATCAGAGAAATCGGGCAACCACGTCCGCATGTGGTCGTGGATGAGGTTCACATTCATGTAGGCACTGGCCTCTTTGACATTGCCTGGTGCATCAACCGCATTGTATCCATCCACCAGGTCTGTCACCACCTCAGGGGTGACGTTGTTGGTAAATACGGTCGCATACTTGCCTGACAAAGCCAAGTTGACACCCGTCAGATTGCCCGTTTCTGCGGTGTTAAACACACCCTCAGCGTCCGTGAAATACGTGTTGGCGCCAAGGGGCAATTCAAGATGAGGCATGTTCAATTCCTCCTCAGGCTCATAGGGATAGGAGGCATGTCCTTGGGCCTTCACCTGACCAAACACCGACACAACCGACGTCGAGGCCATCTCACGGTTGGGCAGGCTGCCCATGGCCCTCGGGGTGGATGCGGACGGTGCCTCATGAACCACGCGGTTTTGGCGCTGAACCACCTCCCCTGTCTCCACGTCCATCCACACGTGGTAACGTACGGGAAGAATGCCCCGACGGCCTCGCACTTCGACCTGCCACACCTTGGTCGCCACGCCATTGGACTGCGGCAACCACGCGTACCCCAAGTCCTGCAGGGCAAAATCTGTCACATGCGTTGTGCCCCAATTGGTCTCCACATCGGCAGACATTTCCTGTTCCAGCATGAAAGCCAATTCATCCGCGTCAAGTTCATCGGTCAATTCCGCTGTCAATCCCGGCCAAACATCGCTCGCGAGCATGACGAGTTGGTCCTCGTGAAATTTGGCCTGCAGCTTGGACCCCAACACGGGAAGCCCTTCCAGCTGCTGCTGCCCCAACACGCGCACATGCTTGCTCCCCTTGGCGACCCGAACATTGGTCACTTCATCCGAGGACAATCCAAAGGGACCGAGCAGGACAGCCCATGCCTCCTGAGCCCTGGCCTCATCACTCGACCCTTCTACCTCCACACCGGGCCCCCACATTCGGGCTGGAATCAACCGATCCTGCTGGGCCACAACTTGCCAGTCGGACCATGGTTCCGCGCGATCCGCCCATTGCGGCAACCCGCGAAACGTACGCTGATGGTCCACATCGACGTGGTAGGTCGTTGATGGCAGGCGCACCTCCCAAAGGTCCTGCACAAACTCAATGTCTTGGGTCCAAACCAAGCCTGGAATCAACAAGGACAAGCCAAAGGCACATGCGAAATGTTTCATGGGACGGAATGTACGACCCACCCTACAAATTCACGTCAATGCATACCACGTCTTGATCGATTCACAACTTGAATGATTCACTGGAAGAATCGACATGCCACACCAGACCTGCAATAGGCAGAGCGTTATTGTTGTCCCGCTGCCGCAGCTTCCTTTTTAGCCTTTTGCTCCTCCAACCACTTCTTCTTGGCTTCCATACCACTGACCTCCTTTTGGGAAGAACCCTTCTGGATTTTGTTTCCTGTGGTCTCATCTTCCTTGAGCCTCCATTGGAGCGCAGTTCCTTTGGTCCAAATGGAGTCTCCATAATTGGAAGCAACCCCATTGGTGTCGAGCACTTCAGACCAAAAAGCCTTCCGCAAACTATCCTGGTACGTTCGGAATTCCTCCGCGCCACCACCCTCCAGTCCAGTTTGAGGATACTTTTCAAGAGCCTGTCGACCCGCCAATTTCATCGCCTGTCGAAGCTCTTGGTAGACCTTGTTTTGTGTTTCAACAGGCACCACGGCATCCAGAGAATCCTCAGGGATTCCGGGTCCACATGCGACCATTGTTGCCGCAACAGTGAGGAGTGCCATCCAGTTCTTCATGGGTCCAATGTCTTTGTTTGGTTGGGCGTCAAACTTACCACAAATCACCAGCATTCGGAACCAAACACCGCGAGCAATGCAAGAATGTCGTCGACAGTCACAGCCGCATCGCCGTTCACATCTCCTGGACAGGCAGCGACAAGTTCGAATTCACAACTTCCATCGTCATACCAAGCCAAGGGGTTGTAATTCATGGCCTCCTCATAGATGCATCCTCCCCCTTCAGACGCGCATTGAAGCGGGGGGAACAAACAAGAGCCATCATCCAAGGTCGCTGCAGGGCTGAAATTGCATGCCCACGCGTAGGTGCATCCTGAAACCTCGGACGGACATTCACCAGGAGTCCACGACGTCACGCCTCCACCATACATTGCTTCGCAACTGTTGCCGTAGGTCAAACCGTCACAGCCACACACAGGGTCGAGCAGGGTGATACAGTCGATGGTTTGGCCTAGGATGAGCAAATCTTCACTGACACAGCCATCTGCGCAACTCAATGCACAATCCTCCATCGACTCGAAGAACGCACCGCCATAATTGACGCCGCCCACATACGTTCCACAGCCGCTGACGAAGGTGCACAGTCCATTGACTTTGGCCACGCCCAAGGGCATGCTGCACAGGCCAAAATCCACCCCTGCAACGTCCGTGCACGCTGCCACGCCCTCCAAGTTGGAATAGCATTGTTGCACCAAACCGCCACATGGATCGCTCTCGTACTGCACGCAGACAGTCCAATCGGGGAAGAAATCGAATCCTGCTTCAAAGACATCCCCTCCCTCTTGAGCCAAGAAATCAGCGATGTACCATTGCAACGTAACACCCTCCGGAACATCCACTGCCGTAAACGTGTACCACATGCCATCAATCGTTGACACCACCAATTGCAAGCCACACGCTGGGGGTACTTCATTGCACATCGTGCAGGTGGGCTCATCCTCAAAAAACGCGGGACCGTAATCGACACCATTGACCGTGGTTCCGCATCCAGAGATCAGGGTGCACACCCCGTTGATTTGGGCGTATCCCATGACCATGTCACAATCCCCAAAATCCACGCCCATGACGTCTGCGCAGGGTCCAACCTCCGGTTGCGAAAACACGGGCGAAAACATGGGCGATACCACCCAACACAAGACGGGGACGAGGGAAAATCCCCGCAAAATCATGGAACCATGACGGCCTCGGATGGACGAGCAATCACGAGGGTATTCAGCAAAAGATTGCAACCACTTCATGACCTTCAAGGTAAGGAGAAACGGAACGATGGAAGGTCGCGGGGCAATCATTGGTTGGGCGGCCCCGTTGATGCCACCCTCCTATCCTGTAGCATGGACCGCCCAATGTTCGAGCACTGACCGAAGGTGGGGCGGATTGAATGGCTTGACCACCACGTCAACCATGCCCGCTTCAAGCGCACGTTCACGCGTCAACGACTCGGCATCCGCGGTCAAGCCAACGATGGGAACACCCGCAAACGGCGATTCCTCGCTTTTCCATTCTCTGGCCGCCTGGAACCCATCTCGACCGGGCATGTGGATGTCGAGCAGAACCACAAAGGGCATCGACTCTCTCATGGCAGCTTCTGCCTCATCCGCGTTGGATCTACTGATGACGTGGTATCCCCAGTTGGCGACCATGCGCGAGGCGACGAGCACATTCAATTCATTGTCGTCCACAATGAGCACGGGCTGATGGGGAATGGGTGCACCCGCTGTCGCTTGGATCGATTCCTCAGGAACCCAGGACTTCACATCACGACTTGATTGCAAGGGTAGACGAATTACAAACGACGACCCCACATGCAATTCGCTCTGGATTGACAACGTGCCCCCATGCAATTCGATGAGTCGCTTGGTGATCGCCAAACCCAACCCAACCCCCTGGCTCAACACATTGATCTGTTCGCGTCGACTCTGTTCAAAGGGTTCGAGAATTCTTTGGAGATCCTCTTGGGGAATCCCCCGTCCCGTGTCCGAGACCGTCAAAACCAAGTCCGTACCCTCCATCGAGGCCAAACACCTCACGGAACCTTCCGTTGTGAACTTGAGCGCATTGGCAATGAGGTTGTTCAGCATTTGGGTGACCCACCCTACGTCCGCGACAAGGTGGGAAGGCACACTTGGGTCGATCTGCAATTCCAACGCATTCCCTGTCGACGTTGCTCTGATTTCAAACCCATTCATCACACGTTTGAGCAATTCTCGGACCTCGAAGCGCACAAGATGAGGTTGTGCCCTTCCTGAACCCAAACGCTCCAAATCCAACACGTCCGTCAACAACCCTTGCAGATGACGCCCCGCGAACTCCATGTAGGCCAAATGCGACATGCGCACCTCCTCGTTGGCGTCTCCCCGCATGAGCAGCTCGATCAAGCCGAGAATCGCATTCAAAGGCGTGCGAATTTCATGGCTCATCACGGAAAGAAAATCAGATTTGTGCTGCTCTGCCTCCGAAGCCCGGCCGCGCGCATGCTCCAATTCGGTGACATCCACGGCATACACGTGAATGAACGGGCGAGCCAAATCATCCACCACCGTCAATTGAAAAACTCGGTTACCAGAGGACAGCTGGACAACTTCCAACAGCCCCTTGCGTTCTTGCAAAGCGCGCCAGAGAGGGTGATTTTCGGACAGGGATTGGCCTTCCACAACCTCTTGGCCAAACGCCAACTCCGCAGCCGAATTGGCCAGGAGCACACGCCGATCCCTTCGAATTCGCGCTACGGGATGAGGATTGAATTCGAAGAACTTCGCGTACTCGGCCAACCGCTGTTCGCCCAAGCTTCGGCCAATTTTTTGGCCACAAATGTTCGCAACATTTTGCAGGACCCGCAGGTGAAACGGCCGGTAAAAACCAGGCAAGGTGTGCTCACTGTCGATGACTCCTATGACCTCCCCGTCGCACAGAATGGGAACCGCCAATTCACTGCCCCTAAACGCGTCGTCCACCACGTAATCAGGATCAGCGCTGGTGTCCTTCACAATTTCCGCAATCCCTGTTCTCCCCACCCTCCCTACGATTCCCTTGTCAAAGGGAAGCTCAATCGGCTCATGAATGTCTCGGTAGTTGATGTTTTTGGGGCCGTATGCTGCCTTTTGAATCCAAACCTCCCGCATGGGGTCCTTGAGGTAAATCACGCAGTCCTCGAGTCCCAACCGATCGATGCAACTTTTGGCAATGTCCCACAAAATGTCCTCGGGCGAATTTTGTCGAAACACGCTCTGTGAGAAGTACTCCACAATCTCCAGCTGCGCCTTCCAGTCCGCACCCGAAACCTGACCATACCGGTGAATGGCACGAAAAAACCAAACAGCAATTCCAGCCATCATCAACACGAACAACCACCAAAATGTCAGTGTGTAGGATTCCATGTCCGATGCAAAGTTGCGTCTCGATTGGGTCGAATTCCCGTGGAAGGTACTTCAATTTCCCCACCTCCCTCGGGTGACTCCTCCCCGCGCACTTCGACGAGGGATGTGCGCTTCAAATCCTATCCAGCGCTCTTCCGCCTTGCGTTCATCACCCAAGCATGATGTGGTCAGAAAATCCACATCATCCCATTTTTTTGTGTCATATTATGTCATATAACACGCCCTTTGAGTATCTTTTTACTCCCAATTCGTTCAGACCATGTCCAATTCCCCTCTCCTTCGTGCAGTTGCATTGTCGATCGTCCTTGGCGTGTCCACTGTGACCCAAGGGCAATCTCCCGACATTCTTACCCAACTTGTGGACGACCCAAATGCTGTCGTGTTTCCCTACAACCCGGACGAAGATGGCTCTGGCACCATTGGCATCGCAGATTTGTTGCCATTCTTGATTTATTTCAACAATCCTGTTGATTTCATTGTCGAGGGCGGTGAGATGGACGAAATGTCTCTTCAGAATGTGTTGAACGTCATGGCCCAAACCCTGTTGGCTCAAGCCGCAACCATCGACAATTTGCAATCTCAATTGAACAGCCAATCGGAGGACTTGGCGCTGCTCAATCCGCTTTTGAATCTCTTGCCCATGGCCAACCACTTTGACTACGTGGGTTCGTCTCAAACCATGGTCCTTTCGGGAGTCAACCTTCAAATCAACAACGGAAGCGGTGTGAGCTATGGCGTACAAAATGGGGTGGGCAATTTGATTTTGGGGTACAATGAAGTCGAAGGCGGGTATCATCTCCCCGACGGATCCCTCGCCGCAGGTGAAGTCCGCACAGGGTCACACAACGTCATTCTAGGCCCCGGACACACGTACACGACCAACGGAGGATTGGTTGGGGGATACAACAACACCTTGTCCGCAAAAGGGGGTTGCTTGCTTTCTGGACAAAGCAGCTTGGCAAGCGGAAACTATGCGGCAGTCCTCGGCGGCATGGACAACCGCGCTACGGGCAATCACTCGTGCATCTCAGGAGGGCACAGCAACACGGCTTCTGGAGACCGAGCCAGCGTGTCTGGTGGTCTTCTCAACCAAAGCGCGGGCATTGCCACCTCCATTCTGGGCGGCCAGTACATGCAAATCTTCGAACAGTACGAAACGGCCTCTGGCCAGTACGACGTCAACAATTGATTTCCTGAAGGCGGAACCAAGCGATGGGTTTCCTGCGCTTGAAAGTCGGAGCGCCGCCACCACCGTCGCTCCCTCGCCCGTGCATATCCTTCGGTCGACCGATCGAGATTCCTTGCAAAGCAAGGTTGCCTTCCTCCAATTTTTTCGGGCAAAAAAAACCCTGACTCTGGCGAATCAGGGCTGTTGACTTGTAGCTCCGCTAGGAATCGAACCTAGATTTTGGGTACCGGAAACCCACGCACTATCCATTGTACTACGGAGCCAAAAATCGAATCCCGTAGCGGGCTGTTGGTGGAGATACGGGGATTCGAACCCCGGACCTCTTGCATGCCATGCAAGCGCTCTAGCCAGCTGAGCTATACCCCCATTGAATGTTCCGCGTTCCTTCAGCCGCTGCTGAAACGGACGGCAAAGATAGGTGGTTTGTTTGCATCCTTCCAAGAAGTGCGCCAACAAAGCCTGTCGCTCAGCGCCTTCTCCTCAGCCAACCTCAATCTAAGTCCTGAACTTCCTCGGCGCGAATGATTTGGAATTGCCAGAATAAGGAGCGGAATAGCGCCCAAAACCGGCATATTCGGTCCCCACTGGCACACTTTGTGGCACACCTTCGCAGACCAAAATTGACTTGTAGTCCTTCTACTTGTTTGACAGACATCCCCTATGGATCACTCATCT
>JBEARC010000107.1:0-20955 GCA_041163465.1 Bacteroidota bacterium
CGGGAATCTTGATTTCACCTTCTTTGCGAGCGATGTAATCGTAGGTGAATCGCTGTTCAGACGTGGTCACCCCATTGATCCATTGGGTGCTGGTTGACGTACTCGGCCCCATTCGAAACTCCAATCCATCCACCTCGGGAGGTACAAGTTGGGTGGGCTTGCAATTCACAAATGTCAAACTCACCTTCACCGACTGCCCCACTGCCATTTCCGTCCGACTCACCGTCAATTCGACAGCCGCACTGTTCTGTCCCAACACGTGCAAGTTGGGTGACAAGCCGAACCAAGCCAAGGTGCAGAGCAACATCATCCTCTGAGCAGTGTTGGGCCACGTGATCCTTTCAAGTCCAATGTTCATGTCACCAGTCTTTTTCTATCCGTTTGGCTTTGCCTTGTTGGGCCTTGGCAGCCTGCAATTTCGCTTGAACTTCAGCTTCCTGTCGCTCCAAACTTTCCAAGATGCGCTCCATGTCCGCCCGGCTGATTTGACCTTCACGCGGCGTGCCATCAGAGGCAGGGTCATTCTGCGGTTCGCCACCTGTAGATTCCTCCGGGCGTTCTTCGTTTCCAGGGTCGGAACTGTCTTCCGATCCTTGTGAATCCTGGTCCGAATCTCCTTGCGGTGAATCGCCAGCTTGCGGGTCCTGCTCCTGATTCTGGCCTTGGTCCTGTTTCTGGTCCTGCTCCTGATTCTGGTTCTGGTCCTGGTTCTGCTCCTGATTCTGGTTCTGGTCCTGATTCTGGTTCTGGTCCTGGTTCTGCTCCTGATTCTGGTTCTGGTCCTGGTCCTGTTGCTGCTGCTGCTGCTGAAGCATGCGTTGAGCCAAGGCCAAATTGTGTCTTGCCCCGTCATTGTTGGGGTCGAGCCGCAGGCTTGCCTTCGCATGATCCATGGCCCGTTGGGGTTCTTGTGCCAGCAAGGCATTCACCGCTGCGTTGTGGTGGATTTGTGCTTGAAGGGCGGGGTCATTGGTGAGCGAAAGCGCTTCTTCCAGCGCGGCACGCGCGTCTTCTGGCTGCTGATTCATCAGCAGGGAAGAGCCTTCGTTGTAGGCCGCCTGGGCACGCATCAGGGGGTCGTCTGGAATGGCTTGGCCAAACGCCTCGCCGGCCCGCTGGAAATCGCCTTCCCTAAAAGCCTGGGTTCCTTCGATCAAGGAAGTTCGGGCGTCGGTTTGGGCTTGCATGGGCAACCACAACAGCCCAAAGAACACGGTGAATCCCACCCGGCGTCCGAGCAAACGTCCTTTGGGGATGATGGTTTCCAACAGGAGCAACATCGTGCATGCAATCAGCCAAGGCATGAGGTGGTGCTCGTAATCCACGTAACTCACGGTGGTAATCGCTGCTTGTTGGCTTTCCTCTTTGAATTGAAGAAAAGGGGAGAGGTCTACAAATCCACGTGTCGCACGAACATACGTGCCGCCTCCGGCCTGTGTGGCTTGGAGCAGGGTGGCTTCGTCCAAACGGGATACCACGGGGTTTCCATCGTTGTCATTTCGAAACCCCATGGGTCTGCCCCGACGATCCAGCGTGGGAATGGGGGATCCCTCCGGGCTTCCGATTCCCCAAAAGTGAATGCTCGCCCCCTTGTCTTTGGCTTGGCTGGCAGCCGCCACCACGTCGTCCTCGTGGTTTTCTCCATCGGTGAGTACCACAATCATTTTGGATGCCTCGCTGTGTTCATCAAAGCTCGCCATGCACAAATCAATGGCGGTCCCAACGGCAGTGCCTTGGGTGGGAACCATGTTGGTGTTGACTGTTCCTAGGAAGAGTTTGAGAGCCTCCACATCTGTCGTGAGGGGGCATTGAACATAGGCACTGCCTGCAAAGACTACCAAACCAATGCGGTCTCCCGTGGAGGCGGAAATGAGGCGTTCGATGCCGCGTTTGGCCAAGTCAAGTCGCGGCATGCCCACATCTTCGGCCAGCATGCTGTTGCTCACATCGAGAGCCACCATCACATCCACACCTTCAGACTCAACATCCTGAAGACGGCTGCCCATTTTGGGATCCAACCAACCGATGACCGCTGCGCCGAGGGCCCATCGCCAGAGCAAGAACCGCCAGGCAGGTCGGAACAAACGATACGCAGAAAACACAGAGGGCAAGCGCTCGTTGTCGGCGAGTTGCGCAATGGCCCGGTGTCGCCATCTCAAAAAGGTCACCATGCCGAGGGTAGGCAACCCAGTTGCCAAAAGCAAGGGCCACATCTCCCAGCGATGCAAGGTCAAACTGGGCACCATGGAAACGGCCAAAGACCAGCCTCCCACAGCGAACACCCAGAACATCAACTCGGCGAACAGCAAGGTCACCACGACGGGGCGGATGGATCGGTTCATGCGTCGAGGGTTTGAAGTACCGTGGTTCGCAACACAAATTCCAGACCCAAAGCCAAGACTGCCATCAGGATCCACGGGGCCGATGCCTCCGTCTTTCGTTGATACCGGAGCACATTGAATTTGGTCCGTTCAAGCATGTCAATTTCTCGGTAAATTTCCTTGAGTTTGTCTTCAGACGTGGCTCGGAAATACCGCCCCCCTGTTCGTTCCGCAATGCCCTTCAAGACATCCTCATCAATGCGCACGTCCACCCAATCGTATTTGTAGGATCCGTTGGGCAGGATGGCCACGGGACTCTTGGCCTTGCCAATGCTTCCCACGCCAATGGTGTAAACCCGAATGTTGTTGAGTTGGGCCAATTGCGCTGCGTCGAGTGGTTCGATTTGGCCTGCGTTGTTTTCACCATCGGTCAACAGAACAATCACCTTGGAAATCCCATCCGACTCTCGCAGCCGGTTGACAGCAACGGCCAACCCACTGCCAATGGCTGTTCCCCCTTGAAGCATGCCTGTGTTGAGGTTGGAAAGCCCATTTTTCACCACCACATGGTCGGTGGTCAGCGGCACCTGAGTGAATGCTTCACCTTCGTAGGCCACCACACCAATTCGGTCAAACGGACGGTTGTCCACAAACTCCGTGGCCACCTCTTTGGCACTTTCGAGTCGGTTGGGTTTGAAGTCTTTGCTCAGCATGGAAGCGCTGAGGTCCATTGTCATGATCAAATCAATGCCTTCTCGGGTCATGTTTTCAACCGTCGAGGCAGTTTGGGGCCGGAACAGTGCCACGGTCAATGCGCTGAGGGCCAGGGTTCGGAGCCAAGAAGGGATGTCCATGACCCAATCCCACCTGGAACGGGTATGGTCGTGATGTCCGTCAAGACGAGGTGCGCCCCATTGCAAGGGAATGGGCGCGTACGCGGAGCATTCGCTCGCCACAATACAAAGATGCACGACCCCCAACGTCACGCCCAACCAACCCCAAGGCGAACTCCACTCGGCATCGCCCAAAGCCATGACGGCCACTGTTGCCACCGCACCGCCAATCAGCCCGTGAATGGCCGCCTTCCCGAGCCGTCTCATCCAACGATTCATGGCGTTTCGGAAGTTGTGGATTCAACAAAGGAAATGTATGCTTTCAGCAGGCTTTCATGGGTCAGGGCTGGCAATTCGGCCTTGGCAAATTTGACCTGGTCGGCGGTTTCCATGATGTCGATCAGCCGGGTTTGCCATGCCGTGGGCACGTCGGAGCCCTGCATCATGGCACGCACCTCACCTGTGGTTTTTTCAGCTGCAGGCATGCCAAACCTCCCTTCCAAGTAATGCCTCACGGCAAGGCCTGCCTCGACGTGAACATCTTTGGCACGACCCTTCAACCATCCCTGTTCCCTGAGCAGTGTGGTGAGAATCTCAAGGGCAATTTCATGGGGAAGGCGCGGTGGAGTCGGTGGTACGTCGTCGCGCGCCACACCGCGTTTCGTGCGACGAAGTTTCTGCACCAGCCAACCCAACAGGACCAGGCCTGACAAGGCCAAAAGCCAAGGCATGACGACACGAAGCCGGTCCCAAAGTGTCTTTTCAAAGGCCACAATGTCCATGGGTGGAGCGGGAGAGGCGTCATCGGGCAAGGAAGGAGTGACAACCTCGACCATGAGCGCATTGGAAGTGAGGTCGTCCACAACCAGGGGAGGGACCACCACAAATCCAGAGTCCCAACTTGTGACCACCCAGCATTTTTGGAGAAGGATGTCGCCGTGTTCATCCAAGGGTGCCGGGAGGGTGTCAGGGGGCATGTCCTGCAGGATTTCCAAGCCTCCCGAGGTGGTGTCTTGCCAGGCAGGCCACCAGATTGAATCCAGTCCAAGTGCGCCGACATCGGTCGTCCACGTCGCGCACAAGGTCGCACGTTCACCCCATTGCAAGGTCGACTTGTCCATGGACAGTTCGATTTGGCCATGCATGGAGATGAATCCACCCAACCACAAGGCCACCATGCCAGCACGTGCGATGCTTCGTTGGGTTGTTCGGTTAACCCCGTTCATGAAAAAGCCTCAAGAGGGGTTGAACAAAGGATCCGGTGGTGGAAATCGCGACGTGGTCTATGCCGGCACGCCCCATCATACGGGCCACGGATTGACGGTGTGATTCACCCCGTGCACGCCAGGCTTGACGGACCTTGGATGATCCGGTTCTGAGCCATCGCGTTTGGCCAGATTCGGGTTCCTTCCATCGAATCCATCCCAAGCGAGGCAGGTTTACATCCAGAGGGTCCACCATGTGAAGGGCGACCAAATCGTGTTTCCGACGCGTCCGTTTGAGCAGCACCTCAAGTTCGCCAGCCGAATCCACATGCTTGAAATCAGACAAGACAAAAGCCACGGTGCGCTTGCGAAGGGCGGATGTAAAATGCCCCAAGGCCTTGCCCAAGTCACTTCCCCTGCCTTCCGGCTTGCAATCCAGCATGTCTCGAACGATTCGCAACGTGTGAGACTTGCCTTTGGCAGGGGGGATGAATTTCTCAATCCTGTCGGTAAACAAGATGGCTCCCACCTTGTCGTTGTTTCCCATGGCACTGAATGACAGGACTGCGGCAACCTCTGTGGCCAGGTCCATCATGGTGCGCTCCTGGGTGCCACCTTGGATGGAAGCGCTGATGTCAATCAGGAGAAACACCGTCAATTCTCGCTCTTCTTCAAAAACCTTCACGTGAGGCGTCCCCGTTCGTGCCGTGACGTTCCAATCGATGGTTCGGACCTCATCGCCGGCTTGGTACTCTCTGTTTTCACTGAATGCCATGCCTCGTCCCTTGAAGGCACTGTGGTATTCACCAGCAAAAATGCGATCGCTCAAGCCCCGGGAGGTGATTTCCACCCTGCGCACTCTTTTCAGCAACTCAGCAGCGTCCATGACCTGTCAGGGCACTTCGACGTGATCCATCAATTCGGTGAGAATTTGGGCGGCAGTGATGTTTTCAGCTTCCGCTTCAAAGGTGGTTCCGATGCGGTGCCGCATCACGTCCATGGCCACGGCCCTGACATCTTCTGGGGTGACAAATCCACGGTGCTTCAAAAAGGCCTGTGCCTTGGAGGCAATGCCCAATCCGATGCTTGCCCGAGGGGATGCCCCGAATGAAATGAGGTTTTTGAGATGTCCAAGTCCGCAATCTTCTGGATTTCGCGTGGCAAACACCAAGTCGACGATGTACCGCTCAATCTTTTCATCCATGTAAATGGACCGAACGAGCTTGCGCGCTTCCACGATGTCTTGCTGGCTGACAACCTGCTTGGGTTTTGGGAGCCCCCCTTCTTGAAGGTTGGCTCGCACAATGGCCTGCTCATCCGCCTTGGAGGGGTAGCCAATGACAACTTTGAGCAGAAAACGGTCCACCTGAGCTTCGGGCAGGGGATAGGTTCCTTCCTGTTCAACGGGGTTCTGCGTTGCCAAGACCAAAAATGGTTCAGGCAGGGCATGGCTTTCGCCTCCGATGGTGACCTGGCGCTCCTGCATGGCTTCGAGCAGGGCGCTTTGAACCTTGGCAGGAGCACGGTTGATTTCATCGGCCAGCACGAAGTTGGCAAACACAGGGCCTTTCTTGACAGAGAATTGTTCCTGCTTTTGGTTGTAAATCAGCGTTCCGACGACGTCCGCAGGAAGGAGGTCTGGGGTGAACTGGACGCGGCTGAATTCGCCAGCCACCGCGTCGCTCAGGCTGCGAATGGCCAGGGTTTTGGCCAAACCCGGAACGCCTTCCAAGAGCACGTGGCCGTTGGCGAGCAAGCCAATGAGCAGCTTGTCCACCATGTCGGTTTGGCCCACAATGGTGCGCGCCAATTCCGCGCGAATGAGATCCACAAATTGGCTTTTCTGCGCAATCTTGGCATGGAGGGATTGAATGTCTGTCGCCCCCGATGCATCGGAAGGCGCGGCGTGAACTGCGGACTCGGTCGAAAGGTCCGTTCCTTCCCAACGTTCCCGTCCAGCAGTTTCGAGTTTTGAGGATTGCAATTCGTCCATGACGTGCGAAGATATTGGTCGTCCAGCGACCCCTCCCTACGCGGTTCTCAAAATTGTGTGAATAGCTGGTGGGAAACGTTTGGGTTGGGGGTTTGGCAGGACAGGGAGTTGGGCCACAATTTGCCGGTTCATGCGTTTCACTGACATCCTCTCCCAAGTGGCGGCCTTTCACGATGCGTTTGGCACGCCCAACGCCGCCCAACCTCACGCCCAATTGTCTCCTGCAGAAGTGGACCTGCGGTACTGCCTCATGGCGGAGGAGAATGACGAATACCTCGACGCCGCGAAGGCTGGCAACGTGGTCGAGGTTGCGGATGCTCTGGGAGATCAGCTGTACATCCTTGCGGGCACCATGCTTCGCCACGGCATGCAGGACGTCATTGTGAAGGTGTTTGAAGAAATTCAAGCGAGCAACATGTCCAAACTGGGTCAAGACGGTCATCCGATTTTACGAGAGGACGGCAAAATCCTCAAAGGTCCCAACTACTTCCGCCCGGACATCGCTTCCATTTTGGAGCGTCATGCCAAATCGCAAGCATGGCGTGATTCCGCACTGCCGGAAGGAACGGCGACGGCATCCTTGGATCAATTGTCATGGAGCGTGGGTGGGAAGATCAAGGCACAAGATGCGGCACCCCAGGCAGCAGCCGCAAAGCATGCGACCCCTCACCATGCGACCCTTCACCACGGGACGAGCGGGGATGTGTCTGAACCGTCGCATCAAACGCTTCGGGCGGAGGATTGGGCCGAAGTCTGAATGCCCGCTTTCGTCCAACGTGGGTGTGCAGTTTTGCAGCGAGCCCAACCTTTTCAACCATGAAGCCCACAAGTGCCTCAATCCGTTTGCTCAACAGGCAAATTGAAGCTGCCAAACGCGGCCAGGTGACATGGATCAGCCGGCTGCTTCAAGAAGTCATCCCGTTCAATCGGCCACACCGCCTTCGCGTTGAAACGCTCTCCGATCAAAGCTGCACCATTTTCTTGCCGTTCCGCAGGCGCAACAAAAATCACCTGGGCACAATGCACGCGTGTGCCATTGCAACGGCCTCTGAATACGCCGCGGGCATGTGCGTCTTGGCGACCTTGGGCGTGGGAGGGTTCCGCTTGATCATGTCGGATTTGCACGTTTCATACGTGCGAAGGGGTGAGACGGACTGCCAGGCGACGGCCACCTTTCCGGGCGACGTGAAACAGGGCATGATGCGCAGTCTCGACACGGAGGGGAAGGCCCAGTTTGACATGGTCTCTGAGGTATCCGATGTCAAAGGCCAAACCGTGGCACGTGCCGTGGTCACATGGCACGTCAAGCGGATGGACGTTTAGTCGTTTCCACCCCTCGCATTGTGAGGTCAACTTTTTTTCGAAAAAAACATCTTTGACGTGTTGTGGTTGGTCATTCTGTTCCCATGTTTGCCCTGCCCAACGAGCAGGTTGGGAGGTTACTCTATGTCACGCGCACTCGACATCCTTCATGCCGCCTCGGAGCGCTTCGGAGCGCTCCGCACCCGCGACCATCGTCGGGCTTTTGCGCGCAGGCTCTGAGTTCAATGGGATTCTTCGTCCGCAGGGAACTCCTGTGTTTTCGTTGAATTTTTTGTTGAACTGATAGAGCTTAAAAGTTTGAAAACTAAATATTTTGACCTGATTGACCAAAGCTTCGAGTGGCCTCAAGATGAGTTTCAATTGAACGAAGGGTCTTTGGCGTTTCACGGCATCCCGATGATGAAGTTGGTGGAGGAGTTTGGTACACCACTACGCATCACATACTTGCCCATTGTGGGGAAAAACATTGCCCGCGCCAAGCGTTGGTTTCATGAAGCTGCCGAGAAGACCCAGTTTCGAGGGCGATACAATTACTGCTATGTGACCAAAAGCAGCCACTTTCACCACATCACGTCAGAAGTGTTGAAGCATGGGGCGCTGATTGAGACCTCCTCAGCCTACGATTTGGACATTGTGCGGCACCTTGTTGACCAAGGAGACATGAAGCGGGATGCAAGAGTGATCTGCAATGGCTTCAAGCCTGAGAATTATCTGCAGCGAATTCTGGAACTCAGGGAGGAGGGCATCAGCGGACTCACGCCAATCATCGACAACCTCGATGAATGGCAGAAATTGAGTGCAAGGGCGACCCAGTCGATGGACGTAGGAATTCGCATTGCCACGGAGGAGGAGCCCAAATTTGCGTTCTACACGTCGCGTTTGGGCTTGGGCTACCATCGCATTTTGCCCTTGTATCAGGATGCCATCAAGGACCACCCTCATTTGACGCTCCGAATGCTCCATTTCTTTGTGAACACGGGCATCCGAGATACGGCGTACTATTGGAATGAATTGAACAAGGCGCTCGATTTGTACGTCAAGTTGCGCAAGATTTGTCCCACCCTCACGGCATTGAATATCGGCGGAGGGTTGCCCACGAAGAACAGCTTGGCTTTTGAGTACGATTACGCCTACATGTTCGAGGCCATTCTGGAACAGGTGGCCATGAAGTGTGACGACGCCAAAGTTCCGCATCCGGATATCTACACCGAGTTTGGTTCGTTCACCGTGGGAGAGGCGGGAGCAACCCTGTTTCAAGTGTTGCACCAAAAACGCCAAAACGACCGCGAGCGTTGGAACATGATTGATTCTTCTTTCATGACCACCTTGCCAGATTCATGGGCGGTGAATCATCGCTTTCTGATGCTTCCGTTGAACCGATGGATGGACTCCTATGAACGGGTGTTTTTGGGAGGTCTGACTTGTGATAGCGACGACTACTACAACTCCGAGCAGCACATCAACGCCATTTACCTGCCCACGTTCAAGCCTGAGCAGCCACTGTATCTCGGGTTTTTTCACACAGGCGCGTACCAAGACAACATTGGCGGCCATGGGGGAGTTCACCATTGTTTGATCCCGGGATTGCGACACATCTTGATTGAGGATGCCGACGATGGGACTTTCGCATGCCGAGAGTTCTGTGAGGCCCAACCCTCCAAACAGGTACTGGGCCTTCTGGGATACAATGCCAACACCAGTCATGAATCTGCAGCCATCCGGCTTCAACGAGAAGAACATGTCGAATCTTGATTTGAATTCCTTTGGGGCAAGGGTCTATTCGGACCTACCCGAGGCCAAAGTGACCTTGGCCGACGCCAAGGTTGTGATGCTGCCAGTTCCTTACGACGGCACAAGCACATGGGGCAAGGGTGCTGACAGCGGACCCGCCGCTCTTTTGGATGCCACCGACAACATGGAAGTCTATGACATCGAAACGGGGACGGAAGTCCACCGTGAGGGTGTGTGGGTGTCGGAAGACATCCTTGAAGATGCTTCGCCCGAATCCATGGTGGCTGCGGTCAAAGAGCGCGTCGCGGAGGTTTTGGCCCTGGGGAAAATTCCATTTGTGTTGGGAGGTGAGCACAGTGTGAGCATTGGTGCCATCCAAGCATGTGCCGCAAAGCATCCCGATTTGGCCGTGTTGCATCTTGATGCGCACGCGGACCTTCGCCCGACGTACCATGGTTCTGCGTGCAACCATGCATGTGCTGTGCACTGGGCATCCAAGCACACCACGTTGGTGCAGGTCGGCATTCGGAGCATGGACGCATCCGAGCGAGAGCACGTGCAAGAGGGCAAGCTCTTCACGGGTGATGACTGCCATGCAATGCCGGATGACGAATGGATGGCAGAGGCTTTGGCCGAACTCGGATCCCGTGGCGTCCCCCTGTACATCACCATCGACCTCGATGCCTTTGATCCAGCCTTTGTTCCCCATACAGGAACGCCGGAACCAGGGGGGCTGACATGGCACCAAGTGACGCGCTTGGTGCGTCTTGCCTGTCGCCATGGACACGTGGTGGGCATGGATGTCGTGGAGCTTGCGGCCAACGAACACAGTGCTCCGAGCGACTTTTTGGCCGCCAAGTTGACCTACAAAATGTTGACTTACGCACTTCAACCCGACCCGATCTCATGAACAAGCAAGGATTCCTGCGCCCCTTCATGGCGCGACATTACAATCACTTCAACGCGGCGGTTGTCGAGGATGCGGCCCGCGGATACGAGGCGCATTTGACGTCGGGTGGCAAGATGATGGTGACGCTGGCAGGAGCGATGAGTACAGCGGAGTTGGGGAAGAGTTTGGCCGAAATGATTCGTCAAGACAAGGTTCACATCATTTCATGCACTGGAGCCAATTTGGAAGAGGATGTCATGAACCTCGTGGCCCATACCCACTATGCACGGGTCCCGCATTATCGCGACTTGACGCCGGAAGATGAGCAGGCGTTGCTCGACAAGGGCATGAACCGCGTCACGGATACCTGCATCCCGGAAGAGGAGGCCTTTCGTCGTTTGGAACATGTGATGGTGGATTTGTGGAAGGATGCTGAAGCCAAAGGGTCACGCCATTTTCCGCATGAATGGTTTTATCAAGCCATCCGAAGCGGCGCTTTGGAGAGGTACTACGAGATTGACCCCAAGGACAGCTGGATGGTCGCCGCGGCTGAGAAAAATCTTCCCATGGTTGTTCCCGGTTGGGAGGACAGCACGTTGGGCAACATCTTTGCGGCCCATTGTTTGGTCCAAGATTGTGTGCCCCAAACGACCAAGAGTGGCATTGAATACATGATGTGGCTTGCGGATTGGTACACACGCACAAGCGCGGAATCAACCATCGGGTTTTTCCAAATTGGTGGAGGCATTGCGGGAGACTTTCCCATTTGCGTTGTGCCGATGTTGCATCAGGATCTCGGAAGGGAAGAAGTGCCCCTGTGGGCGTACTTTTGCCAAATTTCGGACAGCACAACAAGCTATGGTTCCTACAGCGGTGCCGTGCCCAATGAAAAGATTACTTGGGGAAAACTCGGTGTACAAACTCCCAAGTATGTGATCGAAAGTGATGCCACAATTGTTGCTCCTTTGGTCTTCGGTTGGCTTTTGGATTGGTAACTCAATGTCCACTTTGTCATGAAACGCGTCATCAAAAATTACTCCAACATTGAGGCCCGTCACATCGCCCTCATTGAATCAGCTTTTCCCCAAGGAATTGGCCAAGACGATATCAAGTCGCTTCGCATGCCAGACGGCAATTACTTGTCTTGCTTGGAAGTCCATACGGATGACACCGTCTACCTTTTCCGCATGGATGTGGGCATGATTCGAATGCTGGAAGAGGAGACAGGCGAAGAATTCACCATTGATGGGGATGATTTGGGGTTGGAGGAGAACGACGAATCCTGGGAGGAGTAAGTCCACATCGGAGGCCACATTGGTGGCCTCGTAGGCTTATCTTTGGGGGCCTCAAGCCCACCCCATGATCGCGATTACCCTTCCCGACGGAACTGTCAAAGAAGTTGAGCCAGGCACGACGTCGCTGGACATAGCCACTTCCATCAGTGAAGGTTTGGCCAGAAATGTGCTTGCTGCCGAGGTGAACGGTGTGGTGTGGGATCCTCAACGGCCCATCCATGAATCTTCTTCCCTGAAGTTGTTGACTTGGAACGACGACGAGGGGAAGTCGACCATGTGGCACAGTTCGGCCCACCTCTTGGCCGAGGCGCTGGAAGCCCTGTATCCTGGCGTCAAATTTTGGGTCGGCCCTCCAGTGGAACATGGGTTTTACTACGACGTGGACTTTGGGGGCCACAATTTCACGGACAAGGACATACCTGCCGTGGAGCAGAAGATGCTTGAACTGGCCAAAACCAAGGCGCCTTTCGTTCGTCGCGAACTTTCCAAGGATGAAGCCATTGCGTATTTCCAGGCCAAAGGAGACGAATACAAATTGGATTTGTTGGCTGGATTGGAAGATGGCACCATTTCGTTCTACACCCAAGGAGGGTTCACCGACCTATGCAGGGGACCCCACATGCCTCACACGGGTTTTGTCAAGGCGGCCAAAATCACGGCCATCGCAGGTGCGTATTGGAAGGGTGATGAAACGAAGAAGCAGCTCACGCGGGTCTATGGCATCACATTTCCCAAAAAGGCGGAGCTTGATGCCTATCTCGAATTGGTCGAACAGGCCAAGGCAAGGGACCATCGAAAGTTGGGCAAGGAGCTGGATTTGTTCCACTTCTCTGACAAGGTTGGTCAAGGTTTGCCCCTCTGGCTCCCCAAGGGGGCGGACCTTCGGATGCGCTTGGAGTCTTTTTTGAAAGAGGCACAGCGAAAGTCCGGATACGTCCCGGTGATCACACCGCACATTGGCAACAAGGAGCTCTACGTCACCTCGGGTCACTACGCCAAGTATGGCGAGGACAGCTTTCAGCCCATTCGTACCCCAGCAGAGGGTGAGGAATACTTGCTCAAGCCAATGAATTGCCCGCATCATTGCGAGATTTTCAAGGCTCGCCCCAGGTCTTACCGGGATTTGCCTGTGCGCTTGGCGGAATTTGGCACGGTGTATCGCTATGAGCAAAGTGGGGAGTTGCACGGTTTGACCCGCGTCAGGGGGTTCACCCAAGACGATGCCCACATTTTTTGCACCCAAGAACAGGTCAAAGAAGAGGTCGGCAAGGTGATTGACTTGGTGCTCTACATCTTCAAGACGTTGGACTTCCAACATTTCGTGGCACAAGTCAGCTTGCGTGACCCGAACAATCCTGACAAATACATCGGATCACAGGACAACTGGGACAAGGCTGAGCAGGCCATCCAGGAAGTGGCTGAGGAGAAGGGGTTGGAGACAGTGGTTGAATTGGGCGAGGCGGCTTTTTATGGGCCCAAGCTCGATTTCATGGTGCGCGATGCCATTGGGCGGCGTTGGCAGCTCGGCACGGTCCAGATTGACTACAACCTCCCCGAACGATTTGAATTGGAGTACGTCGGGGCAGACAATAGCAAGCACCGTCCCGTCATGATCCACAGGGCTCCCTTTGGATCAATGGAGCGTTTTGTTGCCATTTTGATTGAGCATTGTGCTGGGAAATTCCCCTTGTGGCTTACTCCGGAACAAGCGCGCATTTTGCCGATCAGCGATCGATTCAACGATTACGCTGAAAAGCTTTCAAAAGTGCTGGAAAATAGCGATATTCGCGCCCTCGTAGACTCACGCTCGGAAAAGGTGGGCAAGAAAATCCGCGAAGCGGAGCTTGACAAAGTGCCTTACATGCTGATTGTTGGGGAAAACGAGGCTGCCGAGGGAACTGTCTCCGTGCGCAAGCAAGGAGAGGGGGACCTGGGGAGTGAAAGCATTGAAGCATTTGCCGATCGTGTCAAGCGTGAAGTGGCCGAGATGCTGAGTACAGAGATTTGAGTTCAACGAAACAACAACAGTCATCGCAATACGCAGAAGAAGGACCGGCTTTCGCGGCAGGGTCATCCAGGAGGATCCCCATCGGATCAATGAAAAAATCACGGTAGGTTCCGTTCGTCTCGTGGGAGACAACGTGGAGCCAGTCATTGTCAAGACCTCAGAGGCTTTGGCCATGGCGCGTGAATTGGAGCTCGACCTTGTGGAGATCAGCCCCAAAGCTGATCCACCCGTGTGCCGAATCGTCGATTACCGGAAATTCCTCTATGCGCAGAAGAAGAAACAGAAAGAAATCAAGGCCAACCAGGCCAAGGTTTCGGTGAAGGAAATCCGTTTTGGTCCCAACACCGATGAACATGACTTCCAATTCAAGCTCAAGCATGCTCGGAAGTTCCTCGAAGAGGGTTCAAAGGTGAAGGCCTATGTGTTTTTCCGCGGTCGAACCATTGTGTTCAAAGAACGTGGTGAAATCCTCCTGCTGAAGTTTGCCCAGGAATTGGAAGACGTCGGCATCTTGGAACAAATGCCCAAGTTGGAAGGAAAGCGGATGACTGTGATGTTCAACCCGAAGAAGAAATAACCCACCATTAAAGATCCGAGGCCATGCCGAAGATGAAAACCAAATCCAGCGCCAAGAAGCGTTTCAAGCTGACGGGAACTGGCAAAATCAAGCGCAAGCACGCCTTCAAGAGTCACATCTTGACCAAGAAGGGTACGAAGCAGAAGCGCAACCTGACCCACGCCACGACAGTCCACAAGTCTGACGAGGCCAACATCAAGCGTCAACTTCTCGTCTGATTCAGGCGGGAGAGCAACGCTGGTTTGTTTCACCCGGTGTTTGGCTTTTCAAGTGTGAGCATCCGCTGACCGCCAACCACCAAAAAGAACACAGAAATGCCAAGATCAAAAAATGCAGTGGCGTCACGCGCACGCCGCAAGAAGGTCCTGAAAATGGCCAAAGGGTACTATGGTGCCCGCAAAAATGTTTGGACGGTTGCCAAAAACGCCGTCGAGAAAGGTCTCCAGTACGCCTATGTCGGGCGAAAGCTCCGCAAGCGCCAGTTCCGCAGCCTGTGGATTCAGCGCATCAACGCGGGGGCACGTTTGCACGGCCTGTCGTACAGTGCCTTCATGGGGAAGTTGTCCAAGTCGGGCATCGAACTCAACCGCAAGGTCCTCGCTGACCTCGCCATGAACCATCCCGAGGCCTTCAAGGCCGTGGTGGACAAAATCAAATAAGAATTTTACTCAACCGTGGTGGGTTGAAGGGAAGGGCGGCCATCGGGTCGCCCTTCTTCATTTGCAACAAATGTTCGGAGGCACAAGGCGCGTTCACCCACCGCGCAATACGCGTTCAAGGGCCAAGGCAGCTGGGGTGTAATCCGGTTGAATTCTCAACGCTTCTCGGTAGTCCAATTCCGCTTCGTTGCGCTGGTTCAAGCTTTCCCAAGCCAGGCCGCGGTTGAAGAAGGCCTGGTGGTAGTATGGCAGGGCCTCGATGGCTTGTGTGAAGTACACCAAGGCACTGTCGTAATTGGCGAGATACTCAAGTTGGATGTAGCCTTGATTGAAGGGAGCAGTGGCATTTTCAGGGTCAATTTCCCGGATGTCCTTGTACAGTGCCATGGCTCGATTCAAATAATCGTCTCGTGTGGGTGTGAACTCTTGAAGGAAATACGCGAGGTTGTATCGGGCTTCGACACTTCGTGGTTTGAGCTCGATGGCTGTCGAATAGTATGCCACAGCCAGGGTGTCTGATTCTGCCGCGTATGCCAACCCCAGAGCGATCCATCCATCGAAGAAGTTCGGATTGACCTCCACCGCGGTTTGGAAGGAACTCTTGGCATTGTCAGCATTTCCCTGTTCTCGGTAGATGATGCCCTTCATCCAGTAGGCTTCGTGCAACAGGGGGTTCTGCCTGAGTGCGTTGTTGAGTTGGTCGAATGCTTCAGCGTATTGTCGAAGATGGATGTGCATCTCGGCCCGCCTCAGCATGCAAGGGGTGTGGTCAGGAGCCAACTTCAGGCACACGTCGAGATGCTCGATGCATGGCTCGAAGGCCTGGGTGAGGTAGAGAATATCCGCTTTTGTGGACCACGCGTCACCGCAGGTAGAGTCTGCTTCAATCGCCAAGTCGAGATCTCGAAGGCCTTCCGTGATTCGACCTTGCCGGATGTGCCAAGTCGCACGTTCAACGAAGGGCTGCGGTGCCTGGGGGTTGCCCAAGATGAGGGACTCAAAATGCGACGTGCTGTCTGCCACATCCGCCGTCACATGTTCTCGCTCGGCAGGGGTGTTCTCAGGTTGGCAACCCCACAAGGCCAAAGCGAGGAGACCCAAGGTCCCCCCGCTTTGAATGCGATGACTCCAAGCCAACGACTTCACCTGCTTCATGCAAATTCTGGCTCCTCTGCAGTGGTTTCTTTGGATGCGGTTGTGGGTTGGATGACGTCCTTGATTTTGTGCTCCAACTCGGCCATGAGTTCAGGATTGTCTTCGAGCAAGGATTTCACTGCGTCTCGGCCTTGTCCCAGTTTGGTATCCCCGTACGAGAACCATGATCCGCTCTTTTTGATCACCCCGTGATCCACCCCGAGGTCGATGACTTCTCCCGTTTTCGAAATGCCCTCTCCATACATGATGTCGAATTCGGCGCGTCGGAACGGAGGTGCGACCTTGTTCTTGACAATTTTCACCTTGGTCCGGTTGCCGCTGATGTTTTCGCCATCCTTGATTTGTGTGGAACGACGGATGTCAAGACGCATCGACGAATAGAATTTCAGTGCGTTGCCACCGGTGGTGGTTTCAGGGTTGCCAAACATCACCCCAATTTTCTCGCGAAGCTGGTTGATGAAGATGCAGCAGCAGCCCGTTTTGCTGATGGTTCCGGTGAGTTTGCGCAGGGCCTTGGACATCAGTCGCGCCTGGAGCCCCACAGAGCTGTCGGACATTTCGCCTTCAATTTCTGCGCGTGGCGTCAGGGCAGCCACCGAGTCAATCACAATCAAATCGATGGCACCTGAGCGAATGAGGTTGTCTGCGATTTCGAGGCCCTGTTCTCCATTGTCAGGCTGCGAAATCAACAAGTTCTCCGTGTCGACACCGAGGTTTTCAGCGTAGAATTTGTCGAAGGCGTGTTCTGCGTCCACAATGGCGCAGATGCCGCCTTGCTTTTGGCATTCCGCAATGGCGTGAATGGCCAGGGTGGTCTTGCCTGAAGACTCAGGCCCGTAGATTTCGACGATGCGCCCTTTGGGATAGCCACCAATGCCGAGGGCCAAATCCAGTGTCAAACTTCCGCTTGGAATCACTTCCACGGATTCCACCGCCTCGTCTCCGAGCTTCATGACGGTGCCCTTGCCGTACGTCTTGTCCAATCGATCCATCGTCAATTGGAGGGCCTTGAGTTTGTCTGCGTTTACAGCCATGTTGAATTGTTTTCAGCGAAGGTATTTGAGTGACTCCGTAAAGGATGTACGGAGTGGGGGTGCTTTTGTCCACGAGTTCCAAAAAACAATGAACGTCGTCCATCGCAGGACTGGCGTTCAAGGCGCCTCAAGGTTCAGGGTGGAGAATTTCTTCTGCGTGTGCTTTGACTTGGGGTTTGGCAACCACGCGCTCAACGCGGCCTTCTTCGTCAATGACAAACGTCGTGCGATGCGTGCCATCGTATTCTCTGCCCATGAATTTTTTCAAGCCCCACACGCCATACGCGTTGTGCACGGCTTTGTCTTCGTCGCAAAGCAAATCAAACTTCAATGAAAATTTGTCGATGAATTTGTGGTGCGATTTGGCGGAGTCGGGGCTTACGCCCAACACGACGTAGCCAGCCCGAGCGAGTGCATCGAGGTTGTCATTCAAGTTGCACGCCTGAGACGTGCAGCCCGGCGTGTTGTCCTTGGGATAGAAGTACAGTACGAGTTTCTTTCCTTGAAATTCTTGGAGCGTGCGGATGTTGCCATGTTGGTCTGGGGCGGAAAAAGCGGGGGCGGTGTCGCCGGGCTTTAGAGGGGAAATGCTAGTTGCCATGCATCAAAGAACAAACCCAAGGCTGCAAGGTTTGCCATCGATGCGCCCTAATTTTCCCCTCTGTGTCCACAATGAAATCCCATCGTCCCACTTTCGTGGAGGTCGTCGTGCCTTTGGCCTTGCCAAAAACGCTGACCTATGCGTGGCCTCTTGGCGCCACCGAAGGGCCCTTGGTGGGATCGCGTGTGGTGGTTCCCCTCGGGAACAAACGGTGGACAGGCATTGTCTGGGAAGTGCATGACCGTCCTCCGGAGGGGCATGTGGCCAAGGTGGTGGAGGCCGTCGTGGATGAACGTCCCGTGGTCACGGGGATGCAATGCGACTTGCTGAGCTGGATGGCCCAGCATTACATGTGTACTTTGGGCGAAGTTGTCGGCGCAGCCTTGCCCGCGGGCATGAAATTGGAGAGCACCACCCGCATCCTGCTTCATCCCAATGCGGAGACTGCGGGGGAAGGGGGACTCGATGACCACGCGAGTCTCTTGATGGATGCATTGCACGTAAGGGATGGTTTGACCTTGCGCGAATGCGCAGAAATCCTGGAGATTCAGCACCCTCAACGGGTGATCCGTTCTCTCATTCAACGGGGATTGGTGATCGTGGAAGAGGAATTGGAAGAACGCGTGAAGCCTCGCAAAGTGGCTTGGTTGACAGTGGCGAAGGGACTGGAAGAGGAGGTTCTGTCAGCGTCGCTGGCGTGGGCCGGGAACCGCGCCGTTGCCATGGAGCGGCTTCTCCTCACGGTGTTGGACGCGGAAGGCCAGGAGCTTCCGAAGTTGGATGCCCAAAAACGAAGCAACACGGACGCATCCACAGTCCAAAAATGGGTAGAACGTGGCATTCTCGAGATCGAAGAACGCGACCCCACGCGTCCTTCGCGACCTGGAACGGCGTCCTTGCCATCCTTGTCTCAAGCACAGGCCAGGGCCTACAATGACATTCATGCGAGCTTGGTCGCGCGAAAGCCCGCACTTCTCCATGGCGTCACGGGCTCAGGAAAGACCGAGATTTACACCCATTTGATTGCGGAGGCACTCGCCGCCGGTCAGCAGGTCTTGTTCTTGGTGCCTGAGATTGCGTTGACCACCCAGCTCATTGAACGTTTGCGGCGCTTTTTTGGGGACGTCGTCCATGTGTATCACAGCCGGTTTTCGGATCGCGAGCGCACAGAAACGTGGATGGAATTGCTTGAGCCTTCTCGTCGTGAAGCCTCCATGTCGCCTACCCAAACAACCCAGGCGTGGGGCCACATGGCGACGGGGAATGCTGAGGGAACAAGTCCCTCTCCCTTGCTAGGGCAGTTGATTGTCGGGGCACGAAGCGCGTTGTTGCTTCCCATGCCTCGTTTGGGCTTGATTGTGGTGGATGAGGAACATGAGTCAAGCTTCAAGCAACATGATCCCGCCCCGCGTTATCACGCGCGTGATGCGGCACTTTGGTTGTCCGTACGGCACAGCATCCCCCTGGTCCTTGGATCGGCAACGCCTTCCGTCGAGACGCAGTGGCTTGCATCGCAAGGACGTGTCACAATGGTGTCGCTGAAGGAGCGGTTTGGCGGTGCGATGATGCCAGAAATTTTCATCGCCGACCTGCGCAAGGAGCACAAGCAGAGGAGCATGCGCGGCGGATTCAGCAAGATGCTGCGCGATGAGATGGAGGCGACTTTTCAGGAAGGTCGCCAAGTCATCCTGTTTCAAAACCGTCGGGGATATGCGCCTGCGCAACAGTGCACCCAATGTGGTCATGCTGTGGCCTGCGAGCGGTGCGACATCCCGCTGGTGGTTCACAAATCCTTGGGGGGATTGCACTGCCATCATTGTGGCTACCATGTGCGTCCAGCTCCCTCCACCTGCGTTGCCTGCGGAAGCAAGGCATTGAAGCCCCAAGGATTGGGGACGGAGCGCATTGAAGAGGAGTTGGCGGAGCTTTTTCCTCAGGCACGCGTGGCGAGAATGGACCTCGATTCCACGCGAAAAAAGACCGCCCATGCACGATTGCTCGAGGCGTTTTCGGACCGCGAATTTGATGTCCTTGTGGGTACCCAAATGGTCACCAAAGGATTGGACTTTGCGCACGTGGGTTTGGTCGGGGTGATGTCGGCGGACAGGATGTTGACTTTTCCTGATTTTCGATCGTTTGAGCGTGCCTATCAAATGCTTACCCAGGTCGCGGGACGCGCGGGGCGTGCCGGCAAGGAAGAAGGAGGGAAGCGCGGCCGGGTCGTAATCCAGTCGTTCAGTGCCGATCATTGGTTGCTCCATCACGTGGTGGATCACGACCACGACGCGTTGGTGCGACGCGAACTGATTGAGCGAGAGACCTACCACTATCCGCCCTTCGTGCGGATGATTCGCCTAACTGTCAAGCACAGCGATCCCCAACGCGTCGAGGCCGGCGCAGCCGTCCTGGCCGCGCGTCTTCATCAGCGGTTTGGACCCCGGGTTCTCGGTCCAGACACACCGGCCCTTTCACGCATCAACGACTTGCACATCCGGCAGCTGACCCTCAAGTTTGAGCGTGCGCTCCCACCCGCTCAGTACCGCCCCTTGTTGCAGGAAGATCTCGATGAATTCAGTGCCGACCCGCGATGGAAACGGCTCCGCCTCATCGTGGACGTTGATCCCGTGTAACCCCTCACCCGGGTCACGTCAGTGGGCTATTTTCAATGTTTGGCGCCACACACCACGTCCATCGATGCCCTTCAACGAAAATTCAAGGAAGTTCGATTGGCGACTCCATGTTCCAAGTTGCTCCCACGTGGCAACCGAGCTGCCGGGTGATTGAAACCATGAACTCGTCCCCAGCAATCGACCCGTGGAATCAAACCCATGTGCAGTCCACGTCCCAGGGGCTTGCTGCTGAATCGAAACCCCGCTGTCGTTCCACTGCAATTCTGTGTCAGGCACCACAGGCCGTACCTGTGCGGAACTCACGTCCATCAACGTTCCGAAGTACACAGAGTTGTTTCCGCTGCAGGCCACCGCGTAGGTATCTCCTGCCGTGTTGATGCTCAAGTCGGCAGGGTTACTCAAGGGACTTCCCTGCACCAGGGTGCTGGCGACCCACGAGCCGTCCACAGGGTCGGGGGTGAACAACGTGATGCGTTGGGGCGTCCAAGAACTGACCACAAAGGTTCCGTTGACGTAGTCAATGCCATCACAATTGCCCAGCCCAGAGCCATGGACGACAGTTTCGACAGTCCCTGTTTGGACGTCTACCTTCAAAACATCAGAATTGCCACCCCAATTCACCACGTAGGCTTGGCCATCCACCAAGGTCACCCCGTTGGGCGTTGTCCCGGTGTTGGCCACCAGGGTGGAATAGGTCATGT
>JBEARC010000108.1:0-2925 GCA_041163465.1 Bacteroidota bacterium
AGTGCCAAGGCGGGTGATTGTGTGGACAGCGATGGAACCACCGAAGGTGCCGTCCCGGCGGTGGGTCCCCACGGTGAGGTTTACGTGGTGTGGGCCCTTCACGAGTCGTTGTATTTCGATCGAAGCTTTGATGGCGGGGACACGTGGGGTGAAACGGACCGTGTCATCGCGGACATTGTGGGTGGATGGGACCAAACCATCTCGGGCATCGGCCGCGTGAATGGGATGCCCGTCACGTGCGTTGATCTCAGTGAGGGCACGTACCGTGGACGCATTTACGTCAATTGGACGGACCCTCGGCTTGGAGACAACGATGTGTGGTTGGTTTATTCCGACGATGGCGGAATGTCATGGAGCGCCCCCCAACGCGTCAACGATGACCCTCCTGGACGCGACCAATTTTTCACATGGATGACCGTCGATCCAGTGCGTGGAGACATTCACATTGTCTTTTACGACCGACGTCACAATGAGGATTCTGAGGACCGTTCCACGCATGTTGTGGTGGCGACGAGCACTGATGGAGGAGCTACCTGGACCAACCGCACCGTGAGCGAGTCTCCGTTCACCCCAGAGGGAAAGGTCTTTTTTGGCGATTACACCAACATCACAGCCGTTGACGGACATGTTCGTCCGATATGGACCCGAGAAGTCAACGGGGTGCTCAGTGTGTGGACGGCTTTGTTGGATTTGGATTGACGCGGCTTCGGTCGGTCGTCCCAACGGAACGCCGACTCCAACTCATTTCACCTCGAAAGCTGCCCGAATCTTGGCCGCTTTGTTGGCCAATTCTTCGTGACTCAACGTGAGTTTGGGCCGTTCAAAATTGATGTCGGCCACGCTGTTGAGCGGAATCAAATGCACGTGGGCGTGTGGTACCTCCAGGCCAATGATGGCCTGTCCCACCCTTTGACATGGAATCACAGCCTCGATGGCCAAGGCCACCTCTTGGCTGAACATGTGCAATTGCCCGAGCATCAGGGGTTCCAAGTCCCACACCCGGTCCACTTCCAGCTTGGGAATGACCAGGGTGTGGCCCACGGCCAAGGGCATGATGTCCAAGAAGGCAAGAAACTGGTTAGATTCAGCCACCTTGTGGCACGGGATGTCGCCTGCTACAATGCGGCTGAAGACGGAGGCCATCAGCGCGTGATTTCCAGGATCTCAAAGGGAATGACGCCCGCGGGTACGGTCACTTCCGTCACATCGCCGACGCTCTTGCCCAACAGACCCTTTCCAATGGGGCTGTCCACTGAGATTTTCTTTTGGGCCAAATTCGCTTCGCTCTCTGCCACAAGGGTGTAGGTCACCTCGGCGCCGTTCTTTTGGTTCTTGATTCGAACGGTGCTGTGGATGAAGACCTTGCTGGTGTCGATTTCAGAATCGTCAATGATTCGTGCGTTGGCAAGCAGATTCTCCATTTTGGCAATCTTCGCTTCCAACATTCCCTGGGCCTCTTTGGCAGCATCGTACTCGGCATTCTCACTCAGGTCACCCTTGTCTCGAGCCTCGGCAATCTGCTGGCTGATTTTGGGCCTCTCCACGGTTTTGAGGTGGTGGACTTCTTCCTTCAATTTTTGAAGGCCTTCTGCTGTGTAGTAGTTGACGTTGCTCATGGTAGATCGATGGATCATCTTGCAGTCGTCTCGTTCCTCGCGGCTTGTTCAGGACGACATGCTCTGACAGAAACGAGAGGGCCTTGCGAGCCCTCTCGTTGTATAAAAATAGGGAGAAATCCCTGAAAGTGTGCGTTATAGGGAAATTTTCACACCCATGGTGTGCGTCCCATTGAATGGATTCGTTGTCCGGTAGCTGTAGTCAAAGCTCAGGGTGGAGCCGTTGGAACCAGCGGGCAGATGCAAGCCCAAACCCGCAGAAGGCCCCGTGTACGCGGTTGTCACATCTTGGCCCCCAACGAGCAATCCTTGTTCCCACAAGTAGCCGCCACGGAGGGTGAGTTTGTCTCCGAGTTCAGCTTGCAAGCCCGCGCCCAATTGATCCTTGGTGAAGCTGTTGGACGTGAATTGACCTGTGGCAGTGATCACCGTGTTGTCATTTTTCACCACGTCCACTCCGACACCGATGTTGACCAACGAGGGCAACTCATACTTCTCAGAACGCTGAAGCATGGTCAAGTCAGTGGAGGTGCCTTGCTGGGTGGCGGTCACAGTCAATCCGTCCCCTGCGTAACGCATGGGGGCTCCTACATTCCGGAGCGAAATGCCAAACTTCAATCGATCGTCTTCGCCTGTCACGTAGCGAATGCCGGCGTCGAAGCACACCCCGCTTGCGCGAACGTTGCTGATGCTCTCCCCAATGATTCGCAGGGTGATGCCTCCGTAGATGGCGTTGGAGAATTCCTTGGAGTATGTGACACCGATGTTGCTGAACGAGGGTGAGAATGAACCAATGCCACCTTCGGGGAGATCTTCTGTGGTGATGGGGATGTCTCCGAAGTTCATGGATGTCACGGTCATGCCCAACACTCCGGAATCACCCACTTTGGTGGCGAATCCGACAGAGTTTAAGGAAATGCCTGTCCCACTGAGGTACAAACTGTTGCTAAAAATCAGTTCATTACGCTCGACAAAGGCCAATCCGGCCACGTTGTTGAACGTGGATTCGAGTCCACGTGAGATGGCCATGTTGGTTCCTGCCAATCCATTGGATCCGGCCCAAGGATTGATCAACAATTGGCCCGCGCCTGCGGAACCAGCACGGTCGGGATTGCCTGCAAAGGCACTTCCGAGGCCCATCAGGGCGACCAAAAGGAATGAAAGTTGCTTCTTCATGGTGGGTTTCGGATCAGAAGTTGTCAAGGTCAATGGGTCTCATCACGCCAAACCATTTGCGGATGGTTTGTCCGACCCCTGGGACGTCGACGTGGATGATGTAGACGCCACCTGCGATGGGCACGTTGGCCTC
>JBEARC010000109.1:0-28674 GCA_041163465.1 Bacteroidota bacterium
GGCCCATCCCGCCTTGGTAGGTCACCTCGCCGAGCTTGCCATTGGGGCTGTTGACAATCTGCTCCTCACTCTCTGGTGTCAACGCCACATCGTTCATGCCGTTGCCCATGCCTTCAAGGCGCGTGATGGCCATGCCATCGCCGTAGTTGGCCACTTGGATCAACCCGCCACTCTCAGCAGAGGGGTTGTGAGGGATGCCGCTGTACACGCGGATGGAACCCACCGCAGCCTTCCGGGAGGCCTTGTACTGCACATCTTGGCCGGTGCCGGTGATGGGGTCAAAATCAGCGTAGTTGTTGTACCCGTAGGCCAAGGCCATGAAGTAGTACGTCTTGTGGTTCACCAACTTGTTGTCACCCTGCGCGAAGGCGTCTGTCGTCACGCGGAAACTGTGCTGAATACCCTCGTTGGCACCGTTGGCCATCAAATGCGGCACTGAGACCGCCATGATTTCATCGTAGGTGTAGTTGACCACCTGTTCCACCTCGTTGTTTACGTCGCATTGGTAGATCAAGCGCGCCAAATCGATGTCACCCAAGTCCGCTGGAGACACGCTCGCATTGGCGAGTTGGTAGATTTGGTATCCCTCAAACACATAAGAACGTTCCATTTCACTCAGCAATGTGCCGTCCTGGAGCTCCTTGGGAATGCCTGGATCAATGGCTGTGTAGAGCTCCGCGTAATTGTTGGAAATGGGGTTGTCGTTGGTGAGGTACAGAATCAACTCGTTTTCGAGCTCCTGAATGGTGACATCGGGCGCATCAGGGCCGGAGACGATTTCAAAGCAGTTGTCAAACAATGCCTGGGCCTTGTCGTCAGCCAAACGCAGCAGCTTCACGCTCTCAAAAGGCTCGCCACCCGAGGCCCGGGCCCACACCATGCCCACCGTGATGTTGTTGTAATCCCCGGGTTCCAAGGTGAAGGGGCCAGCGCTTTGAAGGAAGAGTCGATCGCCCGGTGGATTGCCTGCCTCAAATTCGGTCCAGGGATCAACTTGGATGCCCACTGTACCCCACTGGTAGGGGTCCGTGTCACCGGGGAACATGTAATCCGCGGGAATGTCAAGATTCGCGCCCGTCGAAGCGTTCAATCCGTCGCCTCCGTAGGCCATGCGCTGGCCGTTTTTCCAGAAGCCACGCATGTAGTTGTAGTAGTGTGATGCCAACGTTGGCTGACCATTCACGCCATAATTCCAATTGAAATACAGGAACTTACGCATTCCATAACGCTCGTTGTCAACCACCCCATCCCCGTAGCCAATGCCGATGCCCTCGTAGGGGATCCCCAACGAATCAATGGCGTCGGTGAATACATCCGTCAGCGGGTTGTCCACCCCATCTGCATCTTGGTAGGGACCTTCAAAAAAGTCCACCCCCATGGCTGGCGGATTTTCCCCGTATCCGATGGAATAACTCGTGGCCTCATCAAATTGGTCCCCGTTGTAGCTGTAGCCCAAACCGCGACGAACATCGACCCCCACGTAATCGTCCACGTGTCCTCCCAAGTCACAATCGACCCATTGCGCCATGTAGGTGTTGGTCAGGGTTTGGGTCCCTTGGTTGATGAGCACGTAGTTGTAAAACGACATGTTGTTCACCTCGTCGTTGGTCGAGAAGGCGAAGGCCTGGGCACGGATCTCCATCCCGATAGGCTCCCCCTGCGACTCCGAGTGAACGTTGCCCTTGTCGTTGAAAATCCAGTAGAAGTTTTGGTCACCGTAGAGGGGGACAATGTCCTCGCGGCGGCGGTTCTTGCAGTCGATTTCCTGCAGAAAATCAAACCACGGGTAATCCCCTTGCTCGGGGGTGTAGGTGCCATCGCCGTTGAAGTCCAAAAAGGGAGCCAAGTAATAATCTTGGTTCAATCCCGGGTTTCCATGCGCCGGATAATCGCGGAAGTAGTCAGGCATGGCATAACCATCCGGGAAATCTTCATCCACGGTCCCGGAAGCCACGGATTCCCAGTACTGCCGATGCCTTTGCGCATCGGCGCGGTAACTGACGGCAAAGCGATCGTACTCGTTGCAGGTCTGCGGATCGACCTCGGCCGAACCGTCGTTGGTCAATGGTCCAGGCCAAAAATCATTTCCGGTGTTGCGGTAACGAACAGCGGCGAGCTTCAATTGCTGGTCAGGACTGATTCCGCCCAACCAAAGCGCACCGCCATACACCACGGACACCCCATCCTCTTTGGGGACAAAGTGCGCTCCCTTGTCAATGGCACGGTCGTACCAGAGCGCCCCTCCATTCTCGATCAGCGCGCGCACGTTGTTCCATTCCAAGTCTCGCAACGCCGTCGCGGGAGCGCACGCCTCTGCCCGCAATTCAGGCTGCGGAGCCACAGGGACAGGCAGGCCTTTTTGGTAACGAATGTCAGGCCCGGAGGTTTCCTGTGCCCTTGCATTCAAGGTAGGAACAATGCCAAGAACAAACGTGACAAACACAGGCAAGACCCACACGAGGTCTGAAGAGGATAGGCGTTGGCTCATCGATTCAGGTTCAGCAGAAAGACCTTCATAGGAAGAGAGGGAGGTCAATTCGTTTCGAAGATAACCCCTTGAGCCGTGTCGGCAACCGCTTCCAAGGCCCAGGGGTCGAGGTACAAGACCCAACCTTGGACAGGCATGTCCTCGAGGGTCTTGAGAATGTTCATGTATTCTCGCACCTGGGCCGCGTGCTTGGAAGGGCGTGCACTTCCCGTTTTGAAGTCGATGATGTGCCAGGTCGAACCGTCGAAAACCACGCGATCCGGGCGTTTGGTCTCATGCCCATCCGTCCACCGAGGCTCGCATTCCACCTCGTGCCCCGGGGCAAAAAACCGGGCAGACGCCTCGTGCGAAAGCACCCCATCGATCCATGCCACCACCTTGGATGCATCCTCAGGTGCAAGCGACCAACGACGCGCCACGCGCTGGCGCAAGGCCGTCCAATCCTCTGCCACGATCACCTGCTCCAACAGACCGTGTGCAATCACCCCAAGTTCCTTGTCTGTCAATCCCGAGGGCTGAATGGACCCCCAGTGTGGGCTCTTGGCACTGACGCGCTGTGAGGACCATTCCCCAAGGCGCAAATGAGACACCACCTCCTCTCTCACAGGGGGATTCTTGGGGGAGGAATGGGGCTGTCGTTCCAACGAAGGGATACCCCACATCGGCTGGGACTCCTCAAACGTGTGACCTGTGATGTCTTCTGCGCAGGCCAAAACCCATTCACCCACATGTTGCGGCATGTCGCGATTGAAATCCCACCGCTTGATTTCCGCAAACACATCCAAGCGCTCCACGGGCCGTGTCATCGCCACATACAGGATGTTGATTTGGTCGAGCAGGGATGCGTCCAGTTCTGCCTCGGCGCGATGTTCCAACATCGTTCCCTTCATCTCGCCTACGCTGAGCAAGGCTGCCGGAACATGCACGCCTGACTCGACAGGAATGACTTCGGGCAACACGCCTCGGACGTCCCTGGCCTTGGATGCGTTGGCTGTGACGAGGGTCACTGGAAAGGCCAAACCCTTGGCCTTGTGCACTGTCATCACCTGCACAGCGTGTCCGCCGCCGGAGGTCACAATGGACCGCTTGTGGCCTTGACGGTCCCAGGCACGGATGAATCCGGCCAAGCCATTGTCCTCGGTGCCTGTGACGTTCAAGGCCAATTCCATCAACCCCTCGGCATACGCATCGAATCGACCCACCACCCCCAGGACTTGACACGCATGCCCAATCCAAGAAACCAAGGGGCCTTGGGCACGGCGAGAAACGTCCAATGTGGGATAGAGCGCATCCAACATCTCGAGCACGCGGAACTCAGCCGGTGATCGCTTTCCCTCCGGAGGAGGACTCACGAATGCGTCCAACACGGACGACTCGTGAATGCGATCGGGCTCCAAGGCCGCCACGCATTGCAACCACGCCGTGGCATGCCGATGCTCGGCGGGTTGGACGATCCAGCGGGTGAGGTGAACGACTGCCAAAGCGGCGGGGTGCCGACCCAGGTGAAGGCTGTCCTCGGTTTGGGGCGTAATGTCCGCATCGAGCATGCGTTGGGCCAACCTCGCACCCTCCTTGTTGGTACGCACCAACACGGCCATCTCGGACCACGCGAAACCACCCCCCTGCTCCGAATGGTGGTGACGCAAACGCTCGATCAGCGCATGATGCATGGCTGCCTCCCGATCATCCTTGTCCTCGCCAGCAATCCCATGCACAAACACAGCACCTTCGAAGGGTTGTCGAGGGTGTTGGGCCTGTTGGTCGTACACCGCCTTAACACCCTCAGGCAACCGACCTTGGACGGCCGCGAAAAAGCGGTTGTTCCAATCCACGATGGACCGTCCACTGCGCCAATTGTCTTCCAACACGTCGACATGAATGGTTTGGCGAAACGTCGATGCGACATCCGCGAAATCCCCCGCCTCGTCATCCACCATGTCAGGAAGCGCCAGCAACTGCCGGTAATCGCCATTCCGCCATCGGTAGATGGCCTGTTTGCCATCGCCCACCACCAACGTCTGCTGCCTTTCCGCAAGCACATGGTCAAACAGCGGCACCAAATTTTGCCATTGCCTCACTGACGTGTCCTGAAATTCGTCGATGAACACATGGCGGTAACGGTTGCCCATCCGCTCAAACAGAAAGGGAACCGGATTTCCTCGAACCACCTTCGCCACGCGTTCATGCAACGCGTGAAAGGTGCGAACATTGCGAGACACTTGCACCTCCTCAACAGCCTCTGCCAGCACCGCAATCGTACCCATCAAATCAATCTTGTGGATGAGTCTTTGGCGAAGCACAAACGCCCGTCCTTCCTCCGTTTCAGGCAACATCCGCATCACCTGTTGGTACACCGCATCCACGTCGTCGCGCACCTTCGATACGCGGGCCTCCACTTCGGGAGTGGCTGACTGTTTGGTGAAGTGGCCCGATTCAAACTGGGCGCGAAGCGTGGGGCTCGGCACCTTGAACGTTCCTTCCGCCAAGGCGTTGACGAAATCGACCATGGATCCTCGGCTCACATCCGTGCGTTCAACCCCTTCTCTCTGAAAAGCCTCTTGAGCTCGCTGCGCCAAATCCCTCAGAATCTTCTCCTTGGCCTTCACTTCTTGGCGCAGGGATGAGGACAGCCTTCGAAAGTCTTCAGGCGTCAGGTCAGACACGGCTTCGAGCGCGGCCCTCATGCCCTCCTTCAGCACCTCTGTCCCATAGGACATCAGGGGTTTGCGAATGCGGCTGTCCTTCTCTTCCTCCACACGCAACCGGGCAAACCCGCGCAGGAGTTCCGTGAACGCTTCGTTGCCAGGCTCACCCACCCGGTCGAGCACGTTGGAAACCGCCTCCTCCACAATGCGATCCTGGTCGAGCTCGATTCGGAAGTCCTGATCCAAGGCCAAATCTCGCGCGAAACTGCGCACGAGACGGTTGGTGAAGCTGTCCAAGGTCATCACCGACATGGAACTGTAGCGCTGAAGCATGGCCGCCCGGCAATGCCGCGCGCGGGCGGCGAGCACCTCGGGAGAAGCCCCTGTTTGGTCTACCAATTCCTGCACAAACTCCTGCTTCGCATCCCCGGAACCGAGCAAGAACAAGTCGCGCAGAATGCGCTCCTTCATCTCCCACGCTGCCTTGTTGGTGAATGTCAAGGCCAAAATGTGCCGAAAGGCCAGGGCATCGTCTTCCGCCAAGCACGAGGCGAGATACCGCGAGACCAAACGGTAGGTCTTTCCTGACCCAGCTGAGGCCCTCACCACTTCAAACGCACGTTCTTTGCTCATCGTTCCCCAAGTTGCAAACTCTGAACAACTTTTGATGCAATTTGGGGGTTCAAATACCAACAACACATCCTCCTTTCATCTCTTCAATCATGAAAAGCCTTCCGCTCTTGTGTCTTTCCTGTCTTGTGATGTGGGGACTCTCGGGGTGCCGAGAAGAAGCCAATACCACGTTGAATGTGGTGTTTGACGTTGCATGGCAGGACAGTCCATTTGTGGTGGGAGAGACTGGCCTAGACAACCAAGGCCGGGACGTTCAGTTGGAGCGTTTGGAGTGTTATGTCAGCGAATTTGCCGTGCATGATGTCCGCGAAGGCTGGATTGAAATCGACACGGTGGCCCGCATCGATTTTGGGGGCCCGGCCCGAACGGTAGGCCTCGAGATTGTCGGTTGTGAAGCCTTGGAAATCGACCAATTCAGAATGGGACTTGGCGTCCCCGCGGACCGAAACACCGATGTCGATCCGGCCTCCTATCCAGATCCAGACCACCCCCTGGGTTTCAAGGGTTCTGCAGGCATGCATTGGGGTTGGGCTGCTGGCTACATTTTCAGTGTGTATGAGGGCCGGCTGTTGACCAACCCAGCCACACCGTTTGCTTACCATGCTGGGGCTGACACATGTTTCCGTGTTGTGGAATTCACCTTGGATGAGCCCGTTCTCGTGCCTCTTGAATCTTCGGATGTGACCTGGACGATGACGCTCGACGCGCACGCGTGCTTGCACGGTGCCAATGACATCATCGATCCCGCCATCGATCCTGAAACCCATACGGGGAACAACCTTCCCCTGGCCATTCGATGGGTGGACTTGTACCGCGAAGCTTGGACCTTGACACCATGAGATTCCCTGGCTGTTCCCGTCGATGGATGTGGTTGTTGGGGGGCTCCCTCTGGCTTTTGGCCGGCTGTGATTGTGGTCCCGAACCGTTCTGGGAACCAACCCCTTACGTCTTGGATATCCCCCCCTTCTTCCCACCCATGGACATCCCCGCTGACAATCCACTGACGGAGGAGGGGGTTCATCTTGGGAGACTGCTGTTTTGGGACACAGCCTTGAGCGAGGACCAGTCGATGTCGTGTGGCTCGTGTCACTTGCCCGCCCACAATTTTGCTGACCCGCAACCCTACAGCACCGGAGTGACAGGAGCCCTAGGCACTCGCAACGCCATGGCGCTGATCAACTTGGGTTGGGCCAGTTCCTTCTTTTGGGATGGCCGATCTCCCACGTTGGAAGACCAAATCCGTGACCCTGTCCCCCACCCCGACGAGATGAATCTCCCCTGGCCCGAAGCTGTCGAGAGGCTGCAAGAGGACCCCTGGGACAAGGGCTATCCGCAGCTGTTTTTTGACGCCTTCGGAACCACGGAAATCTCGGAAGATTTGATCGTCAAAGCCATGGCACAATTCGTGAGAACCATGATCAGCTCGGACAGCAAATTCGACCGCTGGCGTCGTGGTGAAGTGGAGCTCACGGCCAGCGAATACAATGGGTACCAGATGTTCTTGAGAGAAGGTGGCGACCCGGAGGTTGTTCCAGGGGGACAATTTGGCGGGGACTGTTTCCATTGCCACGGAGAAGCCGGTCTTCAGTTCACTGACCACCTGTTCCACAACAACGGACTGGACCCAACGTTTGAACGCGATGCGGGAAGGGCTGGCATCACTGGGAATCCACTTGATTCGGGCCTGTTTCGAACCCCAACCCTCCGCAATGTGGCTCTCTCTGCCCCGTACATGCACGATGGCCGATTCGCCACACTCGAAGACGTGATCGAGCACTACAATTCCGGAGGGGTGGCCTCCTCGACCATTGACCCGTTCATGAAGTATACCACGGGAGGGTTGGCACTGGCGCCCTCGCAAAAGGCGGATTTGATTGCCTTTTTGCACACGCTGACGGACACGCTCTTCATCACCAAACCCGAATTTCAGGACCCACATTGACGTGTGAACCGAGGAGTGATGGGGCCCATGGCGATGTGACAACGTAACCTCGCAGGGCTTCCTTGCGTACGCGAGGGCATGCTGATTCCGTTTCCATCTTCCTTTTCGCGACTTTCCTCCCTGCTGGTTGCCACTTCGTGGTTGCTCGGATTGGATGCCTATGCCGATTGCCCGAATGTCCTCAATGGCGACGGGGAAGTCGACGACAATCCAACGTATTACTTCTGCACAGATGGTGAGACCAGCTGGACCTTTTTTCCCCAAACCGATGGCACATGGACCAATGTCAATGTGAATTGGGGAGACGGAACGTCGACGGAACATTTCGCGATTTGGAATGATTTGAATCCCATTTCACACAGCTACCCCAACACGCACCAAGACTATGTGGTGACCTTCCACAGCGGAGATTGCTGGCAAGAGGCAATTCTGCACAAGAGCGTGTCGGTGAATCCGGCGATTGTGGTTCCTCAAGGATGGCCCACGGGAGCATGTGCGCCTGCAACCCTCAGCTTTGTGAATGAATCCACCAACGTCACCCCAGACACCCAATTCGAATGGATTTTTGACGACGGAACAACGATGGCCTTTGGCCCTGAAAATGCAGGAGCCACCGTGGATCACCTGTTCAATGCCTTCACAACCGGGTGCAACCGTCCTGTGACGTTGCGCGCCACCAATGCCTGCCGAGAGGCTGAATTTGGCGGCCCCGCCTCGGTCACCATTGACTACATCAACATTTGGGATCGCGACAACCCTGCCATTTTCGCTGACAAAACCATCTTGTGCTGGCCGGAAAACAAGGTCAACTTGACCAACGTCAGTGAAAAGGTGTGCTTGGCGAATGGCAACACGCAGCAGCGCATGGAAATGTGGGATTTCGGCGGACCCTATGGTCCCGGAGGAATCAGCGGCATCGATTGGCGTCCGTGGACCAACTCCCTTCCTGTCGAATTGACATTCCCCTCCACAGGCGTCTACACGATTGAATTGTGCGTCGAGAATTACTGTGGTGTAGACTGCCAAACCATCGAGATTGTGGTGCGTGAGCCGCTTGTCGCTTCTGTGACGGGGCCGACTGAATCATGCGTTGGGGAACGGGTGAACTTCATGGCCACTGCCCCGGAAGCAGATTGGTACGAATGGGATTTTTATGGCCTTGACATGTACTGGTATCCTTCCGTCACAGGCAACATGTTGTGGACCTACAACACGGCTGGGACATTCACGGCTGTCGTCAATGTGGGACTGAACAACCAATCGGATGCATGCACGGCATCGGCAACCCACACCATCACTGTCAAGCCCGCACCTGATGCGTCGATTGCACTCTCAGACAACGATGGTTGCGACAGCTTGTGGGTTCGGGCTGAGGAAATTGAACATGATGGGGTGAGCTACTTGTGGACACTTCCTGATGGTTCGAATGCCACAGGCCCTTCATCGCCTCTCGTCTTTTTGGACCAGGTAGGCGCCCATCCCTTTGCCGTGGAGGTCACCGGATCCAATGGCTGCAAGCGGGTCGCCAACGCCATGGCGCATGTCCGCACATCTCCTGCGGTAGCCTTCACGGTAGGCGCAGTGTGCGAAGGAAACGCCTCCCAATTCACGGATTTGAGTTTGCCGGTGGGTTCTGACCCCATTACCTCCTGGTCCTGGTCGTTTGGAGATGGCCAATACACGGGCGAAACCCACCCGAGCCACAACTACGAGAACCCTGGCAACTACACTGTTGATTTGGAAGTCAGCAATGGATACTGCCATGCTGCCATGTCCCAGGAAGTGGAGGTCTTTGCTTCGCCGATGCTCGACATCAGCAGTGACATCACTTCGGGCTGTGCTCCTTTGTACGTCCAATTCAACGCGTCTTCCAACGACAATGTGACCTGGGAATTCGGTGATGACAATGGCGGAACAGGTCTTGCCCCTGACCACACCTACATTGGAAGCCAAGAGGTGGAGGTCACTCACCAGGTCGTCGCGGTGGCCGTCGATGACCATGGCTGCACCACGGAACGGAGTTTGGCCATCACCATGCAACCAAGTGCCGACGCAACCTTCACCGTCAGTCCGCCCTCCTGCTCACCGTTCACGCCGACGTTCACCAACCAAAGCGAGCGAGCAGACCAATACTTGTGGGTGTTCGAAGACGGAACCACCTCCAACCTCGACGAGCCCACTCACACCTTCCTGAACAACACCGGATTTTTAGAATCTGAAATTGTGCGACTGATCGCCTACAACGCCAACGGTTGCAACGACACCACCCAAGTGGGGGTCAGCGTGTTTCCCGAAGCTCAATTTGATTTGGGCTTCAACGTGATCGAAGAATGTTCACCCTTCACGTTCATGGCGCCCAACATCCAAAACGCGGACATGCCATCGTGGGATTTTGGAGACAACGCGTCAAGCCAGGTTCCAAACCCGGTGCATGTCTACCAAAACAACACAAGCAGCCCCCAGCAATTCACCCTGACCTTTTCTGGTGAGAACAGCTTTGGTTGCGTGGGCCAGGACAGCGCGGCCATTGTCATCAACCCGCAACCCGTGGCTGATTTCTCTGCCGACATCCAGAGCGGTTGCGCCCCCCTTGAGGTGACCATCACGGAACACAGTGAGAGGGGTGACCAATTCTCTTGGAACTACGGCGACGGCTTGGTGGACGTCGGCCACAATGGAACATCTCACACCCACACGTTCAACTTGGAGGGATACGATTTGGTCACCCGCGCCATCTCGCTGACCGTGACCGCGCAAGGGGGATGCACCGACATTCACACAGTACCCGTGGAAGTGTACCCGGAAGTTCGAGCCACGCCAGAGGGAGACCTCGAAGACTGTGCCCCATGGCAAGCCAGTTTGGTGGCCGCAGGCTATGAAACGGCCCCCAACCACACCGTCCAATGGGACGTGGACGGCAACGCCTCAGTAGGTGCGGTATTCCAGCAATCCTTCATGGGCTTGGAAGGCGCAGACCAATCACTCGACTTTCACCTCCACGTGGAATCTCCCTTTGGTTGTACTGCAGATTCTTCGTTCACAGCCACAGTGCACCACATGCCGGTGGCAGGCATTGTCCTTTCGGACATCGCCGCTTGTTCAGGCACGGAGATTTCCTTGACCGATGGAAGCGCCTACGCCGACGATGTGGTCCTGGACTGGGGAGACGGATCGGTGGCCAACAATCCCTTGGCCACCAACCATACGTACACCAACACGGGGTTTGATCCTTGGGTCGTTCAAGTGGTCCAAACCGCCACCACAGATTTTGGTTGCCAGGCGCGAGCTGAAGTCAATCACACGGTATACCCTGAAGTCACAGCAAGTTTTCTCCCTCCCCTACCAGCATGTGCTCCCTTCACCTTGACGTTGGTGAACCAAAGCGTGAATGCAAACGGGGTGTTTACATGGGATTTTGGTGATGGCAGCCCCGTGTCTCACAGCGCCCAGCCCAACCACCTGTACGAGACTCCTGCCGATGTCAACAGCACCTTTGACATCACCCTGCATGCAACGAGCATTTTCGGTTGTGAGGATTCTACCACCCATGCCATTGAAGTCAACGCAACACCCATTGCAGACTTGGAGGTGGTGCGCCAAGAAGGATGCTATCCCCTCGAGGTGACCTTCGCCAACCAAAGTGTTGGTGGAGACGCCTTCTTGTGGACCTACGGAACGGGAATCAACAGCTCGACTGAGGATTCAGAACACACGGTTGAATTCTTCAACCCCACCTCCAGCATTGTGACGTACACCACCGTGCTGACTGTGACAACCGCGTCTGGTTGCAGCAGCCAAGACGTGGCCTATGTCGAGGTTTTGCCTGAGGTTGAAGCAAGAATTGAAGGTGGAATCCATGGATGCTCGCCTTTGGATGTGGAATTCATGAACCTGAGCGATGGGGCGGTGAACTACGACTGGAGTTTTGGGGATGGAGGCATGAGTTCAACAACCCACGCTTCGCACACATTTTTCGCGGATCCGGGATCTGAAGAGCGCTACCTGGTGACCCTCGTGGCACAATCAATCTACGGGTGCACGGACACAGCCAGGGTGTTTGTTGATGTGTATGGACAGCCGCAAGCCGACTTCATCCTTGCCAGCAATGTGCTGACCTTCCCTGCCAGCACAGCCGAATTGACCAACACATCCACGGGCGGTGAAAGCACCTCCTACTTCTGGAATTTTGGAGATGGTCAGGTGAGCTTTGATGCGGACCCAGGCATCCACGTCTACGACACGTGGGGCAGCTACGACATTCATCTTGAAGCAGACAACGGGTACTGCTCATCGGTGACGAGTGCCACGTTGGACATCTTGGCCCCTACACCAACCCTTGAATTCTCAGGAGAAGGACGCGGCTGTGCGCCTCTTGCCGTGGCTTTTGACAACTTCAGCCAGTACGCCCAGGGATACATGTGGGAATTCTCTGACGGCTCTGTTCGCAGCGACGACAACCCTGTTCATGTGTTCCACGAACCTGGGGTGTACGACGTCACCCTCACAGTGTACGGATTTGATGGGACCGAGCTCACCGAAACGCACACCGCTGTGATCGAAGTCTTCCCGACCGCAGAGGCTGTGTTTAGCCTCAATCCCACGCAGGTCATTGCACCAGGGCAACCGGTGTATTTCTTGAACCTCTCTGAGGATGCCTCGAGCTACGTGTGGGATTTTGGCGATGGCGTGACCACCCAGGTCGAGAACCCAGTGCATGAGTACTTGACACCTGGGGTCTACGATGTCAGTCTGACGGCCAACAACAGCTGGGGATGCGCCACCACCTACACGTTGCCATCCGCCGTGCTTGCAGAAGACGGGGGAATGTTGGTGTTTCCAGACGCATTCACACCGGACGCCTCTGGACCCAATGGTGGGGTGTATGACCCGACCAGTTACGACAACGATGTGTTCAGGCCCATGCATGCTGGCGTGGAGGATTTTGAGTTGATGGTGTTCACGAAATGGGGCGAGATGATCTTCTATTCCAACAGCGTCCACCTTGGATGGGATGGCTATGTCAATGGCCGTTTGGCTGCCCAGGACGTCTACGCCTGGAAAGCTTCCGCTACGTTTAGCAATGGGAACCAAACGCAGCAAGTTGGCAGCATCACACTCTTGACGCGTTAACATCCATGAAGCGAATCCCACAAAAGCACATGGCGCTTCAGCCCTTGAAACTTTTGTCCAATCCAATCCGTAAGCGAATCCCATGACACATTCCCTCATCCCCATTCTCGGCAACGCGAAACGCTGGATGCTGGCCATCATGGCACTCGGCATGGCCGTCTCCGTGGTGGCCCAGGACCAAATGTTCACGCAATTCAATGCGGCTCCGACGTCCATCAATCCGGCCTATGTGGGGGTGTCAGGACGGGCGCGTTTGGCCTCCTTGTACAGGACCCAATGGGCAGGACTTCCGCAAGCATTCACGGGATTCCACATGGCATACGACCGTCCGACGTTGGATAAAAAAATCGGCTACGGATTCCTGATGAGCAACGAGCAAGCTGGAGCGGGCGCACTGAATCGTTACCAGTTCATGGCACAAGCGGCCTACAAGGTGCGGTTGGGCCATCGCGTGGATTTTCGACCTGCTTTGCAAATGGGGCTTGGCGGACGAAGCATTCATGTAGGTCGACTCACCTTCATGGACCAAATTTTGCGTGACTTCGCCGATGTGACCCTTGAACAAGGCATCGGTGCGAGCACCAACTATGTGGATTTTGGATCGGGCTTCATGCTGTTGAGCCGCCGATTTTGGATGGGCGCTTCGGCCAACCACCTCACCACCCCCAACGTGAGCCTCAACCCCTCTCTTCCTGAGAAACTGAGTATTTTGTACACGTGTCATGGCGGGGCTCGCATCCAACTGGTCCGTGGACCCAAGGCCAACCTGCAACGAGATGTCGTCGTGTCTTGGAAGTACATCCGTCAAGGAGACCGCGATCAGTTGGATGTCGGAGCGTACTACGACCTCAGCTTGTTCACGCTCGGGGTGTGGTATCGTGGCTTGCCCGTCCAACGTGCGGTCGATGGATCGATGGATGTCGATGCCTTGAGCTTTGTTTTTGGGTTTGGAACCGGGGATTTGAACATGGGATATAGCTACGACGTCACGTTGAACCGCTTGGGCGCCCTCGGTTCTGCCGGCACGCACGAATTGAGCATGAGGTACATGTGGAACGTTTCTCGCAAACGCGACCCCCAACCCCCGTACCATCCCTGTGTGGAGTACTGAGATGGAGCGACCCCACGAGATGCACTAGCTGATACGAAGGGCCGGAGGCTGGATGCTCAGTCGAATCCCAAGGACGGGCTGACCATGTCAGGCTCAGAGTCCGATTTGATTGACTTCTGGCTCCAGGTGAACCTCAAACTTTTGAGCGACCGATGCCATGACATCTTGAGCCAATTGCCACACCTCGGCACCCGTCGCCCCCCCGTGATTGACCAGGACCAAGGCTTGTTTGTCGTGGACCCCATGCGTACCGCGGGATACACCCTTCCACCCTGCCTGCTCAATGAGCCATCCAGCGGCCAATTTCACCTCACCCGAGGGCTGCGGGTATTGCGGCATGCCGGGATGGGCCGCCAGCAAGGAATCAGCCACCTTCCTTGACACTGTCGGGTTCTTGAAAAAGGAGCCTGCGTTGCCCACAACGGCAGGGTCGGGTAGTTTGCTCTGCCGAATGCGAATGACAGCCTGACTCACATCACGGGCGGTTCTCTCCGCAACGGGTAGATGCTGCAATTCCTGCTCGATGGCCCCATAGCCCATGCGAAGGGGCGCGTTCCGCTGCAAATTGAACGCGACGCGCACGATGACCCATCGATCTTTTTGGCCTCGCTTGAACACACTCTCACGGTAGCCAAAATCGCATTCCTCTGGCCCAAAACGCTTCAGTGACCCATCCGCCACGTTCACCGCATCCAGCCATGCGAAGTGGTCCTTGATTTCGACACCGTAGGCTCCGATGTTTTGCATGGGACTCGCGCCCACACTGCCCGGGATCAGAGATAAATTTTCTAGCCCACCCCATCCATGATCGAGGGTGTACATGACGAAGTCGTGCCAAACTTCTCCAGCCCCTGCAGCCACTTGGACATGCTCTCCGTCGTCGTGGACCACGTCCACACCTTTGATTGCAACGCGAAGCACGACCCCCTCGACATCCCGGTGCAGCAACATGTTGCTGCCTCCGCCCAAGACCATCAGGGGTTGTGAGTTTTGAGAAGCCCATGACAGGGCCGCGCGAACCTGCGATACGTCACCCGCCTCCACAAACCACTGGGCGGATGCATTCACCCCAAACGTGGTCAAGGGCGCCAGCGGCACCGCCTTTTCGGGGGTGCATTCCACGCGTTGAATTGACAATTCCATGCCGAGCGAAGATGAGGCACGCGCTGCCTGCCAAAACGCAAGGGCATCAATTCTTTCCCACGGGCCTTCGTCAGAAACCATGTCCAAAATCCGCTGCTTTTCAGGCCACGTTTGGGCAATCACCTCGGTGCAAAGGACGCGGGACCCCATGGGTTGACAGTCCCAAAACCGCGCAGGGCCTTCAATGGCGTACACATGACCGGTTCCCGTCAATCGAACAAACATGGGATACTGCATCAAGCGAATTTGCCCCAAATTCGCGTCAGGTCAAAACAACTTGGCCTTTGGTGTGCTTTTGTGTTTGACCATGTCTGAATCCCTCTCTCCCCCTGACGACCTTCGCCAGCGCGCGCTGGTCTCGATGAAATCGCAGCAATGGCGCGAAGCGTTGGCGTGCTGGGAGCGATGGTGGCTGGACATGACCGTGGTGCATGACCCGGACGCCATGCATGACCGTGCCGTATGTCACTTCCACTGCGGGGAAGGTGATTTGGCATTGAAGTGGCTTGACCTTGCCGTGGAAATCCAACCTGACTACAGCTACCGCTATGCTTCGAGGGGGTGGATGAAACAAGCACTTCAAGACGATGAGGGTGCCCGATTGGATTACGAACAAGCCCTTGTGTTGGACCCAGAAGACGCCATTACCCTGAACAATCTCGGATTGTTGGAAGAGCGTATGGGGTACAAAAAACAGGCCCAGGAACGATTCAGGGTGAGCAACGAGCTCAAAGGCATCCTTCAAGAACACGGCATTGACACAGAAACTGCGTTGACTTCTCGACCCCGCCAAGGATTTGGCTCCTCGTCAGCAACTGGAACAACACCCTCGGAAGGACCATCTGCAGGGCCAAACGCAGAAGGAACGCCGTTCCCTGGACGCGGCAAACAAAGTCCTGAACCCGGCGATTTCGCCAGGTTTTGGGCTGAAATCACCCGGGCATTGTGCACACCGGAGGGGCGAAAAGAACTCTGGGGATTCATTCGAAATGGATTTACCTTGAGGCGCTGATGCCTCACAACAACGCCAACCCTTCCACCTGTCGCGTGCCTTCCTTCCTCGATGAGGTCGTGGATGAGGTTGTGGCGCATCCCCTCGCTCAAGCCCGTCAACTTCATCGCATGGCCTTGGTGTTGCCGAGCCACCGGGCCTCCACCACACTCAGAAAGACCTTGATTTCGCGTTTGGGCGTGCCTGCGAGGCTTCCAAAATTTTACGCGTTGTCAGGTTTTTTGGAAGAACTCTCACCGCTCAAAGTTGCCGACCCCTTGGAGGTCATGGCCCGCATGCATCGCTTGATGAAAGACCTCGATGGGACGATGGGCTTCGACCGCTTCGTGCCTTGGGCCTCTGTCGTCTTGCAGGATTTTGCCTCCGTGGACCACGAATTGGCCGATGTCGATCAAGTGTTCCAAAACCTTGCCGACATTCAAGGAATCGAAGATTGGAGTTTTGGTGAAGCGCCTTGGTCAGAAGACCAAAAAGCATTCGAGCGCCAATGGCGTCGTCTTCCGGGATTGTACCGGGCCTTGCACCACGATTTGGCCCAAGACGGCATGACGACGCGAGCCCATGTCGCACGCCTGGTAGCCACTGGGGGCGTGACGGATCGCGTCGACCATGTGATTGCTGCAGGGTTGACAACCCTGACCAAGGCAGAATGGGCAGCCTTGGACAATTGGAAACGCGTTGGCAAACTCACCATGATGTGGGATGGAGATGAGAGCTATGTGTCTGACCCACACAATGAAGCTGGCTTGTTCATTCGTCAACACGTTTCGGGAAAGCCCCGGCTCTCCAACCGCATTGGACAAGGACGCGGTCCACAGGTCAACATGGTGTCATGTACCTCTGCTGTCTCTCAAGCCCAAGCTGTGAGGGACTTGTTGGCGCCTCTTGATGCAGAATCTTTGGACCAAACCTTGGTCGTCCTCCCCGACGGCTCAACCCTGGGAACCTTGCTTCAGGCCCTTCCCCCTTCCGAGCGTGGATACAATGTGACCATGGGACTCGCCTTTCATGAGAGCCCTGTCCAAGCTTGGATTGAACAGTTGTTCTTGATGCTGGACACGCGGGGGAATTCGTGGCGATACGAACACGTGCAATCATTGCACGCTCACCCTGTCATGCAGCTGTTTCACCGTGGAGAACAGGTGCGAAAACAGGATGGCTGGGCGTTTTACAACTTGGCCAAAACCCATCGGGCGTGGGTCAATCACAGCGATTTCGAGGCTTGGAAGGCCGATGAGCTCGCCGAAGAATTGCGCAAGCTCGGCGAGCTCCGCGTGAATGATGCCACGTCCTTTTTAGAACGTTTGCTCGCCTGGAGTGCCGATGTGGAACCGCGCCTTGGATCCCCTCTTCCCATGGCTGAAGTCGAGGACGAGCCTTCTCAAGTGTTGAACCATGGCACGCATGACCCCTCACAAGACGCCTGGATTTTGGCTGGATGGCAGCGATTTCGAGCTGTCGTTGGCGTGATGCATCGACTCCAGGTGCGGCACGCACCCATGACAGACGCACGAGAAGCGCGACACATGGTGAAGCGGTTGCTGCGCTTGGAACGTTTGGACATGCTGGGAGAGCCCGCGCAAGGCGTCCAAATCATGGGCTTGACAGAAACCCGTGCCTTGGATTACGACCGTGTGATTGTTTTGGACATGAACGAAGGCATCGTTCCCAAGGCCTCGCAGATCGATTCGTTCCTTCCTCACGATCTCCGCAGCCACTGGGGGATGCCTGGTCAACGGGAACGTGACGCCCGATTCGCCTATTTGATTCACAGGCTGTTGAATCGGTCCTCTGAAGTTCACTTTTTGTACCGGAATTCCCCTGATGGTAAAGAAGGGGGTGAACCCTCTCGGTACTTGCTCCAAATCGAAGGGTCGTTCCACGACGGTTCAGGACAGCCCTACCTCCAGGTCCAACGCATGACCCGGCGACTCCCCCTGCCCTCTCGGCGACCGACCATCCCAGAACTCGAGGTGACCCCATCCATGCGGGAAGCCTTCAAGACTTGGGCAGGCCGAGGCATGTCGCCGAGCGCCATCAACACCATGCTCGCATGCCCTCGGAATTTCGCCTTTCGTTACCTGTGGCGTTTGGGAGAAGCCACGGAAATCCAAACGGCCATGGAGGCCAACACCCTCGGAAGTGTCGTTCACTGGGTGATGGAACACGGCATCCGAGAGGCCGGGGCCGTGGGACACATCCTAACCACGCACCACCTCGATCACATTTCCCAGGCCTTGGACGATTTGATGGCACGGGCCCTGGCCTCGGAATACAACGCCGACCTTGTGGAGCGGGGAGAAAATGTGTTGCAGCTCGAAATTGCGCGCGCCACCCTGGCCAAACTCCTGAGACAAGAACGCCTTGAACTAACCCGTGGCGATTCGCCTCCTTTCATCGACGATGTGGAACAGTCCTTGAATTCCCGCCATGAAGGCCAGTCGTTTGGCCCCATGTCCTTCGGAGGAATGGCCGACCGCAGCGAACACGTCCACGGCATTCCACGCGTGGTGGATTACAAAACGGGAAAGGTCACGGCGAAGGACCTGAAGCTCGAAGGAGATTGGACCTCCACCTTGCGTGAAGGAAGCCACGGGAAAGCCCTTCAGTTGCTTGTGTATGCCACCATGGTGCTCGCGCATCTCGATCCCGTGTCCCAAGATCGCGGGGTCGTGGCGGGGATTCGTTCAGGACGCAATGCACGTGAAGGCCTGTTGAGCTTGACCATCGATGGAAGCCCGCTCATCACCAAGTCCCATGTGGAGGTATTTCTCGCTTGGCTCTCCGACACGTTGTGCGAGCTCTCGGCAGAAGGGGCGACCTATGTGCACGATCCCACGTCTGCATACTGTGAGCATTGCGTGGTTCTGGACCCCGTGGAGTCCTTTTCCTTCTGAGCATCACGGCCGTCACCATTTGACCCGACCTTTGACGCATGGGCATCGTCGCCAAGCAATCCTCGCAAAACGTCCTTGTGCTGGTCACCGGCCTCTTGCTCGGCGCGGTGAATACCATGTGGGTGATGCCCAAAGCCTTTGAAGGGTTTGAAGAAGGTTGGGGTTTGATTCGAATCTTGACGGCGTGGGGCACCCTGTTGGCACAAGTGCTGGCGATGGGGATGCCCGCCACCATGATTCGGTTCTTGCCCAAGGTGGCCAAAAACAACGCCCGGGAACGCCAGTTGATTTCCGCACTGCTTGTCATTCCTGCATTGACCTTTGCCGTCGTCGGGGTGGTGGCAGCTTTCATGCCCGCCGACGCCTTGAAATGGCTCGATGCCGAGTCAGGGTGGCTGCTCGAGGGTCGCGTGATGGCCTTCCTGGTGATGGCCGGAGCCTTTTTGGCCATGCTTCTATTGCGGGCCTTGTTGGCACATCGCATGCGCACAGTTGCAGTCACCTTCATTCAGGAAGTGTGGTTGAAGGGAAGCTATTTGGCCTTGGCTGTGCTGTATTTGCAGGGCTTGATGCCCTTTGAAACCTTCATCCGTTGGTTTTTGATTTCCTACGCGGCAGCGGTCTTCCTCATGATTCGAGAAGCCCAAACGGTGGGCATCAGGTTGGGACGTCCCTCGTTTCTTGAAGACTCCAAACCCATGCTCACTTACAGCGCGTTTGCGTTTTGGAATGTGGGGGCGCGCGTCATTGCCAAAAACCTTGATTTCGTCATGGTCGGTGCTTTGCTCGGCTTGGCCTCTGTTCCGAGGTACACGTTTGGGTTCTTCATTGCAACCGTGGTCGCCACCCCCAAACGGGCCATGGAACATCTGTTGCGCGCGATCACCAGCCAGGCTGTGAATGCCCATGGACCCGAATCCAGTGGCGGGGCCCTTCAACAATCGGCACGCGTTCAGCTCGCAGCTTCAGCCTCACTGTTGGTGGCCATTTGGGCTGGGATGCCCTACCTCGATCTGGCCATGGGCGAGGGATATCGAGGATTGCAATGGGTTGTCTTGGCCATTGGACTCACCCACGTGGCGGAGGCTTCAGCAGGAACTGCGGGACCCATCCTCCAATTTTCCAGCCGCTACCGTCATTCGCTCCCCCTGAATTTGGGCTTGGTAGTCCTGACCATCTTGACCAATTTCCTGTTCATTCCTGACCAGCTCCAGGTTGGTTCTTGGAACGTCCCCACCTTGGGCTGGGGAGTCGAAGGGGCAGCGTGGGCCACAGGCTTGACCGGATTTTGGATCATGGCTTGGCAAACGTCTTTGATGTGGCGCCTGTTCAAAATCCATCCCTTCAGCAGGGCCTGGGTGTCCACGGCGGGACTCTCAGTGCTTGTGGCCGTCCTGTCACGGCTCGCGCCCGTCCCGGAAGTGGGGGCTTGGTCGGCACCAGTGGCATGCTTGGTCGCCCTGGCTGTGGGGGGGGTGGCAGGAGGAACGGTTCTTGTTCTCGCCTGGCGTTTGGGCGCCTTGCCTGAGCTTGAGCATGAAATCCAACAAAGAAGGGGCCGTCTGTGACAGCCCCTTTTCTGCAACCTCAAGCCAGGCTTGGGGTCATTCCGTCACCCGATACCATTCTTGGGTTCGGAACAAAAACAAGATGTACCCACGCACCTTCAAGGTGTTCAAGTCGCCCTCCTCAAACCACATCTCGCAGTCGTACACACTTCCCTTTTTCGGGTCGCAAATCGTACCGTCCTCCCACTCCCACTTCTCATCAAACTCCATGTCTCGCACGATTTCCATACCCAAAACCCGTTGATCCTTCCGATCATCCTCGCACAGGTCACAATACGGATCCTGTTCTTCCTCAGGGAGGCGGAACAATTCCACAACTGTGCCATAGAATTTGCCATCCCGCTCTGTGATTTCCACAATGCTTTTGATGCGACCGGTCTCGTCATCTTTGGTCTTCCACTTGCCGAGCAAGGGATTGCTTTGGGCCCACGTGATGCCCATTCCGAGCACCAAGGCCAAACCGAGGGAAAGAAACTGCTTCATGGCGTCAAGGTACTCGAGGACGGCTCCTCCCTCCACCTCGTTTGCAACGAGTTGCTCAAGGGTGCGTGCCTGAAAACTTCTCGGCGGCCTCCTTCCTGGCCTTTTCAATGCTGGCGTCCAACTCAAATCCCAGCAACAACACCGCACTGTTGGCATTGACCCATACGAGCAACAACATCAGGGTTCCCAACGATCCATACAGCTTGTTGTAAGTGTTCAATTGCGCAATGAAAAAGCTAAAACCCACCGACAAGAGAATGGTCAACACCGTCGTCATAGCCGCCCCAGGGGTGGCCGTTCGCCACTTCACCCTGTCCCAATGTCCCACATTGTACAGCAAGGTGACGGAGCTGTAAATGAGCAATACAGCACCAATCCATCGGGCAAGGTTGAACCATTTCAGCGATTCTCCCGGCAACCAACCGTGGTCCGCCACCCACTGCAAGATGTCGCCACTGAAACCGATCAACAAGACCGAAATTCCAAGCATAACCACGAGCAACACCAGGAGAAACATCGACCACATTCGGATGATCCAAGGATTGCCTTTTTGGTCTAGCAGAGCGCTCTCATTGAATCCGGACAGCACCGCATGGACGCTGCTCGATGCGTAGTAAAGGGTCAACACAAAACCCACAGACAACAGCGCCCCTTGGGTCTTCCCAAGCAAATCTTGCACCGTTTGTTCAAACAGCGCCACCGTATCGCCCGGGAACAACAGGCGCAGCGCATCCATCACTGCCTCCGCCTCGAGGGGGGTGTGGGGTAAAATGCTGAGCACGAAGATGATTGCAGGGAAAAACGCCAAGAACAAACGAAACGAAATGGCAGCCGCCCTCGTGGCCACGGCCCCATTGGTCAGCCCCACCAGGAAAAACCTCAGCACGTCATACACATTCATGCCCTGCTGACCCCAAGGCTGGAGGTTTCGCAAGAGTCGTTGAAGACGTTGAACGATGCGACGTGAAGCCAACCAGCGAAAAAAGGGGCCATCAGGCAAGCTCATGGTCGAAGTGTGGGTTGGGATTTCAAGGACAAATCCAAACTTTTCACGCTGTGGGTCAACGCACCCATGGAGACAAAATCCACCCCCGCTTCTCCGAACAATCGCAGGTTGCTCAGGTCGATCCCTCCGGAAGCCTCCAGGGGAAGTCTGCCGTCAACCCAACGCACAGCCTCACGAACTTGGTTGGGGGTGAAGTTGTCCAACAACAAGCGCTCCAAAGCCAAGCCCAGGTCAGACGATGCCGTCATGGCCTCCTCCAATTCGCTCATGGAGCGGACCTCGACAACCACTGTCACGCGCGGATTGCCACGTTCGAAATACGACTGCACCCCCCTCAGGGCTGCTGTCATGCTTCCCGCATAATCCACATGGTTGTCCTTGATGAGGATCATGTCGTAAAGGCCCATGCGGTGATTCACACCACCGCCCAGTTGAACAGCCCATTTTTCAAATGCTCTCAACCCAGGGGTGGTCTTTCGCGTGTCCAATACGCGCGTGGGTGTGCCTCTCAATGCCTCAGCCGCACGTCGGGTCATGGTGGCCACCCCACTCATGCGTTGCAGAAAATTGAGGGCGAGCCGTTCCGCAGACAAAATGCTCCGGGCCGGACCCTTGACCCGAATGACCACATCCCCCGGAACCAGGGCCTCACCATCCCTTTTCAATGCCTCAAACTGAACGCTGTCGTCCACCAAGCGAAACACCTCCCTCGCCACGTCAATTCCCGCCACAACGCCATCTTCCTTTGCCAGCACAAACCCCTCGTGAAGCATCCCCTCAGGAACACTTGACATCGACGTGCAGTCACCTGTTCCCAAATCTTCTTGAAGCGCCCAATCAATGAGGCGAAGCATGTCCGCAGTTAGCATGGGACGAAGATACATCCACCCCAGAGGGAATGTCCACAGGGAATGTCCACACGCAACCCGCACCCACTCACGCAGCACAAACAGAATTGTGCCACGAGTAGATTTGTACCATGCAACTCAGTTTGATTGCCATAGGCACCACCTCCCAGTCCTGGGTTCGCGAGGGCGTGGACATGTACAACAGTCGCTTGGCGCGCTACACCAAATACACGTACGTTGAAACGCCCAACTTGAAAGGGAAGCACGCCAAAGCGGACCCTACGCGCATCATGAAAGAGGAGGCCTCGGTGGCCGACAAACACCTTCAAGGAGTCGACCACCTCGTCCTCCTCGACGAGCACGGCCCCCAATTGGGTTCCGTCCAACTCGCAGCGCATCTCCAAGGATTGATGAACCGGGGCTTGCGTCACACCGCCTTCCTTATAGGCGGTCCTTACGGATTTGATCCGAGCCTTCGAGAAAGAGCCCACGCCACATGGTCCCTGAGCAAGCTCACCTTTCCCCACGAACTCATTCGGATTTGCGCCGCCGAACAGCTTTACCGTGCCCACACCATTTTGAAAGGGGAGCCCTACCACCATCCCTGACCGCCTAACAACCTGGAAATGAAAAAACGCGACCTTGGGGCCGCGTTTTTTCATCGATGCCGTGATCCAAACGCTTACTCAGCTAGCACCGTCACCACATTGTTCAAAACCTCGACACTGCCGCCCTTGACGTCGAAGGTTTGGTCACCCCCTTGGGTGCGAACCACCACTTGGCCTGCTTGCAAGGTGGTCACAAGCGCCGCGTGGTTGGCCATGATGCCCAAACTTCCATCCGAACCAGGCAACCCCACGTATGAGGCCTCGCCTGAGAACAATTTCTTGTCGGGGGTAAGAATGTCTACCGTCATGGCAATCACGCTTCCGCGAGCATCTTCTCACCCGCCTCAATCACCTCCTCAATGCTTCCCTTCAAGTTGAACGCTGCCTCAGGGTACTTGTCCAACTCGCCGTTGAGAATCATGTTGAAGCCCTTGATGGTGTCTTCGATGGGGACCAACACACCAGGCATACCTGTGAACTGTTCAGCCACGTGGAAAGGCTGGGAGAGGAAACGGCTGATTCGACGTGCTCGGTTCACCGTCTGCTTGTCTTCTTCGCTCAATTCATCCATGCCCAAGATGGCAATGATGTCCTGCAGTTCCTTGTAGCGCTGGAGCGTTTCCTTCACGTTTTCAGCACACGCGTAGTGCTCCTTACCAACCACTTCCGGAGTCAAAATCCGGCTGGTGGAGTCGAGTGGATCCACCGCAGGGTAAATTCCCAACGAAGCAATTTTCCGAGACAACACCGTGGTGGCATCGAGGTGGGCAAACGTCGTTGCAGGCGCAGGGTCTGTCAAGTCGTCCGCGGGTACGTAGACGGCCTGCACGGACGTGATGGATCCACGTTTGGTCGAAGTGATTCGCTCCTGCATGGCGCCCATTTCTGTGGCCAGCGTAGGCTGGTATCCCACAGCTGATGGCATCCGACCAAGCAGGGCCGACACCTCCGAACCTGCCTGCGTGAAGCGGAAGATGTTGTCGATGAAAAACAGGATGTCGCGACCGCCGCTCTTCTCATCGCCGTCGCGGAAGTACTCCGCCACAGTCAATCCTGACAAAGCCACGCGTGCACGCGCTCCAGGAGGCTCATTCATCTGACCAAAGACCAGGGTTGCTTGGCTTTTGGCCAATTCTTCGTTGTCCACCTTGGTCAAATCCCAACCGCCGGCCTCCATGCTTTCCACAAACTCCTTTCCGTACTTGATCACACCCGATTCAATCATCTCGCGGAGGAGGTCATTTCCCTCACGGGTGCGCTCACCTACACCGGCAAACACAGAGATACCCTCGTATCCCTTGGCGATGTTGTTGATGAGTTCCATGATCAACACCGTCTTGCCTACCCCAGCACCGCCAAAGAGTCCAATCTTTCCACCCTTGGCATACGGCTCAATGAGGTCAATCACCTTGATGCCTGTAAACAACACCTCCGTCGACGTGCTCAAATCCTCAAAACGAGGGGGCGCTTGGTGGATGGAACGACCGGTGCCAAAAGATCGTCCTTCGATGCCGTCAATGGCCTGACCCACCACGTTGAACAACCCCCCTTTGATGCCATCTCCAGTGGGCATGGTAATGCCTTTTCCCGTTGCCTTCACAGCCATGCCACGGCTCAATCCTTCAGTCGCTTCCATCGAAATGGCGCGAACAGTGTCTTCACCAATGTGCTTTTGGGTTTCCAGAATCAGATTGCCTTCTGCTCTCTCGACGACCAAGGCGTCGAGAATTTTGGGAAGGGCCACCCCTTGGGGGAAGCGGATGTCAACGACGGGCCCGATGACCTGGGCAATGGTTCCTTGTGCGGACATTGAGGGATGGTTAACGCGTGAAATCGGGGACAAAAATAGTTCGTTCACCTCGAAAATCCGCACCTAACTTTGCAAAGTGCGAGTGCATCACCACGCATCCGATTTTCCCCGAAGTACCGAAGGAACAGAACGCACCGTTTTGACCATTGGAACGTTTGATGGTGTGCACATGGGTCACCGCGCTGTCTTGCGTCAATTGAAGGAGGTCGCCAAGAGGCATCAGGCATCCACAACCCTGTTGAGCTTTCACCCTCATCCTCGGGTGGTACTCGATCCGGAGCATCATGGGTTGAAGCTGTTGAACACCTTGGATGAACGCGAGAGGTTGCTCGCATCCACGGGTTTGGATCACCTCGTTCTCCACCCATTCACCCACGAATTGTCAACCATGAGTCCCTTGGATTACGCGAGGTCTCTGCTGGCCGAGACCATTCAGCCCATCGCGGTGGTCATTGGGGACGACCACAGGTTTGGCCGTCATCGAAGTGGGAATTTTGACACGCTCAAAACCTTGGGTGAGGCCTTTGGTTTTGAGGTTGAAGCACTCGATGCCCACTGCGTCAACGAGGTTCGCGTCAGTTCCACCAAAGTCCGTGAGGCCCTCCGCGCAGGTCACATCGACGAGGCCAACACCTGGTTGGGTTCACCCTACCCCACCTCGGGCACCGTGGTTCACGGCCATGCCCGAGGGCGCGAATTGGGCTTTCCAACGGCCAACCTCGACCTGGGCGACCCCCTGAAATTGCTTCCGGCAGAAGGGGTGTATGCCGTGTGGTGCCAAACCCCCGAAGGCTCATGGCTCCCTGGCATGGCCAATGTGGGAAGACGCCCCACCCTGCATCGTGATTCAGAAACATCCTTGGAAGTTCACGTCATCGGAGGACAAGGACATTGGTACGAAAAGACCCTGCATGTTCGTTGGATGCATTGGATGCGTGGTGAAGTAAAATTTGAATCCACCGAGGCGTTGAAAATGGCCTTGGCTCAAGACCGAGATCGCGCTCTGTCCTTGCTCGGATCATCGACTCATCCGCCTTTCTGATGACCGCTGCTTGCATCCACATACAAGGCGGAATCTCCTCAAATCGCAGGAGTATGAGCCCAGGTTTGTGGGTCGTTCTGTTGCTGTTGTGTGGGCACGGGAGCCTGTGGGGTCAGGCACGCCGGGAGGTCGTACAGGCCCCGGCCGACGTCACCTGGTGGGACGACCTCGACCTGGCCCTGCAGGCCCAGGCCGAAGGCCAGGATGTATGGGCTTTTGATGGTTCCAAGCTGAAATGGAAGGAAGTTCCCACCGCGTTGCGGGAACTGCAGGACTTGCGATACCTCCTGATGAGCCGGAACAAACTCGAGTCCTTGCCATCTTGGTTGTCCTCCATGACGGATTTGCGGGTGGTCATCGCCGACCACAACCGTCTGACGTCCTTCCCCGACGTGCTCTTGGACATGCCCCAACTTGTGCAGGTCAGCATGGGTGAGAATTTCATCGATGGCATCCCCCTGGACATTGATCGCATGACCCAACTGCAATTTTTGGGCTTGTGGGGCAATGTCTTGGCGAGATTCCCTGCCTCCTTGGGAGATTTGAATCACCTCGAAGTTCTCGATTTGCTGCACAACGACATGACCGAAGAGGAACAGGAAACGCTCAAGGCGCTCCTACCCAACGTGAGGGTTGTGATGTCTCCTCCTTGCATGTGCGAGTTTGAAGACCCCCAAGATTGACGCCGGTTTGTCCCATTCCACAACCCTTCCTGCATGAATTCAAAACCCTTCCGACGGATCGTCATCACCGGGGTTGAAAATGCCGGCAAATCCACCCTTGCGAACGAACTCGCCAAGGCCATGGGTTGGCCTTGCATTCCAGAAGCCGCGCGTCACCACGCCGATGTCCTGAAGAACCGAATAGATCTTGGGACCTTTGACGAATTGCACGAAATCCAAACCGAAGCGGCGGCACAAGCCGCCCGCGAGGGCCATGGTGGCGTGATTTGCGACACGGGAGATTTGGTGTTGAAGGTCTGGTCCGATGTGCTGGGCTTTTCATGGCACCCTTTGACCCCTCCTTGGCCACCTGTGGATTTGTACATCCTCTGTCCGACCCTAGAAATGTGGGAGCCGGACCCCCTGCGAACCATGCCAGCTTACGAAGATCGCGTCGCCCTGGAGAAGGTCTACCGCGAACACCTGTCGCATCGACCGCATCTCGTGGCAGAAGGACCATCCGCCGAAGGACGATGCGCACGCCTGTTGGAATTTTGGCCATGGTGACGCGATGGCTCCTCCCCAACCGCTATCATCTCGTTGAAATTGGGGGGGTGGTCGCCAACCTCGCGTACACGTGGATGTACCTCCGCGGCCGGGTCCCTGAGGCTTACCTGCTGGCGGCTTGCGGAGGTGGGCTGTTGGGCTGGGCCTGTTGGGCCAAACAACTGCAAGCCGAAGCACTTCTGCACGGTTTCTACATCCTGATGGCAGGCTACGGCGCTTGGTTTGCCTCCACAGCGGAAGGCCCATCCGAACCTGCGGGCTGGGGGCCTCACCTGGCATCGATTGCGCTGGCGTCCCTCCTCTGGATGGTGGCCGTTCCCGTGCTGCGAAGGAGGGGTTCTGCCATGCCCCAACTCGATGCCTTCACAACCCTGTTCAGCGTGGTTGCCACGTGGTGGATGGTGCGATGGGATGCCACCAACTGGCTCTATTGGATTGTGATCGACGCCGTCAGCGTGTATCTCTACGCGAAAAGAGGAATGCCATGGGGAGCACTCCTCTTTCTCGTGTACACTGCCATGGCAGTGTACGGTTGGTTGGTCTCTGTGTCGCTCTTTTAGCGAATGATGAACTTCACAGGAATGGTGTACTGAACAGAAACCGCCTTTCCGCGCTGTTGTCCAGGCTCGAAGGTTGGGAGACTCTCCACGACGCGCATCGCTTCTTTGTCCAAACGCGGATCGACCTCCCTGAGCACCTTCACGTCCTTGACCTTGCCGTCCTTTCCCACCACGAAGTAGACAAACACCGTGCCCTGAATCCCTGCATCCTTGGCGATGGGAGGGTACTTGGTGTTGGAACTCACGTACTTGATGATTTCCATCTGCGTGCACTGGTGACGCTCGTCCCCTCGCATGCTTGTGCATGGGCCAAAAGCCGGCATGTTCTCCACAATCATGAAAGGCGTGTCCTCTTCAAATTCCTCTTCCTCTTCAATGATCTCAATTTCCGTGTCTTCATCGAGCTCGATGTCCTCAATCTCCAGCTCTTCCTCAATCTCCTCTTCGTCATCCACAATCTCAATCCCCGTGGTCTGTTGTGGGGGGGGGGGCGGAGGCGGAGGCGTCACGACGTTGACG
>JBEARC010000110.1:0-7670 GCA_041163465.1 Bacteroidota bacterium
TGTGAAAGAGAGCATAGTTCAATGCTTGGTGGATCGAGGATGTCACGTCAGGGTATTTCCATGGAGCGCCAAAGCCTCCGAGTTGTTGGCATGGAATCCGGACGGCATCATGTTGAGCAACGGACCTGGCGATCCAGCAGCCATGCCGGAGGTGGTTCAGGAAGTCAGGGTTCTCGTGTCTTCTGGTGTGCCGATGTTTGGGATTTGCCTTGGGCACCAAGTGTTGGCCCTGAGTCAAGATTTGAAGACGGAGAAGATGTTCAATGGTCATCGTGGCGTGAATCACCCCGTGAAAAATCTGCTCACGGGGAAATGTGAGATTACATCTCAAAACCACGGATTTGTGGTCAGTCGTGAGTCCCTCGAAGCCAATGCAGAGGTGGAGGAAACGCATGTGCACTTGAACGACAACACCGTGGCTGGAATCCAACTCAAGGGAAGGCCTGTGTTTAGCGTGCAATACCACCCGGAGGCGTCTGCGGGTCCGCATGACAGCCGTTATTTGTTTGATCAATTTGTGGACAACATGATCCACGCCCAAGATGCCGTTCCGCAATGACCGACGGTTCCACATGCCAGCGATGCTGGTTTAAGTTTTAAAAGATGAGCTACATTGATTTTGTGCATTCCCGCCAGATTTTGGATTCTCGCGGCAACCCAACCTTGGAAGTTGAAGTTGGAACCGGCGATGGAGCGCTGGGTAGGGCAGCCGTTCCGTCAGGTGCATCCACGGGTGTGCACGAGGCTGTTGAGCTCCGTGATGGGGGAGAGGCATGGATGGGCAAAGGTGTCGAAAAGGCTGTTGGGCATGTCAATACCGTGCTTCAAGAGGCGCTTGTGGGACATGACGTCACCGATCAGCGCATGATTGATGAAATCATGCTTGAACTAGACGGTACCATCAACAAGGGGAACCTCGGAGCCAATGCTTTGCTCGGCGTGAGTTTGGCTGTTGCACGCGCCGCCGCCGAGTCCTTGGGGCTGCCCTTGTACCGATACGTAGGTGGCGTAAATGCGCGGACTCTGCCCGTCCCGATGATGAACATCCTCAATGGAGGTTCTCATGCGGACAACAAAATCGACATCCAGGAATTCATGGTGATGCCTGTGGGAGCTGAAACTTTCACGGATGGCTTGCGCATGGGTACTGAGATTTTCCACCACCTAAAATCAGTACTCAAGTCCAAGGGCCACAGCACAAATGTGGGAGATGAAGGGGGCTTTGCGCCCAATCTCGGCAGCAACGAAGAGGCGGTGGAAGTTGTATTGCAGGCGATTGAGAAGGCGGGATACGCGCCTGGAGAGGATGTGCTCCTTGCCATGGATGCGGCGGCATCTGAATTTTATGACAAGGAGTCGGGATTGTACAAATTTGCTTCCACGGGGGATCAACGCACCGGCTCGGAAATGGTTGATTTTTGGAAGGGATGGTGTGACAAATACCCCATCATTTCGATTGAGGACGGCCTCGATGAAGATGACTGGACATCTTGGAAACGACTCACGGATGTTCTTGGAGGAAGGGTTCAGTTGGTCGGAGATGATTTGTTTGTGACCAATGTGCGTCGTTTGTCTCGTGGAATCGAAGAGGGGGTTGGTAATTCCATTTTGGTCAAAGTCAATCAAATCGGAACGCTCTCCGAAACCATTGATGCGGTGAGTATGGCACACCGAGCCGGTTACACATCTGTCATGAGTCACCGCAGCGGTGAGACTGAAGACACAACCATTGCTGATTTGGCTGTGGCCTTGAACACAGGTCAAATCAAGACGGGTTCTGCCAGCCGTTCAGACAGAATCGCCAAGTACAATCAGTTGCTTCGCATCGAAGAGGAATTGGGCGCGAGTGCTCGCTACCTCGGTGTTGCTTTTCGCGGTTGAGTCGTAACACGCTTGGATGCGTGACTCGAACGTTACATGCCTTGGGGCATGACGACTTGAGGTTTGGCTGAAGCAAGGTTCCAACCCAGAAAAACTTCGTGGGTCCCGCCCGCGTAGTTTCGAATCTCTGTGGTCGCAAAATCCCGCATGTAGCCCAAGCGAAATTGGGAATTCACCAGGAATTGAGTCACCAACGTGATGCCTGAACCTGTTCGGTAACAAAGCCCAGCAGTGTACATGTCTTGGACCGTGGCGAGTACATTGAGGTCAAGGATTGTTGGGATCTCAGGGGTCGCCCTCAAAAGCATGCTAGGGTGAAGTTGGAGCCAACTGTTGGCATCCACACGCATGCCTCCGTGCAGATACAGGTGATTCCTGTAATAAGGTTGGATGCCTTGGGTAAGGCTTTGTTCGAGAACAAACAACATGGGAGCAGACGCTCCGACGTGCCAACGATCTCCCTCCAACCTCATGCCAAAACCGAATCGCGGAATCCAAGCTCCGATTTCGGCCCCTTGGTAGACGGGATCTGCTGGGTCTATGCCTACGACGTCTGACAAATTTGCCCGGTATTGCAACATGCCTCCTCTCAGGCCAAAACTCAGTGTGGTGGCTGTGCTCAAATCGAGGTGATAACTGGCATTCGCCGAGAGTTCAAGTGTGGAGGTAATGCCGATGGCATCGAGGGCGAGCGATCCTCCCAAGCCCAAATCACGGTTGGCGAGGCCACCATGGGCGGAGAGCACGCTGGTGTTGGGCGCGCCATCAAATTCGACCCATTGAAGGCGCTGCAGAGCCATGGTTTCCCATGATTCTTGAACCCCTGTGGCAGCAGGGTTCACGAGCATCTCATTGAACAGGTACTGACCGGTCATCACGTCTTGTTGCGCATGCGCGAAACCTGGGAAGAGGGCCAGAATGACGGCAAGCCTCAAGGCTCTCCTGCCGAACAATCCGAGGAAAAATGGGGCAGCATCCATGGGGATGTTGTTTGTTGTGAGTTTCATCGACGGAGGTCTACAGTGGCGCGATACGATGCACCTTGGGTTTCAAACACAACGAAATACGTGCCTACGGGCAGGGGGCGGCCACCAGCGTTGGTGCCATCCCATGGGATGGTGACATCCGAGGTTTCAAAGACGAGGCTTCCCCAACGATCGAAGACCATCAACTTGGTGCCTTCAAGCCAATCGCACGGAGGAAATTCGGGATCGGGTCCCACATTGGCAATCCGATATGTATCGTTGAAGTTGTCATTGTTGGGGGAAAACCCAGTTGGAAGTTCAGGAACCGTAGGTGGTTCTTCGATGTGAATCAGCTGCACAACTGAGGATTCATTGTCGCATGCATCAGTCAATGTGATGGTTCTCTGAATCTGACAGTTGTTGGTCATGCATGCAGAATCAAGGACGTCGGAGCACGACCACGTCCATTCGTTACAAGCATCCTCCACGGTGAGTTCCATGTTTTCGCACGTCGGGACTTCCGACGCGCACAGGAAGGAAAGTGGGGGCAAGGGGGCAGTCAGAAGGGGAGGGTCGTTGTCAACCCAGGTCACTAGGTGGGTTTGTTGATCGCTGTTTCCGCAACCATCGGTGGCTTGATATATGGTTGATCGCGTCCAGGTGCAGTTATTCCCTTCTACGTTTGATTCTAGTAACTCGACAATGACATCTGAACTGGCATTGTCATTGACAGTCAACTCTGAAGGATCCCAATTTGGCGACAAGCTGTCGCAAGGCAGGATGACATCTTCAGGAAAATCGATCCATTGAGGGGCTGCCACGTCTTCCACAAGGATGTTTTGGACGTGAATTGCGCTGTTACCGCAGTCATCGGTAAGCTCAAACGTCCGCGCCAAAAGAAAGCTCCCCGGGCAGTAGAATTCCAACGTATCGGTGAAGCATGTCCATGAAGCATTGCTGCAATTGTCATCCCAATTCAAGGGAGTCTCTTCGCAGGAAGGGATGTCATTGACATCCGTAAACATCGCATCCTCGGGCACCCATGTCCATGTTGGAGGCTCAACGTCAGTCACTTCGATGGTTTGAACTTGGAGGAGACTTTCATTGCCGCATTCGTCCCAAGCTGAGAACGTTCTGGCGATTGTGAATTGGGACGGGCAGACGCCGGGGATGGTATCCAAGGCATCTGTCCATTCCCAGGCATTCATGTCCTCATAGGAGGGTGGGAGGTACGTTGTCGGGTCAGAGCATGACAGAAGTGCATTCTCAGGGATGTACGTGATGCTGGGCGGGGTTTCGTCCAACAAAAAGACATGTTGGATATGGGACGATTCATTGCCCGCAGGATCGCTGATGGTCCAGGCGATGGCGATTTCTGTGATGCACGCGGGTTCCGAAGTTAGGGTGTCAATCGCAGCATTGAAGGTCAAGGAAGCCGTCGGGGCGCAATTGTCGCTGACAACCCATGAGTCCAGCCAAAAGTCCGTGGGGTAGGGAGTTCCAAAGGCCAATGTGGTATCCGAAGGCCATGCCTGCAATGTGGGTGCTTGGGTATCTTCAACCACAATCACATGTTGAGCGTTGCTTTCATTCCCGCATGCGTCGGAGGCCGTCCAGGTGATTTGAAGCACTGGTTGGAATGTTCCATCATCTTGGAGTGTGTCAAGCGTTGCAGTCAGGAGAGGGACAGAACAACCATCCATGGCCCATGCTGAATCAAGCCACTGTTCTCCATCGCAAGTCCACCACAAAGTGTCTGGCACGAAGGTGAAGACGGGAGGTGTTGTGTCGATGAGGGTGATGACTTGGATGTCTTCACTCTGGTTTCCTGCGTCGTCCGTTGCGGTGTAGGTTCTGTAGATGGTTGCTTGTCCGCTGCACGTGCCTTGAACGAATTCGTCGGCGGAGGTCCACGTCACACTTCCACATTCATCGCTGACGGAAGGAGGGATGACCTCAAGGGGGTCCTCGCATGACACGGTGATGTTGTCAGGGGCCGCAAGGACTGGGGCTTCGAGGTCGACCACGGAGACGGTCCAAAGGTCCTGAGTTTGGTTTCCACAGAGGTCCGTTGCGGTGTATGTATGGAGGATGGTGAGGTTTCCGAGGGCATCTCCGGGAATGATTTCGGTGACGATGTCCACGTTGACTTCGGCACTGCACTGGTCGAGGGCCGTTGGGTTGGCTTGGGGCAGCGGATCATTGCATGCGACGGTTGTGTCCTGGGGGAAGAGGGTCCAAGAAGGCGGTGTGGTGTCAACGCGTTGGAAGAGGACGGATTCCTGGGTGCTGTTACCCGAGGGGTCTGTCGCGGTGATTGTCCTGAGGATGTTCCCTCCTTGGCAGCTGTCCGGATTGAGGTTGAAGTCCTCCACGAGGATGCTGACCTCACCGCAGTTGTCGACCACCTCGACGGGCGTGTCGGGGATGGGTTGACCACATTCGATGATGATGTCCTCCACGTCAGAGAGGAATGTGGGAGGTGTGATGTCTTGTGCAACGAGGGTTTGGGATGCTGAGGCAACGTTTCCACAGTCGTCGGATGCCCAGAAGGTTCGGAGGACGGAGAAGTTTCCATTTCCGTCGTCTTCGGTGGTGAGGTCTTCGTGGGTGATGGTGACGTCTCCGCAGTTGTCTTGAGCTTGCGCCATGATCAGGTCCAACCCTTGTGGGTCATCGCAGCTGAAGGTGATGTCCTCTGGCACGAAGGAGAAGACGGGCGGGGTTGTGTCGACGAGGGTGATCACCTGGCTTGCGGATGTGCTGTTTCCGCAGGCATCGATGGCGGTAAACTCCCTCAGAAATTGACCCGTTGGATGAACACAACCTCCGCTTACTTCACTTTCCACGAAACTCAATTCAAAGGACGAACAATTGTCATACACTGTGGGCAAGTCCAGCATTTCAGTCGTGCTTTCGCAAGACAATGTCAATTGTTCTTCCAGGGTTAAGGATGGTGGCGTGATGTCAAGAACATCGATTCGTTGCGTCGCCTCAGAAGCATTGCCGGCCAGATCAGTGGCGACAAAAGTTCGCATCACCGTCCAGTTTGAAGGACAAGACCCCGGCAGGGTATCTGCATAGACTTCAATTGTCACTTCACTACAATTGTCTGCGGCTGTCGCAAACTCCATAGGGATCGTGTCGTCACATGAAATCACCACATCCGACGGGACAAACAAAAATTCTGGAGGTGTCACATCAAGGAATTCGATGGACTGAATTTGACTGTTTTGGTTTCCACAAGCATCCGAGGCAATGAAGGTCAGCTCTACGCGGTAGTTTCCGGTGGATGCATTTCCCAATGTGTCTGTAATCACTGAAAGAATAGGTGAGGAGCAGTTGTCGGAGATGATGGGAAGCTCCATGGTGAAGTTGTCATCACAGCTGAGCATCAGATCCATCGGAAACTCCTCAAATACAGGGGCAGTCGTGTCACGAAATTGAAGCACTTGAATCGCTGTTGTTACATTTTCACAAGCATCAGTCGCCGTGAAGGTTCGAATCCAATCTTCATTTCCCTCGCATCCTGCGCCCACTACTTGGAGGTCTTCCAACAAAGTCAAATTACTGCAGGCATCTTCGGCAATGGCTGCTTCCAATGTCGGAGTTTCACCACAGGACAATTCCAGTCCCTCTGGCACAAACGTGAACATGGGTGGTTCGATGTCAGTGATTGTGATGGTGTGGTATTGCTCCACCGCGTTACCGCAAGCATCTGAGGCCACGATACGCCGCTGTTGCACTTGCGACCCTGGACAATCACCAGGGAAAAAGGTCGTAGTGTAGGCGATTGAAATGTTTTCCGTGGGTGAACAATTGTCAGTCGCCGTTGCTTGGGGAAGGAAGAATTGACTCCCACATCCCATGACAGTGTCATTGGGTACGACCAATAAAGGGGCTGTCAGGTCACGTACCTCGATGATTTGCGTGGCTTGTACAGTATTGCCGCATAGGTCCGACGCCTGAAAATGTCTGATGATGGTTTCATCGGAAGGACAGGAGCCTTGCTCATAGGTAGGTGACAACTCCAACACGCTGATAGGGTTTCCGCACTGATCCGTTGCGGAAGCGAGTTCAAAAATCACTTCCTCATCACACGAATAGGTTGCTTGATCGGGAGCGGAGATGATGGGTGCAACGTCATCAATGAGGTGAATTTGTTGAACGTGCTGAACGCTGGAACCACAGGCATTGGTCGCAGTCCATTCAATGTCCCAACGGCCCTCACCAGGACAATCACCTTGGATGAAAGTCACAGTGGAATCTAACCAAGTTTCTCCACATGCATCCACGGCTACAGGACTTTCCGAAGAAACAGCCTCGGTGAATTCATCCACGCAAGACAAAATGGCATCGGACGGCAGCGAGGTCCATGTGGGTGTCGAAGTCTCAAGAATATTTACGTACGCAGTTACCTGATCAAACGAACTCACATTTCCAATGAAGTATTCACCCACCACATCATGATTAGCTCCGCAAGGTTGATTCGAGGTTTGACATTCAGAGAACTCTGTCGTCATTGTTCCATGTCCCTGAAAGGTTTCATAGGGCATGCACAAAGTCCAATCAAAATGTCCTCCCAATCCTTGAGCAAGGTTGGTGAGGTTGGCCCCAAATTCGCCGATTTGGAATCCATATGCTGGAGTCAGACTTGTCGGGGAAAGAGAGATGTAGGTGCCCTCCAGCAATCCGGAGCCGATGAGTTTGGACATGTGGGGCTTCAAAGCCCAAACTTCCCAATTGGACGGGTCACTGCCGGCCACCAAAAGGTTCAGATTGCCACCTTCATTGGTCCATTCTTCAGAAGTAAATTTCTCTTCA
>JBEARC010000111.1:0-33247 GCA_041163465.1 Bacteroidota bacterium
TGATGAGACGAGCCGACCGTTTCGCCAACATCAGCATTGTTCACCACGACAACGGTCGAGGTTGGGAGCCTCTGGAACCCTACCAACTGGGTGAAGACGTCAAACAGCATGACATCGACGAGCTGCTTTCACTGATCTACAGCAAGCCGAGAAATGGCGAAGCCCTTCGCAAAGCCTATCGAAAGAAGGTGCCAAACAGGCAATTGGTGGACCTGCCTTCGGAGAATGCTGTGGGGCTCAAGATGCGTTGGAAGCCCCCTCGTCGGGTTCACTTCGACAAGCCCTGGTTGGACCTCCCCGTCAACCGCATTCTCAAAACCAGGAGGCATCGGGCATACCGTGATTCGATGGTGGCCACGCTCCATGAACACGGCGTGGTACCGATGCTTGCGGTCCGGCAAAACATTTTTCGATGGGCTTTGTCCAAGTACCATGGGGATGGACAAGGGAACAAGGGCCATTTGCAATTCAAGCTGGCCTACGGAGAGCTGTCACGGGAGGACATTCCCACAATCCATGTCGACCTCAAACAATTTGGTCACGTGTTGGACCAATGTCGCCGGCTTCATGACCAAAAACGCGAATTTGTCGCTTGGATGGCGTCGCAGGGGTTGGAGGTTTGGCCTTTGAAATACGAGACGTTCCTGCAAGAACCCAACCGGTTTTTTCGTCAAATGTTGACGCGTCTGGGGCACAAAGGGCGCGAAGAGGACATACGACGCGTGCTCAATGAAGACATCAAACTTCAACGGGTCCACAGCGGACACATCAGCGAATACGTCGAAAACCACGAGGAATTGACATCAACCTATGGCTCCTGTTTTGAGTCTTGGGATGACATACAAACGCTCCCATGACCCTTGCCCAGCCCAAACATCGCATTGACTTCATCATTGTCGGCGCTCAGAAGGCCGGCACGTCAGCACTTCACGCCTTTTTGTCCCAGCATCCTCAAATTTCGATGCCGGAGAAAAAGGAAATGCACTTCTTCAACCGAACATCATCCCTTGACTTCACCCTCCCCGTGTGGAGAGACCGCAAGCGCAGGCTATTCCACCATGCGTTTCCAGACTTCCCCAAGCCTACCAAGGTATACGGAGAGGCCACCCCACATTACATGACCTGGGGTGTGGCCTTGGATCGTATTCACGCCTACAACCCCAACATCCGCGTGGTGGCCGTGCTGCGCAACCCCGTAGCCCGGGCATTTTCGCATTGGAACATGGAATGGCAACGAGGATTGGTTCAAACCGACTTCGAAACCGCCATCAAGCAGGAACTGGACACCCTTCACCAACCCCACGAAGCTTTGGACAAGGTGTACAGCTTCGTTCAAAGGGGTTTGTACGCCCGCCAAGTGGAGCAGCTTTGGAAGAAGTTTGGGCGGGACAATGTGCACATCATCAAGCACGCCAATCTGCTCCATCATCACGACGAAACGCTTCGTGAACTTCAGTCTTTTTTAGGCGTTTCGCCCAAAAGCACGAAGTCACACAAAGTACACGAACGTTCATACCATGCCGAACTCAGCGAAGAAACACGTCAAGCGCTGCTTGGCGTGTACCACAAGGACATCGACCAAATTGAGTCCATGCTGGGGTGGGACTGCTCCGATTGGAAAGTGTGACACCAGGTGGATGTGTTGATTTCTATGAAAAACCGACCGACCTTGGGGCGGCTTTGCCTTTCACCCATGCAAAACAACACGCCCCCGAGCCACTTCTTTCGATGCCTGTGGACACTGTGCTTCATTGGGGCTGTAGGCGGTCTACGCGCCCAGTGGAATCTGGTCCAAAATGCCACCCAGCAGAGCCCCACGTGCATCCAACTCACCAACACCAGCCCGGCGCAACGAGGGGCGGCGTGGCATGATTGTCCCATCCATTTGGGGGCGCCATTTGATTTGGAATTCACCGTCAACTTGGGCAACAACAACGGTGGAGCCGACGGCATGTGCTTCGTGCTTCAGCAAGCTGGCAATGTGGGGAACAATCTCGTAGGCGACAGCGGTGGCTCCATCGGATACGATGGAGGACCTTTCAACCCTTCCATTGCTGTGGAAATCGACACTTGGCAAAATGGGGATGTGGGAGACCCTTCCTTCGACCATATCGGTATCCAAAGCAACGGTCAAAACAATCACAACTTGAGCGCCCCCGTGCAAGCTCATCCCAACAACGCCAACATTGAAACAGGGCTCTCCTATCCGTTTCGAGTCACGTGGGACCCTGCCTCGACCACCCTGCAAGTGTATTTCGATGGCATCCTCCGAAAGACACTGAACATCAATTTGATCAACGGCATTTTTGGGGGCGACCCGCTGGTGTATTGGGGGTTTACGGGGACCACAGGAGGGGCAACCAACATCCACACATTCTGCTTTGTCGACGCATACTACTCGTCGTACATCAACATGGTTCAAGCCTCGCCTGAGGGACCTTGGCAGGTGTGCGGAGACAATGAGCTTGAACTGACTGCTGAACCGATTCCGCCAGTGGTCATGGCCGAATGGGTTTCCACAGGAACGGCGCTTTTGACAACAACAGGACAAGGTGTGTACACGCTTTATGGTGAAGACAACCAGGGGTGTCCTACCCACAACGACATTGTGGTCGGAGAAGCGCCAGGTCCAGATTTGGCCTTGCTGGTTGATGAAAACATCATCGTCTGCGGAGACACGCCCATTGAGCTTTCCGCAACGGTCAATCCCAATGCCCAGATTCAATGGAATGGCAACAACGGTTCAACCTTGGTTGCCAACTCAACCGGACAATACAACGTGGTGGCCCAATTGAATGGCTGTGTGGAGACGGCCGTTGTCGATGTGCTCTTCCAGCCCATCCCCGACTTGGTGTTCGAAATCAACGGAGAGGTTGTGGTCGATGAGGCTGACGTATGTTTTGGAGAATCCCTCACCATGGAGGTGTTGGCCACGGAAGGCGCTTCGGCCACTTGGAACAACAGCAACTCCAACACATTGACAATCAATTCGTCGGGAGACTATTGGGCCGAAGCGTCCATCAATGGCTGTGCTGCAGACCCAGACTTCATTCACGTCAACTTGTTGCCCCTGCCTACGGTCGATTTGGTGGCCACCCCCCCCACGTTGTGTTGGGGAACAACGGGGCAGATTTCAGCCACGCCGGCCCAAGGAACGAGTGTCCAGTCCTGGAACATGCCCGCGGGGACATCCACCCTAAACGCGGCAGGCCCTGGTTTGTACCAGGCCCAACTGGTGTCAGAAAATGGGTGTGAAGATTCTGAATCGTTGGTGCTCAACATGTTTCCGCCCATTGCCACGGGGCTCGTCGACCCAGATCCCTTGTGCGATGCCTCTGTCGCCACCCTTCAAATCACCCAGCCCATGGATGATATTTCATGGAATGTGGGGGGGGGCAGCCCCTCTTTGCAGGTGGTCAATACCATGGGTGAAGGACCCTTTGTCGCGACTGTGACCCTGGGGTACTGCACAGAAACGGACACCGCGTATGTCACATGGTGGCCCACGCCCAACATTGGGAATTTGCCAGATTCGGTGGAGCGATGTGTGCTCGCGGCACCCTACACCATTGATTGGATTCCGCAAACCACACCGGCCGTGGGGACATGGCTGTGGACGGTGAATGGCCAGCCCGCCAACTCGGGCGCTTTCCTGTCCCAAGAAGGAAACTACGAACTCATGGTGCGAGACAACGCCACGGGTTGCAGTGACAGCCATGCCATGCATGTGGAAGTCCTTCCCAACTTGAACCTCGTTGCTTCTGTGGCTGACCCCTTGATCTGCATTGGAGACTCCACGGAAGTGCGCGTGGAATTGGTTCCTGTCCTGGACACGGATCCCTATGAAATCCCCTTCGACCTCTACTGGTCGACAGAGGGGGCGAACGGTTGGTCGTCTCAGGTCGTGGGCGGGACACACCTGATCACCGCGGTCAACGCCTGCGGAGGCGTCGTGGCTGGGGTCGAGGTCGAAGAAGAGTATTGCGGCTGCGACGTTTGGGTTCCCAACGCTTTCACCCCAGACAACGATGGATTGAACGAGGGTTTGCGCATCGTGACCAACTGTGATCCCGTGGAATTCTCTTTCCAGCTTTACAACAGGTGGGGAGAAATCCTCTGGGAGACCTCAGACCCTGAAACGCCTTGGTCTGGCGGTGCCAGCCGGCTTGGCGACGGTTTGCACTACGTTCCCGACGGAGTCTATCCTTTCCTGTGTCGCTGGACGTATGCTGACGATGGCATTTTGCACCGTGAACAGCGCGTGGGAAGCATCGCTGTCATTCGATGATGTCCTGATCGGGGTGATGTCAGGCGGGTGCGTCAGGGCATGAACACGATGCGAAAGCAAGTGCCCTGGCCGGGTTCGCTTCTCGCCACGAAGATGCTCCCATGATGCATCTCCTCCACAATGCGTTTGGCCAACGAAAGCCCCAAACCCCAGCCCCTTGACTTGGTTGTAAACCCAGGTTCAAACACCTTGCGCTGCAGCGCCTTGGACATTCCTTTGCCTGTGTCTTCGACTTCCACATGAACCTCATCTCCTGACCACATCGCGCGCACAATCAACGTTCCTTGGCCATCCATGGCGTCTACGGCGTTGCGCAAGAGGTTTTCGAGCACCCAGCTCAACAAGGGTCGACTGACCTTGATTTGACCTCGCGGCTCGCCCAACTCAAAGCGCAAATCCACGTGCTTGCCGATGCGAGGGCGCATGTAATCGACCGTCTCCTGAACAACCTCAAGGGGGTCCTGCAAGGAGAGGTCTGGTTTGGATCCTATTTTGGAAAAACGCTCTGCCACCGTCTGAAGGCGAAACAGGTCCTTGTCCATTTCAGCCAAAGCCTCCGGGTCCACCCCGCGAGAGGCCAAAAGTCCCGACCACGCCATGAGCGAGCTCAACGGAGTGCCCAATTGGTGGGCTGTTTCCTTGGCCATCCCCACCCAAACACGGTCTTGTTCTGCCCGTCTCGACGAACTGAAGACGAGGTAGGCAACCAACAAAAACGCCGCAATCAAAAGAAGCTGAACAGCCGGGAAAAAGCGCAGTTGTGTGAGCACCCAGCTCTCCTCATAAAACACCAGATGCGCGCCGCCTTGGGGCAGGACAATGGGAATGGGCAGGTTGGCCTTGGCCAAATCGTACAACTTGTCGTGAAGGACCGCTGAGTCGCCCAACAAGGTCAGGTCAAACCCCTGGGACTTGACAATTCTCGTTCCTGTGGAATCCACCAACAGCACAGGAACGGAGGCGCTGTTGATCACAGTTTCCGAAATGAACGACTCGATCAAATCAGCCATGGCCTTCCTCAATTCAGTCAATCGAAGGCTTTCTGCGTAGTAGATGGTCTGGCCCACTTCCTCAAACCGGATGGGCGGGTTCTTGCCCATCACGTGGGTTCTCAGGCTGTCAAAATATTCCGACCGGCTCACGTTGGGGGGAGGTGGTGCCACGTTGACGTCGTACAACACCTCGCCTTTGTCGTTGTATATGAGAACCGGCACGGATTTGTTGGAGAACAAGAAATCCGAGATGAAGGTCAAATCCATGCCCGATGGCGAGGTCTGAATGATGCGGTAGGCATCCCCCAACCGATCCGCTTTTTTTCGCTCCTCCGAACCCAATTCTTCGAAGAGTTTTTGGGTGTACGTGACAAGCTCTGCGCGCTGTTTCACTGCCTCGGCCCACAATTCGACCTTGCGCTGTTCTTCAGCACGGATGATTCCCGCCAGATGTTGGGTGTACAACATGGTTACGGCCACAATGGCCGCGGCGGCAAGGAAGAGGAGTCTTTTGGGAAGCGTGTCCTGCATCAGTCATATGCTGCGCATCGGCCACCTGGACCTATGTAGGGGTCCTTTTGATCACATGCTGTCAAAGAAAGCACAATCTCGTGCGAATTCCGCGAGGCCACGTGCAGTGAAGAAACGCCAAAATCATAGGCATATCCCAAAGTCATGGCGTCCCACACCTTGAAGCTCGCCACCGCCACGAGGGCGGATCCCGTGCGGTACCCCAAGCCCATCGACACCTTGTTTTCAAGGGTGAACATCCCTTGGATATCCAACGAAGCGGGCAATCCCTGAGCCAGCCGCATTTGAGCCGCCGGCCGAAATGAGAACCTGCGATCCAGGCGAATCACCTTTCCACCCATCAAGACCATGTTTCGGCCTGAAGACGTGGTCATCGACAATTCCGTCAAGGTGGTGGCCATCACATTCAACACGCTGAATGACACGAATGTGGAGGCGTCTTCGTACCACAGGCCAAAATCCAAGCTCGGAAAGACAACCTGGCTTCCGCTGCTGCCAAAAAGCACCGGGTCGTCAGACGCCGCGTAAACAGGGAAATCCAGGCTTTCAATGTCAATTTTGTACTGCGCCATGCCCGCGGCAAAACCCGCACTGAGCTTCGCACCAGTTGAAAGCCTGATCTTGGAAGAATACGCCATGCTAAAGCGCGTATTGGACCAAGGGCCCGTTTCGTCTGTTTGGACAAAACCACCCAATCCGTGCCCAACCACCGAACCTTCGGAGAGCCTGCCCGACAACGAGGCAAAACTGCTTGTGGGTGCGCCTTCAAAACCCGCCCATTGACTCCGCACACCAAGGCGCAAGTCCAGGCATGGGTTGCTTCCGACACCCGCGGGATTGTCCAAAAATCCCGACATGAGAAAATGGGAACGGACCCCATAGAATTGAGACCACCCCACCCCCACCACGGACCACAACATCGCGGTCAACCACGCTTGACGTAAAATTGGATGTTTCATCGGATGATGGCGACGTAACCTGTCAGTGGGGCCAGGTTGGCGTTGGGTTCATTGAGGTGGATGACGTAATAGTATGTCCCTGCCGGAGAGGGTTTCCCACGGTGGGTTCCATTCCAAGGGTTGGGGTAGGATACCGATCGAAACACGGGCTGCCCCCACCGATCAAACACTTCCAAGACGGAATATTCAAATTGAGAAAGTCCCGCAATTTCCCAGGTATCGTTGAAGGAATCGTTGTTGGGGGAAAATGCATTGGGGACTTCCACCGGTGCCCCCACAGCCACCAACACTGCGTCTGAATAGGCACAACCCTCCACGTAGGCCGTCACTTCAAAGGTAGTGGTCTCATAGGGTGAGAGCTCCGCAAGCTGGTTGTCCACCATCACGGCAAACTCCGCAGGAACCCAATCGTATCCAAGCTGTGGATCTGAACCCAACACCTCCACATTGGCGGTCTCCCCGTAATCAATGTTGCTGGCACAGCAGGCGTCGATGCTCATGCTTCTTCCTTCTAGAGTTACTTGGACACTGCACCCGGGGGTGTTGGAACCCAGGAGCAGCACGTAGTCTGTGTTGTAATACAACGGATCTGTGACCAAAACCGTGTCGCCATTGGCCACCATCAAAGGCGAAACCGGCACATATTCCAGCGCATTGCACACATCGAAGGGGTTGGGCAAAAACACCATGGCCTGGTACGCCCCACCGCAGGACGGCGCGGACAGGACAACCTCCACCCCCTCGCCTTCGTTGGGTAAAAACGTCGTGTGGAACACCACGACTTGAACGTAGTTGGCATCAAAAATCCCTTGGAGACCCACAGCATTGGTGAGATCCAGGGGCGAAGACATCGTCAGGGTCGAGTCCACTTGTCCGCATAAATTCACCCTTGCATCACACGCGTCGCTCTGTCCTGCCAGTGACAGTGGGGCCAAACACAAGGCCAGCCAAGCCCAAAAAACATGTCGAAACGCTGTCATGTGTCGAAGTTAGTTTGGCATTCAACGCACAAACCGCTTGAATTGACATGTCTTCAACAACGAATCGGTGACATCCACGAACCCGAAAGCGCCTGTTGACACCACATTCAATCCTCAAAAGCCACCAGGAGGGTGCCCTTTTCCACGGCTTGGCCTTCATCCACAGGCACCTCAGAGACCTTGCCCTGAGAGAGGGCCTTGATCATGTTTTCCATCTTCATCGCCTCCAACACGAGCAAAGGCATGCCCTCCTGGACTTCATCTCCGGGCTTGACCAAAACCTGCAGAACCTTGCCCGGCATGGGGGCGTGAACATCCGCATTGGCCGCTGCGTGGTCCATGGACATCCCCATCTTTTCGAGCAACTTGGCACGGGAATCCAACACCTTCACATGGCGTCGAACCCCGTTGATACGCATCACCATGGATCCGTCGCTGTGCGGACCCTCCACGCATTCCACACGGTACCGAGCGCCACCGCGAAGAACAGACCACGTCGACGGTCCCAATGCTGTCCATTGGGCCTCCACGAGGGACGCACTGTCGTCACCGCGATCCACACGCACATTGTCCCATTGGATTTCACGAGCCATGGTGCGAAGGTAATGTGGAGAGGACGACCTTTGAACCATGGCCGGCTTGTACATCCACATCCCCTTCTGCAGGCAGGCGTGCCACTATTGCGATTTCCATTTTTCCACACGCCTCGAAACCATGGAATCCCTGGTGGACGCACTGGTGGCCGAAGCCACCTTGAGGTTGCGCGCAGAGGACACATGGAACGACCTCTCCTTCAACACTTTGTACCTCGGCGGGGGCACGCCTTCACTCCTTCCTGCCACCTTGTTGAAGCGACTGGTCTTGGGAGTCACCCAAACCTTGGGCATCCCCCTTTCTTCACTGCACGAATTCACCTTGGAAGCCAATCCCGAGGACATGACTGAGGACAACCTCAAGGCGTGGATGGATCTTGGGGTGGGGCGGTTGAGTGTTGGCGTCCAAACGTTTGACGATGCCACGTTGCACTGGATGAATCGCGCACATACAGGCAAGCAAGCCATTGACGCGTTGGTTAGGGCCCAACACTGTGGCATGGAATCCCTGAGTGTGGATTTGATCTACGGGGTGCCCACGACGAGGGACTGGGAGTTTGATGTTCGTACGGCGCTCGATTTGCCCCTCACCCACCTGAGCGCCTATGCCTTGACCGTGGAACCCAACACCGTGCTTGGCGTGCGTGTTGGAAAGGGTGAACAACAAGAAGCACCCGAGTCGCATGTGGTTCAGGCCTACAATGCCTTGTGTGACCGCATGAGGTCGGCTGGATGGGAACACTATGAAACCAGCAATTGGGCGGCGCCTGCCAAGACGGCCGACCGGCCTTTTCACCGCGCCCTGCACAACAGTTCCTACTGGTCTGGCAAACCATATCTCGCCTTGGGTCCAGGCGCCCACGGATTCCATCAGGCGACGCGTTATGCCAACGTCGCCAACAACAACCGATACATCAGGTCCATCCAACAAGGGGTGTTGGACCAAACCGTGGAGCACCTCACGGACGTAGATCGATACAACGAGGCGTTGATGACAGGGTTGCGAACGGCGGATGGGATCTCACCACAATCCCTCGAACAATCATGGGCCTTACGCCCTGATGTCCTCGAGCCAGCGATGTGGTCTCGCCTGATTCAAGAGGGCCGAATCACATCCCTCCCTGAAGGGCGATACCGCATTCCTGAAACGCATTGGATCACGGGAGACCAGGTGGCTTCGTCCCTGTTTTGTGTTTCCGGGACCTAAGCCATGTATCCACAAACACCGCGCCGATGACCAACGCAGCACCGGCGTAAAATGTTTGGTCAAAATGCTCTTCGAACAGCCAACTCGCCAACACGATGGCGTAAATGGGTTCAAGGTTGATGGCCATGGCAGACTCAAAAGGCGTCAAATCCTTAAGCACCCGGATGCTCACCATGAAAGCGAACGACGTCGCCACCACCGCCAACAAAAGCAACCACAACCAATCAAGCCATAACAGGGGAACCAGGGAGGCACCCCACTGACCGCGAACACCCAACCAGCCAAACATGACCACGCTCGCGGCAAGCAATTCCACGGCGCTCAAATTCACCGGTTCATGACGCTTGACCAACACCCCGTTGAACGTACTAAAGACCGCCGCCAGCAGCGCACTGGTGAGGCCGAGGAGAATGCCGGTGGTTTGGTCTGTCTCAGCCCTGAACACCAGGGAGATTCCGACAAAGACGAACACTGCAATGACCAATTCGCGCATGGCCAGCCTTCTTCCAAAAACCCAAGGCTCCACGAAACCCACAAACATGGGTGCCGTCGCCATCATGGTCAGCGCAAGTCCCACAGAGCTCGCCTTGATGGAAGCAAAAAAGGTGACCCAATGGCATGCAACGAGACATCCCACAAGGCCCGCCCGCAACAAGTCCCGGGCTTTCCATCGTTGCCACTTGCGCCGAAAGGCCAACAACAACGCCGTGGTCAACCCACCCAGGCTCACGCGCCAGAATACCAGGGGTTCAGAGGGGAGGGTGATCAGCTTCCCCAGGATGCCCGTGAACCCAAAAATGACCACGACCCCATGCAAAAGCAAGAGGCTTCGTGTGCGGGGGGTGATGGCCAAGACGAGAGCATCATCGTGGTGACACCACCAGCTTCGCCGGAGGAGCACCGTTGTCCAACACAAACGTATACATCCCCGGCGTCCACGAAGAGACGTCAAGCACATGTCGTCCCGTCCCCCCTTGACCTGAAGTCACCACACGGCCCTGGCCATCGACAGCTTGCCACCCGCCTTGTTGTGGGGTCAGAACCACAACCTCCGATTGGGCGGGGTTGGGATGCATGCGAATCCCCTGCGGTTCCGTGTTCCCCACCCCATCCGTCCACTCCACGTCGACGGAAAGAGATGCTTGGTCTGAACACTCCAACTCAGGATCCGTGGCTGTCAAGAAGATGTTGTACGTCCCCGACTGGGTGTATGTCAATTCCGGCTCCTCTTCGTTGCTGAAGGTTCCATTGCCAAACGACCATTGGTAATACGCCGCCCCCGTGCTGTAGTTCTCCACGAACACAGGGGTTCCCCCTCCCAACACCAAGAAGTCAGGAACAGAAAACGCCGCGAATACAGGCTCGGTGAAATCATCCAAGCTCCGAGGCATCAACGTGTAGCTGTCAAGCAAAGGCATGCCGGGATCATATTGACCACCAATGCCCGAAATCCCAAACGTTCCGAGCGGTGCTTCTGTGCCAAAAATATCCGTGTTGGCGTCGATGCGAATCTTCACCTCGCCCACGCCGTAGTTCACCATCACATCGAAAAACGGGACATTGTTGGTCCACTCTTCGGGATCAATGAGCTTCACGCACTTGAGTTTGATGATGCGGCTTTCCGTCTCCTCCCCCATTTCAGACACCAAGATGGGCTCTTGGGATGGGAAACCACTCCCCTCGTAGATGACGGTGTCCGCGTAAATCGTGGCCAACCCGTTGAACTGACCCACCACCCCACGAACCCGAACGCTGTCTCCCTCCTGAACCTCGTAGCCAAAGTTGTTGATCGGGCTGAACACGTTGATGCCGTGGGTGGGGTCAATCAGTGTGAACCGAAGACCTTGGGGGTAGTCGTTCCACCCATGGACGATGCCGCGCAACTCGCATGCCGTGTCAATGCTGTCCAAAACCCCTTGGTTGTTGACCCCACGAACTTGAATGATGTCGTACACGGGGTAGGTCAAATCCGAGGGAAGGATGTGAATCACGACCGTCTCAATCCCCAGGACAGCACCACCTGACAACACCGTCATGGTGAGTTCCACATCTTCTTGCAACTCAGGCTCCTCTTCATCGATGGCGACGAAGTTGAATGATTGGCTGTTCAGCAGACCCGCTTGAAAATCAAACGACAGAGGAAAGACTGCTGGGAAATCGGTGCCTGCGGTGGCATCACCCCCTGTCACTGCGATTTGGACTTCCACATCCTCGAGGGGATAGCTCACCTGCATGTTCACCTGCACGCCACCTCCTTCCGCAACGTACAATTCCGGGGCGGCAAAACCCACCACCATGGTTCCCAAACCGCCACAGGATGCCGTGTGTTCTCCCAGGAAATCAAACGTGTCTTGGGGGTAAACATCCCATTGGTTTTGGCCCTCGTTCCAATTGGTGGAGCCTTCGCCGATGTTGGGTTTTCTCACCAAGGTAAATTCAGCCATGGCGCCCTCACCGACGGGCCACGCCCCTTGGGGGTCCTCACCTATGGTTCCCATCATGTCGATGATCTCGCCATTTTTCCGCAGCACAATGGGGTCGTTGCCGTTGAACCACGTCACCGTGCTCAGTACTTGGCTGACAGCCACAATTTGCGCAGCGGCCTGAGGGTTCCCCATGACGTGAACCCCGCCCGACGGAATGACCCCCTCGAGATCCAAGGTCTGAATCGGAGTGCTCGAACCGTTGTTGTACACCTCCATGACATAGGGTGTGAGGTCAATGTCAAACGGTGTGGGGTTGTGGATTTCCAACGCCTTGTTGTTGCTGGTGCCCTCCACGTATTCGCTGATGATCAAATCTTCGCACAAACCCGCAGCTCCACATTGCAGAATCTCCACGAGGAGGTAGTTGGTGGACAAGCTGTCGCAGCCCAAAGAGGACGCCCCGAAGGCCGGCAGGCCTGCCCCCACGGTGGTTGAATCCAGTCCGTCCTGGTAGCTCAATCCCCACACGTGGTAGTCGCCCGCCTCTCCGAAGAGTGCAAAATCGTAGTAGGGCTCATCGGTTGTGGCCAAGATGGTGTCTTCAGTGTTGCAAATCAGAAAGAGGTAGTCGCCCTCCACCGCATCGCTGTAGTAGCCAAACGACACCAGCGCACCATCCTCTGTGAGACATGCCTGTACGTCGGGCTCTGCGCCGGCCGTCAGGAGCGTGCCTCCATCGCACGACGGAATCTCACAGGTCTCGCCTTGAACCACGACGGGAATGGGCGCCACGCTCAGACACCCCCCGGGAGGATCTGTCTCCAGCTCCTCCAAAAAACCCGCACCACCCAACAATGGCGCGTCGTGCGAAATCGCAAACACATCAAACGTCCCGTCTCCGAGGCCTTCAAGGTTCAGGGCTGTGCCGAAGAACACGTTCAGAATCGCTCCGTCGTTGGGGTCGACAATGGCCAAACTCACTGATGCCGTTGCAGCGTCTGATTGGTGGTTGAACCCCACAATTTGCGGTCCCAAATCGGTGCAGAACGTCGACACGTTGGGGTTGTTCAAAGCCAGATGTCCGCCTTCGCATGGCAACACGTTCGTCGTGCCTGGGCTCAGGGCTTGCATGACGAAGTTTTGGTCGAGAGGAGCACCCCCGTCAGGAACGCGCGACAAGCCATCAGGGCCTGAACTCACGCCAGCACCCCCTTCGTAGATCGTGGCTGTCGCAGCGGGGTTGACTGCGGCTGCAATGGCCGCCATTTGAGGGTTGGTCACACTTGTGTTTCCATACAAGAAAGCATCGGCGATGTCCGTGAATACAGGAGGGACGTTGGGGACGAATTCTTCGGCATCTTGGGCAGCCAAAACGACCGCTGCCACCGTGTTTTGCCACCCTTCTCCGTTGATCAACGCGAAGCCATCTGCATCCAAGGACATCCCATCGAGGTCAACCACAGCCTGGGTTTGGGCTGACCAGACACCTCCACCCATCGACGCGGACTTCACAACGACCAAGGCGTGCCCGTCGAGCGGTGTGTTGGGAATGCCGTACAATTCCACAAACTGCCCCATGTTGGGACCCAAAACGAGGTTGGCTTCGTTCAACACCACCTGCGCACCGCCTTGGGGGATGAACGTTGCAAAGGACAGCAAGCTGACAAAAAGGGTGAATCCGGTTCCTTTCATGGTCGTGAATGATGAATGGGAGGCGAAGGTAGCGTACCTTTCTTGAGCATAGATGAGCGCAACAATTTCATTGATTGAGAAGCTGGATGCCTTCATCCGGAGGTATCACCGAAACAAAGCCCTTCGAGGGCTTCTGTTGTCTTTTGCCACCTTGGTTTTGGGGGTGTTGTTTTTCGCCCTGCTGGAACATGTCGGGCGCTTTGGGGTGGCGGGGCGGACCGTGTTGTTTTACGCCTTCACCTTCGCGTCCTTGGGGATGTTGTCTGTTTGGGTCGCTTGGCCCACATTGCAATGGCTTCGTGTCAGCCGTGGATTGAGTTACGAGGAGGCTGCACGCATCGTGGGGGATCACTTTCCCGAAGTCAAGGACAAACTCCTGAACACCCTCCAACTCCAACAGCAGGTGGAGGGCGCTGCTGGCTCAGATGTGACCTTGCTGGCGGCGAGCATCGAGCAACGCACAGAATCGTTGAGGCCACTCCCGTTCACGAAGGCTGTTGATGTGGGTCCCGCGTTGCGTGCGCTCAAAATGGCCCTGCCCGTGGCGCTGATTGGCACGGTGTTGGCGCTGTGGCAGCCGACCTGGGTAACGGAGCCCACAACGCGCTTGGTGCAGCACAGAACGGAGTTTGTTGAGCCAGCGCCCTTCGAGTTTGTCCTGCTGAACGACGACCTTCGGGTGGCGGCGGGCGACCCATTCACCCTGGAAGTCCAAACGCGGGGCAACGACCTCCCGAATTCGGTCGTCGTGGAAACGATGGGAGGGCGTTTCCGCATGGAACGGGTGAGAAACCACGTCTATCGGTACACCCTGCCTTCAGTTCGCAATTCCACTGAATTTCAGTTTTTGGCGAATGGGTGGCGTTCCGCAGCGTATGTGGTTCGTCCTTTCTCCATGCCGTCCCTTGCGGAATTGCGCTTGACGGCCACCCCGCCTCGATACACCGGCCTCCCTCCCATCGAACAACGAAATCAAGGAGACATCACAGTCCCTGAGGGAACACCCATTCAATGGTCCATCCACGTCCAGGACGGCGATGGGGTGGAAATGCGCATCGGCGAACGCGCGCAGTCGATGCGACAAGCAGCGGGCAATGTGTTCGCCACCGAATGGGTGGCCAGTGACGATGTCACGTATTGGATCACCCCCACCGGACCCGAAGCCAAGGGGGATTCGATCAGGCATCGAATTCGCGTGGTGCGCGATGGACGGCCCTCCATTCGCGTGAGCGAGGCCCCAGACTCCACCTCGCGAAAACTTCGGTATTTCTCCGGTTCAATCCAGGACGACTATGGATTCAGCCGCTTGGTGTTTGTGTGGAATCGCACGTCATCCACCAACTCCTCCGCGTCTAGAAGCTCCTCCCCGACCGCCAATTCTTCCACGCCTTCCAGCACCGATCCCATGGCCGAAGAGGACCGTGGAGGGAGAATTGACCTCGAGGTTCCTCAGGGGTTGCGAGGCTCCTTCTTTCACACCTGGAACATGCGAGATTTGGTGTGGCGCGACGGTGAGGTGCTCGAGTGTTGGTTTGAGGTGTGGGACAACGATGGGGTGAATGGTGCGAAGATGGTTCGGTCCACCACCACCCGGATTGTCGCTCCTTCCCAAGAGGACATTCGTCAGGAACGGGAAGAGGCCGCCTCGAACATTGAGGACAACCTCGAGGCGGCCATCCAAGACGCCGCCGAGCTTCGAGAAGCCATGGAAGCCATGCAGGAGCGTCTCCGGGAACAGGGTGACATGACCTGGCAAGACCGCCAAGCCATGGAACAGCTCCTCGAGCAGCAACAAGACCTCCAAAAGCGGTTGGAGAACATGCAGCAGGAGAACGAGCGAAAGGATGAGCGGGCCAATGAGTTTGACCCTCAAGAGGAACGCATCTTGGAAAAGCAAAACCAGCTTCAGCAGCTCATGAACGAGGTCATGAGCGAAGAGCTTCGCGACATCTACCGGCAGATGCAGGAGCTCATGGATGAAATGGATCCTGAAAAAATCCAAGAGCAGTTGAGCGAGATGGAGCTCAACCACGAGGCCATGGAAAAGGAACTTGACCGAGCGCTGGAACAGTTTCGTCAGCTCGAGTGGGAAACCAAGATGGATGATGCCATTGAGGAACTCAAGAAAATGGCTGAAGAGCAGGAACGCTTGGCAGAAGAAACCGATTTGGGTTTGATGGATCCCGAGGATTTGAAGGCCAAACAAGACAGCCTCAACAACAGGTTTGACCAACTGCGCAAAGACCTGGATCAACTCGAAAAGGACAACCAAGCATTGGCCAACCCCAACCCCATGATGGACAGCAACGAGGAGGAGCAATCCATCCAAGACGCCATGGAAGAGGGGTCGGAACAGCTGGAAAAGGGCAAAGACAAGAAGGCGTCTGAATCACAGCAACAGGCTGCCGATCAAATGCAACAGCTCGCCGAACGCATGGAGGCCATGCAACAACAGGCCGAGGAAGAATCGCAAGGCGAGGATATGGAGGCGCTTCGGGCGTTGTTGGAAAACATCCTCACGCTCTCTTTCGACGAAGAGTTGCTGATGGCTGAACTGAAAACCACTCAGGAGCAGGATCCGAGATACATTGGACACGGTCAAACCCAGCGCAACCTCAAAGATGCTTCGGCCATGGTTGAAGACAGTTTGTTTGCCCTGAGCATGCGCATTCCCCAACTCGCCTCAGCAGTAAACCGAGAAATTGGCTTGGTGAACCGTCACATGGACAAGGCGCTTGAGGGATTTGGTGAACGCCAAACCCCTGAGATTGCCATGAATCAGCAATACGTCATGACATCGTTCAACAACCTCGCCCTGTTGCTCGATGAGGCCCTCCAACAAATGCAGCAGCAACAAGCGGAAAAACAACCCGGAAGCGGCAATTGCGAAAAGCCCGGTGGGTCAGGTAGCCCCTCCAGTTCACCCAAGGCAGGTGACATGAAAAAGATGCAAGAGGCGTTGGGCAAGAAGCTCGAGCAGATGAAGCAACAAATGGGCAACCAGGCCAATCAAGGCAAAGCCGGTCAGCGGGGAACGGGAATGAGCAAGGAGCTCGCACAGATGGCCGCTCAACAAGCCGCATTGCGAAAAATGGCCCAGGAAAAGGCCAAAGAACTCAACGAGGACGGATCCGGACAGGGCACCGACATGCAAAAGATCGCCCAAGAGATGGAGGAGCTGGAGCGCGATTTGGTCAACCGACGCGTCGACCAAGCCACCCTGCAACGGCAACAAGATTTGATCACACGGCTGTTGGAAGCTGAACGTGCGGAGCGCATTCGTGGTGAGAAGGAAGAGCGAACTTCGCGGTCCGGGGATGATGGCTTGAAGGCCACCCCGCCCCAAGCTTCTGAATACCTCCGCCAAAAAATGAATGAACTCGAGTTGTTGAAGACCGTTCCTGCAGAACTTCTCCCCTACTACAGGGCACGGGTCAACGATTATTTCAATACTTTGGACCTTGATTCTGGCGGAAACCAACCCGATCTCAACCCATGACGACCACTCTCCCCGAGCTTCGCTTCGACTCCAAGCCTGAGAACATTGCTGTTGTTGAGCGTTTGATTGATCAAATCAGCGACGCCCACAACATCATCCCAGAGCACTACGGGAATGTGCTGATTGCCATGACTGAAGCTGTCAACAACGCCATTGTTCATGGCAACAAGCTCGACCTTGCCAAGTCTGTGAGTGTCTCGTGCGCGGTCCAAGACAAAAGCCTCGTCTTCCGAGTGGCTGATGAAGGTCCTGGTTTTGATTATGACAACCTGCCAGACCCAACGGCTCCAGAAAACATTGAAAAGCCTCATGGCCGTGGGGTCTTCCTGATGCGCCATCTCGCGGATGATTGTGCCTTCGAGGACGACGGTCGAATCGTCGAGCTGACGTTTGCCAACGTTCTGGCTTAACCCATGGTCGTGTTCGTCGATGGGGACGTTCCTTGTCGCGTCGAGGGTCGACGGCGGGTCAAGTCGTGGCTGAAACAAGTGGCCCGCCATCACGGGTTTCAATTGGGCGATGTCAGCATCGTTTCCTGTTCCGACGAGGAACTTCTCTCCTACAACCGGAAATATCTCGACCACGACACCTACACCGACATCATCACATTTGATCACAGCGAGGGAACCATGCTCTCAGGCGACTTGCTTATTTCCTTTGAGAGGGTGTTAGAAAATGCTGAAAATCAGGGTTTTACATTTCAGGAGGAGCTCCTTCGGGTCATGGTCCACGGACTGCTTCATTTGGCCGGATTCAAGGACAAAACCCAACCAGACGCCGCGGCCATGCGCCGCGCTGAGAACGAAGCCTTGTCCATGTTCCACGTGGAACACACGCCCTGAACCCTCTTCTCCCGACCTTTGCGGGCATGATTCAGTCTTACGACGTTGTCGTTGTGGGGGCAGGCCATGCTGGCAATGAAGCCGCGGCTGCGGCTGCCAATTTGGGGGCCTCTACACTTCTTATCACGATGAACATGGGTGTCATTGGGCAGATGTCGTGCAACCCCGCCATGGGGGGCATCGCCAAAGGCCAAATCGTTCGTGAAGTGGACGCCATGGGGGGATACTCCGGCCTTGTTTCAGACCGAAGCGCCATTCAATTCCGGATGTTGAACAAATCCAAGGGACCTGCCATGTGGAGTCCCCGAACCCAAAACGACCGTAACCTCTTTGCCCACACCTGGCGTGAGATGCTTGAAGCCACCCCCAACCTTGACTTTTGGCAAGACAGTGTGGTGGGTATCCTCACGGAGAGTGGGCGCTGCGTCGGGGTCCGCACAGGACTGGGGATGGAAATCAGATCCCGTTCTGTCGTGCTGACCAACGGCACGTTTTTGAATGGTCTCATGCACATTGGGGAGAAGCAATTTGGCGGTGGACGAGCTGGCGAACGGGCCTCTTCAGGAATCACAGAGCAACTCGTCGCATTGGGGTTTGAAAGTGGGCGAATGAAAACTGGCACCCCACCGCGTGTCGATGGCCGATCGCTGGATTACACCAAGATGACGGAGCAACCGGGAGACGAGACGCCTGGGCGATTTAGCTACCTGCCACATCACCCCATCACACGACAAGTGCCGTGTCACATCACCTACACCTCTGAAGAGGTTCATGACCTCTTGAGGGAGGGGTTTGACCGTTCCCCCATGTTCAACGGAAGAATACGGGGCCTCGGACCCCGCTATTGCCCCAGCATCGAGGATAAAATAGACCGTTTCGCGGACAAAGACCGTCACCAAATCTTCGTTGAACCCGAAGGTTGGAACACGTGTGAAATCTATGTGAATGGCTTCAGCACGAGCCTTCCCGAAGATGTGCAGCTCCAAGCCATGCGAAAAATCCCGGGGTTTGAGCACGCCAAGATGTTCCGTCCGGGATATGCCGTCGAATACGACTACTTCCCCCCCACCCAACTGAATCACAGCCTTGAAACCCGACTGGTTCCTGGACTCTACTTTGCGGGTCAAATCAATGGCACAACGGGCTACGAGGAGGCCGCCTGTCAGGGGTTGATGGCTGGAATCAACGCGGCCCGTTCCACGTGGAACCAAGAACCCCTCACCTTCAACCGAAGCCAGGCATACATTGGTGTCTTGATTGACGATTTGGTGACCAAGGGCACGGAAGAACCGTACCGCATGTTCACTTCACGCGCAGAGTACCGCATCCTTCTTCGCCAAGACAATGCTGATGAGCGGTTGACGCCTCTATCCCACGCCATGGGGCTTGCCACCGATGAGCGCATGGCTGCATTGGATGCCAAACTCCACGGTGTCCAAACCCTGCGCAAGGGCCTCCAACAAACCAGCCTCTCCCCCACCCAAGCGGCAACTGTGCTCAACGATGCGTCATCTGCGCCACTGAAGCACGGTGTGCGCGCCCAAGACATCTTGGCACGTCCCCACATCCTTCTTGACAACATGGTTGCCACCATCCCGGAGGTGGCAGCCCTTTGCGCGTCCCACGCACCCGAAATTCTTGAACAAGTTGAAATTCAGGTGAAATACGAGGGGTACATCGCCAAAGAACAAGACATGGCCGACAAATTGGGCAGGCTTGACCATTTGGTTATTCCAAGTGATTTGGACTTTCACCGTCTCACTTCCCTCAGCTTTGAAGGCCGACAAAAACTGTCTGAACGACGACCCTCCACCCTTGGCGAAGCGTCTCGAATCTCAGGCGTAAGCCCGTCTGACCTAAGTGTTCTCATGATTTACCTCGGGCGGTAGCCCCTACCTTTGCGCCGCAATGAATATTTCAAACATCCTCGCCGACCTCGGCATCCATGATCACAACCCAGGCGTCATGATTGGCGCGGACGCCTTTGGCTCTGGGTCCGCCATTGACAGCCATTCACCCGTTGATGGGCGGCGCATCGCCTCGCTGAGTACAGCCACTGCCGACGACTACCAACGCGTCATGACAGCTGCCACGGAAGCCTTTGTCGAATGGCGAACCTGGACCGCTCCTCAACGCGGTGAAGTGGTCCGCCAATACGGAGACGCTCTTCGTGCCAAAAAAGCAAGCTTGGGTGCGCTCGTGTCCTACGAAATGGGCAAAAGCTACCAAGAGGGTCTCGGCGAGGTTCAAGAAATGATTGACATCTGTGACTTCGCTGTGGGGCAATCCCGTCAGCTCTATGGGCTGACCATGCACTCAGAACGACCCAACCACAGGATGTATGAACAGTACCACCCACTCGGTGTGGTAGGCATCATCAGCGCCTTCAATTTTCCCGTGGCCGTTTGGTGTTGGAACACCGCCCTCGCGTGGATTGCGGGAGATGTCTGTGTTTGGAAGCCTTCTGAAAAGGCACCACTTTGTTCCTTGGCTTGCCAGCACATCTGGAACGAGGTGGCGCAAAACAACAACATTCCAGCGGGCGTTAGCTGCATCATCAACGGTGATTACACCGTGGGGGAAATGATGACCGCAGACAAACGCGTCCCACTCGTTTCCGCAACTGGATCGATTCGCATGGGAAAAATTGTTGCGCAGGCTGTGGCTGCTCGTTTGGGTCGCTCCTTGCTCGAGTTGGGCGGCAACAACGCCATCATCATCACGCCAGAGGCTGATTTGAAAATGGTGATTCCCGCCACCGTGTTTGGTGCTGTTGGAACATGTGGCCAGCGTTGTACCTCGACTCGCCGCCTGATCATCCATCGAAGCATCTACGACCAAGTCCGGGACCAACTCGTGCAAGCGTACAAGCAAATCCGCATCGGAGACCCCCTTGATGAAACCAACCACGTGGGGCCTCTCATTGACCACGACGCTGTGCATGCCTACGAGCAGGCACTTCGCGATGTCGTGTCTCAAGGTGGGAAAATCTTGGTCGAAGGCGGACGGTTGGAGGGTGTTGGATACGAAAGCGGTTGCTATGTCAAACCAGCCATTGCCGAAGTCACCAACGATCTCGCCATTGTTCAACACGAAACCTTCGCACCCATCCTGTACCTCATGGCGTATGACACCCTTGACGAGGCCATTTCCATGCAAAATGGTGTGGTGCAGGGGTTGTCCTCAGCCATCATGACAACCAACATGCGTGAAGCTGAGACGTTCCTGTCGTGCGCAGGGTCCGACTGCGGCATCGCCAATGTCAACATCGGAACGTCTGGCGCCGAAATTGGAGGTGCATTTGGTGGAGAAAAGGAAACGGGTGGGGGAAGGGAGTCGGGCTCCGATGCGTGGAAAGCGTACATGCGTCGCCAAACCAACACCATCAACTACGGCACGACCCTTCCGTTGGCGCAGGGAATCAAATTCGATCTTTGAATTTCCCCCGTACTTTTCGCACATGACTTGCTGTGCGACACAACCTTCCAAGGCGGCCATGAGCCGCCTTGGTCGTCTCTGTATCCTGGGTTTGGCCTTGCATGCCATGTCGTGCACAACCGCTACCCAAACCAACAGCCCCTCGCTTTACGTGGCCACCTTTGCCACCGACCCAGCCACTGAGATCCTCGTGGCACATGAGGGAGGCACGTGGGTGGTTCGAAATGGCGAGGAGCGCGTGACCTTGATTCAAAGAGATGAGAACACCTATGAGGTCCCTGTTTTTCAAGGATCCTGGGTCGGTGCATGGGAGAAGGATGTGTGGAAAGGGGTTTGGACCGATTCGCTGCGGCCCAACAACTACCGCGTCCCCTTGGAAATTCGCCCACTTCCGGCCCAAACAACATCTACAACCCTCAAACCAGAGACCAGTGCATGGGACACGTCTGAAGGTCTTTTGATGCTCCGTTCGAGGGGCGATTCCGTGTGGGCGACCATGTCCACACCGGTTGGGGACTACCGCTTCCTCTCCGGAAAAATTGATGGTAAAAAATTGGTTTTCAGCAACTTCGACGGTTCACACCTCTTTCGATTCGAAGCAACCATGCGGGGTGACTCCCTTGTCGCGGGGTCGTTCCTTTCTGGGACACATTACCAAACAACCTTTGAAGGCGTCAAAAGGCCCTCTCCTCACATCACGTGGCACAGCGCCACCCAAAACCCTGTGAGTGACGAGTGTCGAATTCAAGGGGTGCTTCCTTCGGGAAAGGAGGATGTGTGGACAATAGAAAGGCTTCTGTCGGAGGGAAAAACTGGGCTTGTTGTCGACATCATGGGAACCTGGTGTCCCAACTGCATGGATGAGACGCGGCTTTTGCAATCCCTCCATGCGGAGAACCCGGGTGTTCAATTTCTCAGCCTCGCCTTTGAACGTCAAACCGATTCATTGGCCTTGCGACGCATTGACTCCTTTCAACGCCACATGGGCCTAGAGTGGCCCATTCTCCTCGGGGGTCGCGCCAACAAAAAAGAGGCCGCTGCCGCGCTTTCCTTCCTAGACACGCTGCATTCCTTTCCAACCACAGTGTTTTGGCCTGTGGAGGGTGACCCCGTGATCCACAAGGGGTTCAACGGCCCTGCAACAGGGGAGGGGTATGATGTGGAGGTCTCCTTCTTTCGTTCGCAACTCGCTCGCCTCAACGGTCGCTCGGAAAATCATTGATCACATCCACTTCGATGCGCTTGTCTTGGTTGGCAAGCGCCCATGCTGTGTGGAACACAAGCTTTCCGATTCCCGCCATTTTGGGAAACATGATCTTGTCCACGTCATCCCCTGGCTGATGGTAGTCCTCGTGAACGCCTGTAAAATAGAAAATGACTGGAATGTTGTTCTTGGCAAAATTGTAGTGATCGCTGCGGTAATAGTACCGGTTGGGATCGTCCGGGTCGTTGAATGTGTAATCAAGTTCAAACTGCACTGACGTCCTGTTGGCCTCCTCACTCAATGCGTGGAGCTCTGTGCTCAATTTGTCGCTTCCAATCAGGTACACATACTCCGCGTTGTCTGTGTGGTTTTCATCTGTTCGGCCAATCATGTCAATGTTCAAATTGGCGACGGTATTCTCCAAAGGGAACACTGGGTTTTCCACGTAATACTGGCTTCCCAGCAATCCCTTTTCTTCACCCACAACATTCATGAACAAGATGCTGCGACGTGGCGCCTTCCCTTTATCTGCCAGCCTTTGGAACTGTCGCGCCAATTCCATGACGGTCACAGTTCCCGAACCATCATCATCGGCCCCATTGTAAACCTCACCATCCGTAATGCCAACGTGATCGTAATGCGAGGTAATGACAATCAATTCATCCTTGAGGTCAGGGTCACGACCTTCTAGGAAAGCCATGACGTTTTCAGCTTGGTACGCGTGTCTGTATTGATCGATTCCCATGCTGAACGTGTTCTTCAGCATCACCGGACTTTGGGGCTTTCCCTTGCGTGCTCGCGCCGCACGCTCTTCCAAGGATGTCGCTTTGCTTTCGACCAACCACCCATTCACCTCAGACGAGCGAACAAAGAAGGTGGGAATGTTGCTTCCTTCTCCCTCTCTGCCTTGATCCAAACTTGTGCCACGGCGAAGCATCCAACGACGCATCCGGCTCTTGCGCATGTCAAATTCCTCGTCTGGCACGCATACGATGACAGCTGAAGCGCCCGCATCCGCGGCCAGTTCTCGTTTCATAGACAACGAACCTCCCCATTCACTTGGGGAACCATCATCGGTCAACAAAGACGAGCCATCGTCCGAGGTTGGCTCTCCTTCGAGCAACACAACGACACCACCCTTGCGAAACTTCTTGTAGTTGTTCCAGTCCTTTCCTTGGTGGATGCCATATCCCACAAACCACATGGGAACCTCATCCAAGGACAACACATCAAGACCGGGATACAAGAGAAAATCATCCACCATCTTCATGGTGTCGCCAACCACCTTCATCCACCCGTCTCTGATTTGGGTGTCTACCAAGGGTACTTGCTGAACGAAGCTTCCGCGATTGCATCCCTCAAACCCCAAACTTGCGTAATATGCCTCCAAATACATGGCCGCCTTTTTCTGACCAGACTGCCCTGTTTCACGACCCTCAAACCCATCACTGGCCAACACACTGAGATGAAGCTTCATTTGGGTTGTGTCGAGTTGGGTGAGGAAAATTTCTGGGTATGCCCCAACATGTTCCTTTCCAAGTTTTTGACCCCAAAACGGCGAAGAAATCATCATGCACACTGTCAGCAATGCGCATGCAATTTTCGATACTCGCCTTGCGTGACGGCCCCCTTCAAAATCTGTATTCACAAACGCATCAACCATGGCAACAGCCGTGTCCTCGGTCACAAATCGCGCAGGGATGCATAGAATGTTGGCATCGTTGTGCTCTCGTGCCAGTTTGGCAATTTCCACATTCCATGCGATGGCTGCTCTTACGCCTGCATGCTTGTTTGCGGTCATGGCGACACCATTGGCCGAACCACAAATCAACACGCCCATCCGGGCCACCTCGTCTCCAACGTCTTGAGCCACAGCATGGGCATGATCTGGATAATCCACGCTTTCTGTGGAATCCGTACCTCGGTTGACAAGGGTATGACCTTGTTGTTCCAAATGCGCAACAATGCGCGCCTTCAATGCCGGACCGGCATGATCACAACCTATGCTCACAATCATATCACGAAAATACCCACATTCCAATGACTTGCGATGTTGGCATCCGATGACAACTTGATTTGTAATTCACAAGGAAACCTCCTAAGCAGGAGATGACGCTTGGATACCAAATCCCAGAGCTCCCTGTTTTGAACGTGTTTTCAAATCATTTTTCTGGGTTTTCCACTGACATCAAGCGCATCTTCTTCTCTACAACCCAGTCAATCCACAACATGTGCAAAGCCTTGTCCATGGATTCACCTTCAAGGAATTAACTTCATTCCATCCTCACGACCTTTGTGAAGAACCTGTGAACAACGAAAGACCTACGTTCTTTCATCAAGAGTTTTCCCCATCATCAACATGCCTACTACATCATTCAATCTTTTTCTCAAAAGAAATTTGATTGTGTTTGGGTGTGGACAAAGTTTGATGTGGGCTCAACCTGATTTACCTGGGTGCGAATGGACTCAATTCAATCATGCGAATGGATCTGTGGCCTCGGAGGGATGTCTTGTTCAAGGCATTCCCACTGGGTTGTGGAAGAATTACGCTGAACAGGGGTTGCTCTTGAGCGAAGGGGCTCGGGAAAACAATGCACCCGTAGGCGTATGGACCTTTTACGACTTGGGTGTGGTGAAGGAAAGGACATCCTTTGACAAAGGCGTAAAGGATGGTTTCCAAACACTGTGGGTGGAGGGTGCAATCACAGATTCAATCCCATGGGTTCAGGGTTTAAAACAGGGGAATGCCAAGCGCTTTCGAGCAAATGGGAGCGTCCATTGGGTTGTACCCTTTGTCGATGATCGAAGGGAGGGCAAGGCAGTCGAATACAATGCCGAAGGGTTACCGATTCAGTTTCGATGGTACAAGGGGGACCGTTTGGTGGCAAGCGAATCGTTCAATCGTTTGGATGAACAGGGATTGAAAACGGGTCCTTGGAAGGTGTTTCACACGTCGGGAAGGATTGTGGAAACCGGCTTTTTTGTGGAAGGACTGGCCCATGGAACGTTTCAATACTTTGATGCTCGGGGAAATCTTGTGGAGGTTAGACAATATGAGCATGGTGAATGGATTGTGGATGCATCTGAAGTTCAACCTGATGTGGAGGTTCGGGAAGTTCGAAGGGAAAACGGGACGCTGGCATCAACCCAAACCTATGTGGATGGTGTGTTGCAGGGGGTTTCTAGGCAATTTGACGAAGAAGGGGTGTTGGTTGGAGGTGGTTGGTTTGAGGACGGCGTGTTGAGAGGCGAGGGAATCACAACATTGGAAGGTGAACGTCATGGACCTTGGATCGAGTATTGGCCTCAAGGTTCCATCAGGGTGACGGGTGCCTACGACCATGGGGTCCCAGTCGGTGAGTGGGTGTTTTACCGGCCGGAAGGGCAGGTGGAACAGCGAGGATTGTATTGGAATGGCCTGCTCGACCAAACATGGACATGGTGGTATGAGAATGGTTCACTCCACCGAGAAGAGCAGTACCGACGGGGTGAACTTCACGGTGTGTTTTTGGAACTTGATCCTTCGGGAAACATCTTGGTTCAGGGCGAATTCATGGATGGATTGGAAGAGGGATTGTGGATCAGGGAAGTGCATGATTTCAAAGAGGAGGGGTGGTATAGGGCAGGGGTGAAGCACGGGGTGTGGCGATCGACTTCCCGTGAGGGTCAGTTGTTGTTCGAAGGAAATTTTGACTTGGGACAACCCGAAGGCAAGCATCGAACATGGTATGCCAATGGCATGGTGAAGGAGGTAGGAACTTTTGAAAGTGGGTTGAAGCATGGCAAGTGGGTGTTGAAAGACGAGGCAGGATTGACAGCGCACGAGTACATTTATCGGTATGGTACAATTCGAAAGGTGGATGGCATGAGGGTAGACCGACGCCGTGATCGAACGTGGAAGGAATGAAAGAAGAGGTTCAATCATTCTTAGAGGCTTGCCCGGAGCCAACGTTGGTGATTCAACAAGGTGTTCCCTTGGCTTGGAATTCGCTGACTTGCCGCATGTTGGAGTGGTCATCTTCCAAAGCGGGCGTGGACAATGTGTGGTTGTTGGATCAAGGATTGTTTGTCCTGGAGGGTGATGAAATGGGATTGTTAGAATCCAAACTCGAACGTCTTGCCCAAGGCAAAGCGGCCAAGATGCGCTGCACTGTGGCCAGACAGACAGGTTCTGTGTTTGAAGGGGAGTGGAAGGCCGTGCCTTGGAAAGATGGTATGGTCATTTTGCAAATCCGAGACATCAGCGAGAGGATGTTGTACGAGCAGGTGATCCGAGAGAGTGAAAAGCGATTTCGCTCCTTGGCCCGTCACGCCATGGAGGGAATTGCATTTTTGGAAGGAACGACCATCGTGGATGCCAACGAGCAGTTTGCCATTTTGTTTGGCCAAAAAGAACTGCCAATCGGGATGGACATTCTGACCCTGGTGCACACCAGGGATTGGCAGAGATTGGGCGCACGGAAATACGCGAGGTCAAGGGTGGAACTTCAAGGTACCACCGCGCAGGGCCATACAATCCATCTGGAGGCCACGCGATCCACGGATGCAACCACCAACCAAACCGTGTTGATGGTGTATGACATCACAGAGCGCAAACGCACTGAGCTCGATTTGCTCCAAACCAAAGAGCGATTCAGGATGCTTGTGGAGACAAGTCCCATCGGTTTGATGCTGATGGTGGATGGGAAAATCAAATATTCCAACCCTGGGTTGCTCGACTTGATGGGCATTCGCGTGGAGGATGACATCTACGATTTGTTGTTCATCAGCTTGTTTCACGAGGATGATCAAAGGGTGCTTGAGGAGGACATGGCGATGGTGGAACGAGGAGAGCGACCACCTTACCGCGAGGTCCGGTTGTTGGATGGTGGAGGAGACGAAGTGGCGGTAGGCATCCGAATGACGTTGTCGTTTCACGACCGATCACCCGCAGTTCAGGTGACATTGACGGATTTGAGAACCCGTGTGGCGTTGATGCGCGAACAATTGCGAGCGACCCTGGCCGAGGAATCCAACTTGCTGTTGAAGGAGGAGATCAAAAACCACAAAGCGACTCAAAGGCGTTTGGCCAAGGCTGAAAAGTTCAACCGCTCCATCATTGAGTCGTCCATTGACATGATTGTGGCGTTTGATGCCGAGGGCACCCTGATTCAATTCAACCAAGCCTTTGCCATTGAATTCGGGTTGGAAACGGATTGCAACCCATCGGACTACGACTTCACGTCCTTTACGGCAGATCCGGACCAAATCGAATCTGTGTTTGATTCGTTGAGCGAGAACGCCAGTTACTCAGGCGAAGCGGAGGCCAAACGCCTCAATGGGGAAACATTCCCTGTCCTCATCACCTTGGCCACCCTGCATCTTGACGATGGTGAGGCGAATGGGGCCATGGCAGTGATTCGTGACATCACGGAGGCCAAACAAGCGCAACAAGAATTGTTGGCAAGCGAGGAGAGGTACAGAACCATTTTGGAAAGCGCCAACGATGTCATTTTCACCATAGATGACCAAGGGTTTTTCACCTACACCAACCCGTCGTTCAATGAGATTTTGGGTCATTCCGAAGTGGAACTGAGCAAACTCACAGTGCACGACATCATCCCCAACCTTCCCAAACGAGGCAAAACTTGGATGAAGGCACTGGAGGGAAACAGGGAGGAGCGGCAATTCCGTGGCGTTTCAGGCAAGATGCTGACCATGCTCGGTGGAGCCACGATTCAAACCAATGATGCTGGCAAACCTTCAGGGGTGCGTGGAATTTTCTTGGACATCACCGACATGAGGCTTCACGAGCAACGGGCCAAAACACAGAGCGCCAAATTGGAGTCGATTTTTGACACCACGGCGAATCTGGTGATGTTCACCATGGACAGCTCGGACCACGTGAATGCGTACAATAAGAATTTCAAGTACTTGTTTGAGAATGAGTTTGGGCTCGACCTAGAGGCTGACAAGTCCTTCATCTCAGCGGTTTCTCGTGTCGTGGACGAAGAACCCTACCAAGGACAACTTCGCTTGTTCATGCGCGCAATGGCAGGCAAACCGCAGCAGTTTGAACTTCCACTGAAGACCATTGCTGGGGAGAGCCGATGGTACCAAGTGTTTCTCAACCCCGTGAGTTTGGGCGAAGGAGAGCAGGAAATCAGTTGCATCGCCTACGACATCACGGAGCGCAAGGAGATCGATCGCGCCATTCGAAGCGCGCTGAAGGAAAAGGAGGTGTTGTTGCAAGAGGTGCATCATCGCGTGAAAAACAACATGCAGGTCATCAGCAGCATGTTGAATTTGCAGAAGTCGTTTGTGAAAGATCCTGAGACGTTGATGTTGTTGGAGGAGAGCACCAACCGGATTGCGACCATGAGTTTCATTCATGAATCCCTGTACCGAACCTCCAATTTTGCGAACATCAGTTTCGCCGAGTATCTCCAGCGACTGAGTGCAAACCTTGTGCAGAGCTATTCGCGGTCGGGATGTGACGTCACCCTTCAAACGGTGTTTGACGAGGTGTTCCTGAGCTTGGACCAAGCCATCCCTTGTGGATTGATTACCAACGAACTGGTGACAAACGCGCTGAAATACGCGTTTCCCAACCGAGAATGTGGCGTCATCACGGTTCGGCTGACCCATGGCGACCAAGGATGGGTGGAGTTGGAGGTGGCCGATGATGGGGTGGGTTTGCCCGTGGGAATGAATTTCGCCAAAAACGATTCTCTCGGGGTGTATTTGGTTCAGGCCCTGACAGAACAAATTGACGGGGAGTTGGTGGTAACGAGCACCGATCAAGGGAAAAAGGGGTGTAGCTTTTTGGTTAGATTTACACCCACAGAGTGATACGCAACGAGGAATCACCTCACCACACAACGCAAGCGAAAGAGCATGGCAATCAACATTTTGGTCACGGAAGACGAGAGCATTGTTCGCAAGGACATTGAACGATGCTTGGACAAATTGGGATACAACGTCGTGGCCACAGCCGACAACGGTCAAGCAGCCATTGATTTGGCCTTGAAGCACAAACCAGACCTTGCCTTGATGGACATCATGATCAAGGGTGAAATGAACGGCATCGCGGCGGCTGAGGAAATCAAGCGAAACCTTGACATTCCGGTGGTGTTCTTGACCGCTTACGCCGATGAAAACACACTCTCTGAGGCAAAGCTTGCAGAACCCCACGGCTACATTCTCAAACCGTTCAAAGAGGTAGACATCCAAACAGCCGTGGAGATGGCCTTGCACAAGCACAGCAAGGAGATGGAATTGAAGAGTGAGGCAGATTTTTTAAGAAGCCTTGCGGAGCACAAGGAGGATGCAGAGGTGATTTTCGTGAAGAATCGCAGCCGATTGATGCGCGTGAAACATGAGGATTTGCTTTTTGTAGAGGCACTGAAAGATTACGTGGTGGTTCACACGCGCGAGGAGTCGTACACAATCCACAGCACAATGAAGGAGGTGGAACGCAAGTTGACTGACCCGAGGTTTGTACGTGTTCATCGCAGCTTCATTGTGAATCTGTATGCCATCGAGAGCATCAAATACGCCAACATCACCATGGAGGGCATGGAGAAGGAAATTCCTGTGGGAGGTTCCTACAAGGATGCACTGGCGGGTCGAATCAACCTCCTCTAATTCTTCATCGCCGAGCCCCAATTGGGGTCCAACCAAGGCACTTGCTTTCGAAGTTCTCGGACCCAAACGGCGTATCCGTCGCTGTTGAGGTGGAGTTGGTCCGGCATGAACAGGTCATCTCGAAGGTGCCCATGTTCATCGTGTTGACTCTCCCAAAAATCCACCCAATACGCCCCGTGATCCGCGGCTAGGGCTTTCAGGTGAGAATTCAGCGAAAGGTATTGTTCCCTGAGGTGATTGCGTGCAGGGCTTGCCTTGGGTGCCACCACCACCACCTTGGTGTCAGGCAAACGGTGTTTGAGGTCGCTTATCAAGCTGGAGGCATGTGCGAGAATGTCTTCCTGAGGCAAGCCATCGTACAGATCGTTGTCACCCTCGTAAATGAGAACAACGGAAGGTCGAAAAGCATGGATCAAGGTGTCCCTAAGAAGCCAGGCGTCTTGGAAACACGACCCCCCGAATCCCGCGTTGATCACATCAAACGAGGCGAAGACGGTGTCGGTTTGGGGCCACAACCGGAACGAGCTGCTCCCCACGAGCACAAGGGTGGGTCGCTTTCCTTCGAGTGAGCGTGCCCGTTGGTGGATTGCCGCCACCTCGGCATCGTATTCCTGACCACACAACTGAGCGGTTGCGCAGATTCCCAGACCCAACCACCCCATCAACAAGACAACGACCCTCACTTCTTTGGACGCTTCCATACATCAACCAACGCAGAGAGCAATCCCGCGACCAACGCCGAGGCTCCGGCGTTGAACAAGGTTTCCGCTCCCATGAGGTGATTGAGTTTGAATGTCACCCCAACCAGCATGGCGCCGCCGCCTAGGAGAAGAAGGGTGAGGGTGAGCCGAGAGAGGTGCATGTTGCAAAGAAAGGATGTGTCCACGGCAAATCAAGGGCCCAACCATAACGTGAAGGAGAATGCCTACCTTGAGTGACATGAAATATTCTTTTTTGCTGGTTGTTTTGACAATCGAAGCCACAGTCGTTTTTGCTCAATCGTCAGAGGAGTCGTGGGGTTTTAATACGATTCCCAACAATTCTGTGGTGAACCAGATGTCGGGTCCTCGCTTTGGTTTTACCTACGTTTCCGAGGGGAGCTCGGCGCAATTTTTGAACCGCGTCCACGAAATGGATTCGTTGCAGTACCAAAGTGAATTCGGCAACGGTTTGCCCTTCACCTACACCACGCAATACGGTTGGCAATGGGAAACGCGTTTTGCAGACACCGGCGGTCCTGTGGTGGGCCTTGTGGAGTGGATTGCGCTGATTGGTGGGATGGAAAAGGGGTTTTTTTTACCCTCGTTTTCGAGCTTGGTAGGAGTGCGGTCCGAGAAGGGTTTGGAATTTGCCACCGGACCCAACCTGTCCACGTCAGGGCTGGGGTTTGTTTTTGCCTTGGGATACAACTACACAAAGGGCGATCTCAATCTACCCATCAACATTGCCTTTGTTCCCAACAAACAAGGTCCTCGCAACTCCGTGCTGGGAGACATGCTCAATTCCACCGATTACTTTGAAGCAATTCGGATGCGAGAAACAGGCTACAGGGTGACAGTGTCCGTGGGATTCAACCTGCGGCCCAACAAATAGAAGCCCTTCCTCACCTCAGTGAAGTCCATCCAACAAAAAAGCCCCGCATCATGCAGGGCTTTCTTTCTTGGCTCCCCCTGCTGGACTTGAACCAGCGACCCTCTGATTAACAGTCAGATGCTCTAACCAGCTGAGCTAAGGAGGAATTAGAGGACCGCAAAAATACGTCAGACTGCACATTGACGCAATACCTTTGCGCGAAAACCGCAAAATCACACCCAACCATGTCATTGCTTACCCTCGGAACTGTTGCTTTTGATACAATCACGACACCACATGGGAGCTCCGGTAAGGTTGTGGGTGGTGCAGCGAGCTACATCGCGTTGGCCGCGAGCCACTTCGCGCCAGAGCAACACGTGGTGAGTGTGGTGGGCGGCGATTTTCCTGCGTCGTTCTTGGGCCTGCTCGAGTCGCGTGGTGCGGGATTGAAGGGGTTGACGAAGGTTGCGGACGGGGAAAGTTTTCACTGGGCGGGCAGCTACCACAGCGATTTGGTGGGGCGGGACACGCTGGCCACGGATTTGAATGTGCTCATGGGTTGGGAGCCGAAGGTTTGTTCCGAGGGATCTCAGGCTGATTTCGTGATGCTGGGTAACCTCGACCCCGCCGTGCAATTGTCCGTGTTGGACCAGATGTCTTCGCCCAAACTCGTGGTCCTCGACACCATGAACTTTTGGATGGACGTGGCCTTGGAGAACCTGAAAACCGTGATCTCCAGGGTGGATGTGTTGACGGTGAATGACGAGGAGGCGCGTCAGTTGACCGGGGAGCATTTCTTACCCAGGGCTGCGCGCGCGATTCATGCGATGGGCCCCCAAACCGTGGTGATCAAGAAGGGCGAGCATGGTGCGTTGATGTTTCAAGGAGGCCAAACCTTCTTCGCGCCCGCCTACCCCCTCGAGGAGGTCATCGACCCGACGGGTGCAGGAGACACGTTTGCGGGTGGGTTTGTGGGGTACCTCAGCGCCCGATTCAAGGAGTCGGGAGCGTTGACGTGGGACCACATGAAGCAGGCGGTGACGATGGGGAGTGTGATGGCGAGCTTTACGTGCGAGGCCTTTGGAACGGCCAAACTCGAGCGCCTGACCATGAACGAGGTTTACGCTCGTTGGAAGGAGTACACGATGTTGACGGCTTGCGGCCCGATGGTTTGGCCCCACTTGTGAAACGATTCATGATTTGAGTGGCCTCGGTGCCGGGATGGGTCGGGTCAAAGGGAGGGCCCCAACCACGGCGTGGGGTCGGTGACCTGGCCGCGAACCCACCACTCGAAGTGAAGGTGAGGTCCTGTGGTCATCGTCCCCGTGTTTCCGAGGACGGCAACAGCCTCACCCCCTACAACCACATCCCCTTGTTGTTTGAGCAGGGTTCCGCAGT
>JBEARC010000112.1:0-5812 GCA_041163465.1 Bacteroidota bacterium
GCATTCCCTTGTAAAGACCCCGTTCCTCGGGAAGGTACCCCATGCGACGGAGATGGTCCCGCCGGTAAGGCTCGCCAAACAACCGCAGAACCCCCTCATCCGGGCGGGTAATGCCTGTGACCATCCTCAAAAACGTCGTCTTCCCGGCCCCATTGGGTCCCAACAGACCCAGAATTTTCCCCCGCTCCAACACCATGTCCAGGGGCGCAAGCGCGACGTGGTCTCCGTAGCGTTTGGCCACCCCTCGGGAGGTCAACATGGGGAAAGATTCTGTCATCAGGAGAACATGTCCCGGACCTTGTCGAAGAACCCTCGCTCTCCATGATCCGCTTCAGGCTGAAAGTTCGCTGATCCTCGCATGTTCTCCAACGCCGCTGTCTCGTCTTTGGACAACTTCTTGGGCGTCCAAACATTCAAATTCACCAACAAATCCCCGTTGCCGTAGCTATCCACGGCCGGCAAACCCTTGCCCCTGAGGCGAACGATTTTCCCACTTTGGGTTCCGGGTTCAATTTTGATTTTGGCCTTGCCCCCGAGCAGAGGCACTTCAGCTGTGGAACCCAACGCGGCATCGACAAAGCTGATGTAGTGGTCGTGGTGCAAATTCTTACCATTCCTCTGAAAGGACTCATGAGGCAGCACCTCCACGAGCACGATCAAATCCCCCGCAACTCCGCCCATTGGGGCGCCATTTCCTTCACCTCGAACACTCAACTGCATCCCGTCCTCCACCCCTGCTGGGATGTCCAGGCTGACTACAGCTTCCTCTCGCACCATGCCCATCTCATCGGTGCCATTGGGCTTCCTTGTGATGCTCTGTCCGGTGCCGTGGCACACATTGCACGTTGAAGCCGTTTGCATTTGTCCCAAAATGGTGTTGGTCACGCGGCGCACTTGCCCTGTTCCATGGCATGTCGCGCAATCGGAGTACTCCACCCCCTGGGCTGGGACTTGCTTGAACACCTTGACCTTTTTGCTCACGCCTTCAGCAACCTCTTCCAAGGTCAATTTGACCTTGATGCGAAGGTTGCTTCCCTTCATGCGACGACGGCGGCCTCCGCCCCCACCCCCTCCAAAGGCGCCTCCGAAGATGTCGCCAAACTGCGAGAAGATGTCGTCCATGTTCATCCCGCCACCGCCAAATCCACCGGGACCACCGCGCATGCCTTCGTGACCAAATCGATCGTATTGCTGACGCTTGGTGTCGTCGCTCAAGACCTCGTAAGCTTCTGCCGCCTCCTTGAATTTTTCCTCCGCCGAAGCGTCATCCGGATTCTTGTCCGGGTGGTACTTCAGTGCAAGCTTGCGGTAGGCCTTCTTGATGTCTGAGGCTGACGCCCCCTTGGAGACGCCGAGGATTTCGTAGTAATCGCGTTTGGCCATGTTGCCTTATTGCCCCACCACCACCTTGGCGTAGCGCATGATTTTGTCGTTCAACTTGTAACCGGGCTCAACCACATCCACCACCTTGCCCGCCAAGTCTGGCGTGGGTGCCGGAATGTTGGTGATGGCCTCGTGGAGGTCAACATCAAAAACGTCGCCTTGCCCAACCTCCATCTTCGTCAAACCTTGGGCCTCGAGCAACTGGCGTAGTTTGGTGTGAATCAAACCTCGGCCCTCACGGACTGCCACCACATCGTCGCTCGGATCGGCCGCTGCACGGTCAAAATCATCGAGCACTGGCAAAAGCTTTTCAAGGATGTCCATGGACGCATTGCGTATCAAGTCTCCGCGTTCACGCATGGTACGCTTCCTGAAGTTGTCAAACTCCGCGTACAGCCGGAGGTACTTGTCCTGCCAATCCGTTTCCTCGGGACGGGCCTCTTCAGAACGCACCTCCTCGGGTTGTTGATTCTCGGAATGACTTCCCTCCGAAGAATCCGAACCCGCCTGAGGTGAGGATTCAGATCCTGTCACGTCGGGGTTGAATTCTTGAGAGGATGGAGATGGTTCCGCCTCGGCAGTGCGGAGGTCGTCGTGTGTAGGTTCTTCTTTGCTCATGGTTTCCTGTTGCCAACTCTGCCCTCTCGGCAATCCGTGTGCCAAGCCCTTAGGCCGTGCGAAGATGCGACAGGATGTCAGGAAGTATGCCATGGTCTGACGCCTGCGTCAGACCATCTTGGTCAAAAACTTGACACGTACTTGTCAAGCTGGTGATGCAATTCGATGCCCCGTAGGTTGGTGGCCACAATGATTCCTTCGGGATTGACCAAAAAACTCATGGGTATGGAACTCACACCGTACATGACCGCCGCCTCGTTGTCCCATTTCTTGAGGTCACTCACGTGGTGCTTCCAATTCAGCCCATCCTTGTCAATGGCCGCCTCCCAACGCGGGATGTCCGAATCAAGCGACACACTGAAAATCTCGAAGCCCTCCCCATCCTTGAACTTGGCCTTGCGGTACTTGTCGTACGCCCTGACCACGTTGGGGTTCTCGCGCCGACAAGGACCGCACCAAGAAGCCCAAAAGTCAATGAGCACGTAGCTTCCTCGAAGGTCGCTCAACTTCATTTCTTTGCCCTTGGGGTTGTTCATCACGATGTCAGGGGCTTCGTCTCCAATGCCGTGTCCAATCTTTCCAGTGACCACCACCCGGTCGGGAGAAGGGTCGGTTGGGGAATCCGCCAAGGACCAACCGGACCAAACAAGGGCGGTCATGACGAGCAAAGCTCCTACTTTCCACATGATGCGAGGGTTTGAAATGGACATGGAAGATACGTTGTTTGGGTTCATACCCGGACGATGTGCGCTCCCAACGAACGCAAACGGGTGTCAATATGCTGGTAACCGCGGTCGATTTGGTCGATGTTGTGAATGGTGCTCTTGCCCTCCGCGCTCAGGGCTGCAATGAGCAAACTCACGCCAGCCCGAATGTCTGGCGATGTCATGGTCACACCGCGAAGGCTTGACTTCCTGTCCAGCCCAATGACCGTGGCGCGGTGTGGGTCACAGAGGATGATTTGGCCTCCCATGTCGATGAGTTTGTCCACAAAGAACAACCGGCTCTCAAACATCTTTTGGTGAATCAGCACACTGCCTCGGGCCTGGGTCGCAGTCACCAACACGATAGACAGCAAATCTGGGGTGAACCCTGGCCATGGGGCGTCGGCCACAGTGAGGATGCTGCCGTCGATGAACGTGTCAATCTCGTAATGCGCTTGCGCGGGAATGTGGAGGTCTTCACCGCGACGTTCCATTTGGATTCCCAATCGACCAAACACACTTGGGATGACCCCCAACTCGTCGTACGCACAATCCTTGATGGTGATGTCGCTTTGTGTCATGGCCGCCAGACCAATGAAGCTTCCAATCTCAATCATGTCAGGCAAACAGCGATGCTCCGTACCGCCCAACGATTCCACCCCTTCAATGACCAGCATGTTGGATCCCACACCAGAAATCTTGCCTCCCATGCGGTTGATCATCTTGCAGAGCTGCTGCAAATAGGGCTCGCACGCTGCGTTGTAGATGGTGGTGATGCCCTCAGCCAAGGCAGCAGCCATGACCACATTGGCCGTCCCGGTCACAGACGCCTCGTCCAAAAGCATGTACGTACCCTTCAATCCCTTGGGAGCACGTGCATTGAAAAAGCCCGATTGGGCGTCGTACTCGAAGGTGGCTCCCAGTTGCTGAAATCCAATGAAGTGCGTGTCCAAACGGCGACGCCCGATTTTGTCTCCCCCTGGCCTTGGGATGGCTCCCACACCAAATCGCCCCAGCATCGGACCGAGAATCATGACAGATCCTCGGAGTGCACTTCCCTTGCTTTGGAATGACTCGGTGTCCAAATGACTCAAATTGACATCGTCTGCTTGGAATCGGTAGCTTCCAGGCCCCAATTGTTGGATTTTCACCCCGAGATCCCCGAGCAAGGAAATCAACTTGTTGACATCGACAATGTCCGGCAAATTGTGAATGGTGACAGGCTCAGCCGTCAACATGACCGCGCACAAAATTTGCAGCGCCTCGTTCTTCGCCCCCTGTGGGGTCACGTCCCCGTGCAGCCTGTGACCTCCTTCAATGATGAAACTTCCCATGACCCCGAATTTCGGGGGACGTCGCATGCCGAAATGACAATTCTCACATGGTTTTCAACCTCACACCTTGGAAAGATTGAGTCCTCACCGCCCCCCCAATGACACCTGCCTCATCCCCTCGTGAGAGGAAATCCGAGCTCAGCGGCGTTTTTTCTTTTTCTTTTGAGGACGAGCCAAAGCATCGCTCGTTTTGCGCACGGTGCGCAAGATGTCTGCCGTCCCCTCAAGGACCGTCCCCTCCGGGACCACAAGGGCGCCTCCAGAACGTTTTTTCAACTCCTCAAAAATCACGGTGTCTTCCACGGTGTTTTGGTTCCAGGTCAGAAAGTGACGCTTCATCACATTGGCCAGCTTCACCACAAAGACCGCCTTTTCTTCGCCTTCCTCCATCGCCTTCCCCACCTCAATCAAATCCAAGGTCGTCTTGCCAAAATGCCCAGACCTCGACGCCGCATTGGGATAATTCATGGCTGCGGGTTTGCTCGCCTTGTCTTCAGGCTCGGGTTTGGGAAAGGGTCCATCCACGTCCAATGCATAGTTGGCCATGATATGGAGTTGGTTCCACAATTTTTGGAGCCCCTGTTCACCTTCACCCTCCGCAGGAGCGACGCTGCCCATGACACTGACAATGGCCTTGGCACATTGGGTGCGCTGGTCTCGGTCTGCAATGGACAAACAATGCTCAATCATGCGGTGGATCGATCGTCCGTATTCGGGGATGATCAAATCTGACCTCATGCTGTTGTACGTCAGGGCGTCAAATTGAATGGGGGAATCCGCCATGGTTCTCTATGTCTTTTGTGCCGCCGGGACCTCTCGAGAAGCGCCAAGCGCGTTCAGCCGACGGGCTGAGCCCCCAAAGATAGGTCGTTCTCTTCAGGTTGCGGTTCTTGTCCTCCCGGGTGTTCCTGTTTCGCGAGAGTTTGGCCCCAGACGATCATGTCCCCGACCAAATCACGGGCACACATGCTCAAGACGTCCTGATGGGCCTCAAAGGCATCCCAACCCTTGGACACCGGGGAAGCCATGGGTCGACGCTGCGACATGGCATGCAAGACCTGATCGACCACCACAGGATTGGCGTAGCCGACCAACCAACCATGGCGCACCATGGCTTCAAAAAATCGCTGGCTCCTCAGAGGCATCGCCTCATGCCGTTTGGACAGGGCATGGATTTGTTGGCTGGCAAATTTCTCGAGCGTGCCTAATTGTGGGGTCAACTGATCAAATCCATCGGCAAGCACGTGATCGGCCAAAACGTCCCACACAACGCCACTCCACTTCCCGCACCAAGGACGGAGCACACGACGTGCCTCTTGACTGGCGGCATGCCTGTCACTCGCTGCATCCAACGCGCGATGCAAACGAATGCCGCGGGCAATGTTGGGTCCCCAATGTGCTTCCACATGCCTGCCTTTCACGGCATCTCCGACAAAATTGCCGAGCATTCCGTCTGCATCCAATCCTGCGTGGGATCCAATCACCATGTGCGCCAAATAATTCATCCTTCGTGCCTTCCTTGGTGCAATGCTCTGAACAAATCGCTCCAAAGCCAACGACAATCTCAATTTCATCCGCAAGCCATGAAATTTTCGCTGTGGTTGTTTGCAGAAAGGAGCGGTTGTGCTAATTTTGTCCTCCCGCAAACGAGCGGAACGCTTGAGGTCTCTCAGGCATCTTTTGCGAGAATAGCTCAGCTGGTAGAGCACAACCTTGCCAAGGTTGGGGTCGCGAGTTCGAATCTCGTTTCTCGCTCAACAAAAGCCTCCCATT
>JBEARC010000113.1:0-15458 GCA_041163465.1 Bacteroidota bacterium
TCCTCAGCCAAGACCAGGGCTTCGAACGGGGGATGAACATCCCAACCCATGCGTGCCATCAAGGGTTTGACAATGTCCGGGTGCAACGTGGTGGATGCCGCCACACGACGACCCGACGCAATCCACGTTTGGCACATGTTCTCCACACCACCAACCACGTGAATGCCGCCCCCAAACCGAACGAGACGGGCCAATTCCTTCACAGCCAAATCGTGAATGCTCTGGCATGATTGAAGATGCGGTTCTTCTCTGGGGTGGAGCCACCGGACAATGCGGACGATGCCCTCGATGCCAGGATACCCCAGAGCCATGCCAGCCACCTCCGGATCCACAGATTCGCCATGGGCCTGGAAAGCCGCTGAAATGGCACCTCGCACCGAATCGTCATGGGCCACCAAAGCCCCCAGCATGTCCAAAATCACGAGCCGTGGTCCGGCAAGGTCAAGCGGTTTGTTAGGCATGAATGCAAATCACGTCCATGCGCGCACATCAATCCCAGAAAGCATGTTCAGCATTTCGTCAAGTTCCCGTTCCCACAACGTCACTTGGATGTTACCTCGCCGTGTGGCTCAGACAAGCCCGCCGTACGGCCGATGCCAGGCCCTTCGATTGGGCATGTTTCATCCATTCGTCAGGGCGCGGGTCAGTTTGAACTTGGGGCACTCACCGAGGAAACCACCCCCTCAAAATGGAGGTCCAAACCTGCCAAGGGGTGATTGAAATCCACATGAACCACGTCCTCTTCCACCTCCACAACAATGCCAATGACCTCGTTGCCCTCATCGTCCGCCATGGGAACCACTTCTCCCACCCGCATCACCTCTTCATCGATGGTTCCATCCACCATGAACGCGGTTTTGGGCATGATAATCACCGCATCCTCATCCTCCTCGCCATACGCCTCCTCGCATGGAATGAAGATGTCAAAAGGCTCTCCCTCGCGCTTGCCCATGAGGGCAGCTTCAAACGCGGGCAAAACCTCCTCCGCACCCATCACAAAGACAAAAGGATCCTCCTCGGTGCAGGTCTCCAACTCCTCCCCCTCGGGCCCATCGGCGCGAAGTGTGTAAGCCACTTCGACGAGGGCTCCGGGTGCTATGGTTTTCATAGGAGCGAAAGTACCGCCTAACTTGGTCCCATGCGCACGATTTGTTCATTCCATGACAACCCAGGGTGGGAATCCTTGCACCGTGGGATTGCCAAGGGCTGGTCCCTTCTGGTCGGATGCGGCCTTGTCTTTTTCGCCAACGCCCAAACCTCCACCCTCCCTCGTCTTCACGAACTGCCGGTTTCTCGCACGCCCTTCCTCGTTCAGGGATGCCATGCAGACGCCTGCACGAAGGAGGTTCGCGAACTTCGGAAGGTTTTGCCTTTGGACAACTACGACATGGGACCAAGCATTGCGCGAAGCGACAGTTTTGACGTGGTCCACTACGACCTCGAGCTCGACGTCACGGGCTATGCCACCCAAAGCATGGTGGGCCATGCCACCATTGATTTTCAGGTGCTTCTCGGGGGAGGAACCACCATGTGGTGGGACCTGGAAGGACTGGTTGTCGACAGCGTGCATTGGAATGGCAGCGGGGTTCCGTTCAGTCACGCCTCCGGACAGCTCCACATTCAATCGCCTTCGCCCATGAGTGCTGGAGAGGCCGTGGCGCTTGAGGTTTGGTATGGTGGACAGCCGGATGCCGACCCCTTCTGGGGTGGCATGTACTACGCCAGTGATTTGGTCTACAACCTTGGCATTGGACTCACGTCCATCCCACCCAATTTTGGCCGAGTCTGGTATCCGTGCTTCGACAATTTTGTGGAGCGCGCCACGTACACCTACCACATTCGAAGCGCCGGAGGGCGCCGGGCCCACAACCAAGGGCATCTGGTTGAAGAATGGGCCCTGGGTGGGGATACCTTGTTGTCCACCTGGTCGTTGGACCATCCCATCCCCACGCATCTCAGCGCCATCGCGGTGGGACCCTATGTCGACCACGATTACACCCATGTTGGCGCCTACGGAAACATCCCGGTCAGGCTGACGAGCAAGGCGGGGGACAACAACGCCATGCAAGCGAAGTTTGCTGATTTGGGGTACGCCATCGACGCGCTCGAGCATTGGTGGGGTCCCTATGCGTGGGAGCGCGTGGGCTACGTGTTGACCACGGATGGGGCTTTGGAAATTCCCACCAACATCGCGTACCCTCGGTTCATGGTCGAAGAGAGCAACTTCGCCAACGGCGATCTCTTCGCCCATGAACTGGGTCATCACTGGTGGGGCGACCTCGTGGCGCCGACCATCCACAACCACATGTGGCTCAAAGAAGGCCCGGCCGAATACAGCAGCCACCTCTTTGTAGAATGGAAGGATGGGCATGAGGCCTTTGTGGATTTGGTCAAAGACAACCAGGAGTTTGTCCTTCAAGAATGTCACGTCCAAGATGAGGGATTCCATCCCCTGTCCCCCATGCCTGACGAACACATCTACGGCCGACACACGTACTACAAAGGCGCCAGCATCTTGCACAATCTTCGCGCCTACCTCGGAGACGCGCTTTACCGATCCTCCATGCAAGAGGTCATTGCCACACGGTTTGACAGCCACATGGATGTCACGGATTTCCAAACCCTGCTCGAATCGGCTTCGGGGATGGACATGGCGCCCTTCTTTGAAGCGCAGGTGCTGCAACCCGGCTTCAGCACATGGGTTGTGGACAGCGTCTCCACGGGGCCTGACAACGGATGCTACGCCACCACCGTCTACTTGCATCAGAAACTCCGTGCGTGTGAACTTTTTCACGACAACGAGCCCTTGGACCTCACGCTGTGGAATGCCTCTTGGGACACCACCTTGGTGCATGCGCGTGTGGGAGGAGAATTTGACCAGGTGACGTTTTGGCATGAAGATCCCTTTGTCCTGCTGGGCGTCAATGCGGACGGGAGGTTGAATCAAGGCAGGCTTGACCACACCTTCGCCATCACCCAACCCACGGGATTGGCCAACCTCCCCTGGGTGGACATGCGGGTGGGTTGTGATGAGATGGCGGAAGGTGACAGCATCCTTGTGAGGGTCGAACATCACTGGGCGGCGCCAGATGCCGGCCCTGCGGCAGCGTATGTCGAAACCCTGAGCGACACCCATTTTTGGGTGGTGGATGGAACGTGGGACGACAGTGCTTCTGACGCTCCCCTGCTCGACGCGAGATTGAACTACGTGGGCAACGGTGTCAACGACCTTGACCATGGGTTGTACGGCGACACCGAAGAAGGAGCCTTCTTGGCGTGGAGGCCCAGCGCTGGGGAGGCATGGGTCCAATACCCCGACTACGAATGGCAAGCGGGCTCACTAAGCAACGGCAGTGGGTTGTTCAAAATCTCCAAACTCCGCCAAGGCCAGTATGCCTTTGCACGCGGCGACGTGTCGCTCGATGTGGATGATTCTGTCGTTGAATCATCGGTCGCCCTGACCTTGTCTCCCAACCCTTGCACGCATGTGGTTCGATGGGACATGACGCAGCCGAGGAAAGAATCCCCTTCTCGCGTGTTGATTCACAATTCCCAGGGTGAACTTGTGCTTGATGCCCCCGCATCGACCCGTGAACTTCAGGTCACGCATTGGCCTGCTGGATCCTACCGTTTGACCTTGGTGGGGGTCAACAGGCAGACCATGGCCGGTGCAACCTTTGTGGTCTCGCATTGACGTGGTCACGCCGAGGCACCATGCCTCGTCCGCATCCTCAAGCCATCACCAACCCTGAATTCAGCGGCTTCCGTCTCTCAGGACAGCGCGCTTCACGATGCCTTCAACCTCTTGGATGTAAGGGCGTTTGTCAAAGTAGGGGGCGTAGGCGTATCCCTCGATCGTGAGCAACCTTCCATTGGCCTCATCCACCAAGGTCAAACTGTAAAATGGGCCCCCCATGAAGTCGCCCTCCATTTTCCAAAGCCCGCGAACCTCCATGGCAAAATGGCCGTCCCATTGAATCTCCTCGTAGGAAGGGAAAAAACGACGCTCGGTCGTCATGAAGCTGCCCGGCGTCGGTCCTGACACGTAGGCACGCGTCAACGCATCCCGGCGGTTGAGAATGGGCTCAAGCCCCAGCTGATCCTGGCTCACGTAGGGTTCGCTGTGAATGAAGAATCCCTGCTGAACATCGTGGTTGTCACCACCCTTGAGCCGGGTCAATTGCCTGTCGATCCATGTGAATGTGCTGTCGTTTTGGGCCAAACGCGCGTCCCTCGGCCACACTCCCTCAACACCCCACTGTTCCGCCAAGTCCCGTGCCAACACCTCGTTGGGGCTCAAAGCCACGATGTCCGCAAACCTCGACACTTCCTCGGCATGAAGCAGGCTGACCATTTCGCGACCTCGAGCCCACAGGGCCTGAGCCAAATCCGCTGAGGTCTTTGCCTTCCCCACCATGTAGACTTGGCCACGGCTGTACTTGTCCCTGAACATGGCGACCGAAGGTTCTTGGGTGTCCACGCGATCGGCCACTTCGAGCACCAAAATGTTGCGGTGGGGCTTCCAAAACCGGTCAAACACCTCCGGCTCGAGATGCACGAGGTCCATCAATGGCTCGAATTGCGGCAACACGGGATACGGCTGCCCCATCCATGCGCGCAGGGTGTCTCCCGCCTCGCCTTCCCAAACCTCTTGGCTCGCCACCACCACCAACTCGCCAGCCGCACCCACCTTGCTTGGCAAGGCGATGCGGGCACCGTCGCCTTGACAACCCGCGATCATCATCCACAACCCTCCCAACAACAACGCGACAATGCCGTCCTTAGATTTTGTTGGGATTCGCATGAATGATGAGTTTTTGTCCAACGCGAATGGTCGAGGATTGAAGGTCGTTCCACGCTTTCAATTGAGAGACCTTCACACCGTGTTTTTGGGCAATGGTGCCAAGCACATCCCCACTTTGAACCCTGTAAATCACAGGCTCAGGCTCGTATGTGATGGTGGGTGTCAATTCCGGTTTGTAAGCCCTCATGGATGCTTCAGAAGTCATGAATTGGCCGATCTCTGACACCGGCCACCGAACCGGAAAAAGCTCCCCAGGACCAGGAATGATGTTCATCCGGTACATGGGGTTCAGTGCGGCCACCTCCGCCTCGCTCTTCCCTGTGGCGTGTGCGATTTGGTCAAACCTCAGGGGGCCCTCCACATGCAAGGTGTCCACCTCCAGAGCTGTGGGAAGCACGTGTTGAGGAAAAATGCCATGATCCGCGTGGTACGACATCAGGTACACCACCGCGATGAAATTGGGTACATAGTCCCGTGTTTCTTGTGGAAGAAACGGCCGCACTTCCCAATAATTGGTCTTCCCACCCGAGCGTCGGATCGCCTTGTTCACGTTGCCAGGGCCCGCATTGTAGGCTGCCAGCGCAAAGTACCAATCTCCGTACATGTCGTGAAGCCGCTTGAGATGACGGCAAGCCGCCTCTGTGGCAGCCAAAGGATCCCTTCGCTCGTCGACGTATGCGTCAATTCGAAGCCCTTCGGCTTTGGCTGTGTAATACATGAACTGCCACAATCCACGAGCACCAGCCGGTGACCGGGCTTCCGGGTTCAGGCCGCTTTCAACCACGGACAAGTATTTCAGCTCGAGGGGCAAATCATGGCGATCCAGCACCTCCTCGAACAACGGGAAATACATTGCACTGCGGCCGAGCATCGTACCCAAGTGCTTGGTCCTGCGAACCGCAAAGGTTTCTATCCTGCGTTGGGCCACCGGATTCCACCGCAGGTCAAGCACGCTCAAGGCATCCAAAGCCGCCAACCGCGGCGCGGTCACAGCAGAATCCGACCGCCACAATGAGGGCAAATCGAGGTCCGGCACACCCCACAGCGAGGTGTCAGAGCTCACACAATGGGCTGTTGCGCACCATTCAGCCCAAGTCTGTTCCCAATCGTACACAACCTCAACGGGGGCCAACAATGAATCGGACGCGACATGGTGTTGGCTGCAACACACCTCCTTGGCACCGGCGACCTTTCCCGAGCCCATCACCCAACACACGACGACCGCAACCTTCCACCCAAGGCCTCGTTGCGATAATGCATTCGCAATCCGTGAAAACCTGTCTTCGCGCACCCCGTGCATCAATCGTCTTTGGCCGACTTGTTTTTGTCGTCTTTGCCGCTCGAGGCGTCCTTGAATTCCTTCATGCCCTGGCCCAAACCGCGCATCAGCTCAGGAATTTTTCGACCCCCAAACAAAAGCAAAATAACGAGGGCAATGAGAAGAATTTGAGTTGGACCAACTGAACCCATGACGAAGATTTTGGACGAAGTTCCGAAACTATCTGCAGTTCTCGACACCCCTCAAAATCAAGCCATCAACGACACATTGTCGATGAGACGAACACCTCTCACATGCCCGGCTACAATGGCGTGGATGGGATGGATTCCAGCGCTGCGCGCAGGCTTGAAGGTGGTAGCATCCACAATGTCCACGTATTCCATCGTCAATCCCGGGCTGTTCGCAAGCACATGGCGCGCACGCTCCAAGCATGCGTCCCAACCGCCGGAATCCATCCCTGGAAGAATCGCATCTCTCAACTGAAAAAGCGCCTGCGAAAGCGACAACGCTTCTCGGATGCCATGCTCACCCAGTCGGGCGTTGCGAGAACTCAACGCCAATCCATTGGCATCACGGACCAGCCGTCCCACATCAATTCTCACCCCGGGATGTCTCTCCTTGGCCAAACGCTTCACCACGGCCACCTGTTGCAGGTCCTTTTCTCCAAACACGGCCACACGGGGACGAACCACTGAAAAAAGCAAGTCGACCACCGCAATCACACCGTCAAAATGGCCAGGGCGATGGGCGCCTTCATACCCATGGGTCAGTGGACCCCAATGCACATGGGGTGCGTGCGGGGTGCCTCCGTACAGTTCCTCGGGTGTCGGCGCAAACACCGCGTGCGCACCGGCCAATGTGGCTGCTCGTACATCAGATTCCAGCGTCCTGGGATACCCATCAAAATCTCGTGAATCGTTGAACTGTGTAGGGTTGACTAGGATGGAAACAACCACGACATCCGAAGATTGCACGGCCTGCCGAATGAGGCCCTCGTGACCCTCGTGCAACGCACCCATGGTCGGAACAAATCCCCCCACACCTTGGTGCCAACCCACAGAATCTTGCCACTGAGCAAGGTCCGACAACGAACGCAAAATCACCATTGATTCAGTAGGGTTTGGGGCTGAAACCCCTTGTTTTCCTTGGATTTTGGCCCAAAAATACCTATCTTAGCAATCCGTTTCACCGACGATACGCAGAACATGAATAAGCCCCGAGTTCTTTACATTTCTCAGCACCTGACCCCTTATTTGCCGGAAACCACCATGAGCCATGTTTCCCGCATGTTGCCTCAAGGGACGCATGAGAAAGGCAAAGAAATTCGCGTTTTCATGCCTCGTTTTGGAAAAATCAACGAACGCAGGCATCAGCTTCATGAAGTCATTCGGTTGTCGGGGATGAATTTGAGCATTGACGACACAGACCATCCGCTGATCATCAAGGTGGCTTCCATCCCCACGGCTCGAATTCAGGTGTACTTTATTGACAACGACACGTACTTCAAGCGAAAGGCTGTGCTGCGCGATGACAAGGGGGTAATGTTCGCTGACAACGACGAGCGAAGTCTGTTCTTCGTCCGCGGCGTGCTTGAAACAGTTCGTCAACTTGGATGGGCACCTGACATTGTGCATTGCAGTGGTTGGATGACAAGCATGGTTCCGCTCTACCTGAAGCATGTGTTTGCAGATGAACCCTATTTCGCCAAAGCCAAGGTTGTGTACAGCGTCTATGACGAAGGTTTTGAGGGCAGCTTGGACACGCGGATGGCCGAAAAAGCTCAGGCACATGGCATCCCCTCGGAATCGTTGGAGTGCATCGCTGATCCGACGTTTGACAACCTCAATTGCATGGCCATGCGTCATGCGGATGCTGTGATTGTGGGTTCTGAAGCCCTGTCGGAGGCAGCCCAAAACACGTTGAGCAGCTTGGACAAGCCCGTCCTGTCTTACGCGGGTGAGGATGGCTTCGTGACAGAAATTAACGCCTTTTACGACACGATTCTCGAGGGAAAAACTGAGGCTGTCGCGGAGTAAGTCGAGTTCTTGATGAACTTCGTGCCCTCATGAAGAGGACCCACTCCTGCATCCACCCGACAGTCGCTTTCTTTTTTGGATGCTTGGTGGCGTGCACTCTAGGGTGCACCAAACCACAAACAGACATCGGTCTTGGGCTTCAGCCCAATGCTGAACTGCTTGATGTGTCCGTCGTGGACACCTTGACACTGACCCTGCACACTGTGCGTGAGGACAGCCTCGAAACCAGTGAGTTGAGTACGGGATTGGTGGGGAGAGTGTTCGTTCCCCGCTTTGGATGGGTGGAAGCCGCCCTTGCGACCCAACTTCGCCTTTCAGCTCCGGACGTGAGTTTTGGAACACAACCTGTGGCCGACAGTTTGTTCTTGCAAATCAGATGGACTGGCGACGTGTACGGCCAACCCCTTCCCCAACAATTCAGTGTGCAACCCCTGGCCAATGGTTTGGACATTGACAGCGCCTACTACAGCAACCAATGGCCTGCCACCACAGGTGAAGAGTGGGTCATGGCAGGTTCAGGTCCTTGGAACATCGAGCCCAACGCGGATTTGGTTGTGGGCGATGATACCTTGTCTCCTCAGCTTCGGCTTCCCTTGTCCGTGGATGTGGGCCAAACCTTGTTGGAACTGGATACGGCCACATTCGACGACAACGCCTCTTGGACGGAGTATCTGCCTGGAATTTTGGTGCGACACGCAGGCGGTGGACATGGCATCGGCGCCCTGGACATCAGCAGCGGATTAAGCGTGATGCGCCTGCACTATCACAACGAGACGGACACCACGTTTTACGATTTTTTGATCAGTCCGCTCAGTGCCAGAATCAACGTGTTTTCTCATCACTGGATGGGTGAATTGGCCCAACTTCAGGACGGTCTCGATTCCTTGGAAGGCCGCGACAAGGCATTCGTGCTTTCTGCTTCCGGGTGCAAAACCCGGTTGCGCATTCCACATTTGGCCTCACTGAAGGACAGTCTCGAAGGCGACCTGACCGTGCTGAAGGCGGAGCTCGTGTTGCCCGTGGATGAGCATGTGTTCAACAAACGGTTTGCGCCTCAGGACCAGTTGTTTGTGCTGATGAAAGGTGCCGGTGGGAACAACGTCTCAACGCCAGACCAAACCTCCCCCATCTCCATCAATGGCAACTACGACGCCGCTTCCAAGCGGTATGTATTCAACCTCAGCAGCACGGTGCAGGGGATGCTGAATGGTGAGTTGTCCAACCCTGATTTGTACATCGTTTCCAACCGGGCGGGCATCTCGGTTGCGGGGGTTGTGCTTGAAGGCACAGATCGCGAAGAAGGGGCCCATCTGGTTTTGACGATTGGCCACTGACGGAGTATCTTCGGAGGCATGTGCGGAATCGTAGGTTATCTGGGTCCCAACCCAGCATTCCCCATCTTAATCGAAGGACTCCAACGACTTGAATACCGAGGGTATGACAGCGCCGGCATTGCCACGCTGGAAGAAGGTTGCCTGATCCGTGTCGAGAAAAAGAAGGGCAAGGTGGTTGATTTGACCAACCACATCGGAGAAAACAAGCCAACGGGAACGATTGGCATTGGCCACACCCGTTGGGCCACCCACGGGCCACCCAACGACGTCAATTCTCACCCCCATCTCGGCGGAAAGGGCCAAATCGCCCTGATCCACAATGGCATCATTGAAAACTATGAGGCCATCAAAGAGCTTCTGACGCATCGTGGTCACAAGCTCGTCAGCGATACAGACACGGAGGTTCTTGCCCACTTCATCGAAGAAGTCCGGGCCTCCTCGGGTCTGGATTTGCCCGACGCCGTGCGCGTGGCCTTGAAGGAGGTTGTGGGTGCATATGCCATCGTCGTCTTGGATCAGGAACAGCCTGACAGGCTGATTGCGGCCCGCAAATCGAGTCCCCTGGTCATCGGTGTGGGGTCCAACAACGAGTTCTTTGTAGGATCTGATGCCACGCCCATTGTGGCATACACGAAAAATGTGGTCTACCTCGAAGACGAGGAGGTGGCAACCATGCATCGAAGCGGTGAGTTGAACATTCGCACCATCGGAGACGTCGTCATCACCCCCGAAATCCACGCCATTGAAATGGAAATCGCATCGCTCGAGAAAGGAGGATACGACCATTTCATGCTCAAAGAAATCTTCGAGCAACCGCGTTCCATCCAGGATTCCATCCGGGGTAGGGTTCGCCTTCAAACCGGGGAAATTCACATGTCTGGGGTTGACGACCATTGGGACGTTTGGAACAGGGCCGGGCGAATTCTCATCATTGGATGTGGAACCAGCTGGCATGCGGGACTTGTCGCGGAATACCTGTTTGAATCCTTGGCGAGGATTCCTGTGGAGGTGGAATACGCTTCGGAGTTTCGGTACCGAAACCCCATCATTCGACCCGATGATGTGGTCATTGCCATTTCACAAAGCGGGGAAACGGCAGATACGCTTGCGGCCATTCGTTTGGCCAAAAAACAGGGCGCCCACGTCTTTGGCGTGTGCAACGTGGTCGGGTCGAGCATCGCCCGAGAAACCCATGCCGGAGCCTACACCCACGCAGGACCTGAAATTGGTGTGGCATCCACCAAGGCGTTCACGGCACAAGTGGCCGTCCTCACAGCCATGGCCATCCATTTGGGACACAAGTTGGGCAACCTCGAAGACAAAGAATTCTTGAGGTTGATCACGGGACTGAGCAATGTGCCTAGTTTGGTGGATCGCGTGCTTGCCAAGGCGGAACCCCTGCTTCACGTGGCCACAACGTTCGCCTCGTCAGACAATGCCTTGTATTTGGGGCGAGGCTACCAATTTCCGGTGGCACTCGAGGGTGCGCTGAAACTGAAGGAAATCAGTTACATCCATGCCGAGGGGTATCCTGCAGCAGAAATGAAGCATGGCCCCATCGCATTGATTGACCAAGAGATGCCTGTCATCTTCATCGCCACCCAGGATGAGGTGTACGACAAAGTGGTCAGCAACATCCAAGAAGTCAAAGCAAGAGGGGGTCGAATTTTCTCCATTGTCACCGAGGGAGACAAGAAAGTTCGGGCGCTCTCAGACCACGTGTTTGAGGTGCCCAAAATTCATGAAGCATTGGCCCCTCTTTTGACCGCGATTCCCATGCAACTTTTGAGCTACCACATTGCGTTGTTGAGGGGGTGCAACGTCGATCAACCGAGAAACCTCGCGAAAAGTGTCACGGTCGAATGATGAAATGCCCTATTCTTGCCTCGGTTTTCAACAATCCTTGTTTGGGATGTTCATAAACCAAGGTCCTGTGATTCATCTCTGCGTGCGTTTCTTGCACCACCAAAACCATTGAAACCTAAATTTCAGTCATGAAGAAACTGATGTTCACCCTTGCCATTGCTGCAATGGCACTCCCCGCAGCCCAGGCTCAAAAGCAGTTGGGCGGCGAGCACAACATTGAGGTCTCCTTCAATCCTTTCGGAGGGAACCCCATCCAAGCGTCTACATTGAAGTACAGAAACTTCATGGATGACGATCGCGCCTTCCGTTTGACTTTGGGTCTCAACAACACCACAAACAAGTTCCTGGTCGTGCCTGAGAACTCTTTGGGACAGGCTGGAGCCGCCAACGAAACGCACCCTGACTTGTACCTCACCAACATCCACTCAAGCCTCGAAGTCGGTGTGGGTTACGAGATCCATTTTGGAGGCACCGACAACTTGTCTCCTTATTTCGCGGTTGCCGCAGGTTACGGAACGTCTTCTTTGACCTTGAAGCGCGATCAATTCAGCGCCTTGAACATCGATGGAAGCACTGTGGATCAGGCCTTCTGGGAAGATGAGCCAGACCCCGCCAACTGGGGTGTGTGGTCCTACCAAAACGTCGTGAAGTCCAACACCTTGAACCTCGACTTGTTGTTTGGTGCGGACTACTACTTCAACGACGCCATCTACGTCGGCTTTGAGGCAGGCTTGCGTTTGTCACAAACCTCCGGCATCAGCTCAACAATCACAGCCAGCGACAACAACGCGTTCAACATGTACTTTGACGGTGGCTTCGGAGACGAAAACACGTCTGATTTCGTCCAAAACACTGCCACCGAGAGCGGCTACCAGTGGAGCACCAACCAAGAGGTCAACTACGTGATCAATGGTGAGCCATGGGACGCAAGCGAAAACGCAGGCATCTACAGCGCTGTTGACAACCTGTGGAGCACTTGGAACGAGCAGTCTCCCGAGAACTACGACCAAGTGAACGACCCTGTGCGCAGTGCTTACTACAATGGCACCAACTTCCTGGGAACTTACTCCACAGGCATGTTGCGTCTTGGCTTCCTCTTCGAGTAAGTCAATACACATCGTATGAATGTTGAAAGGCGCCCTCGTGGCGCCTTTCTTCGTTTCTTGCGTCCATGACCTGTGAATTTGTGTGGAAAGGTGTGGTCCACAAAGCCGACCTTTCTTCTCCGATCGATCTCAGCATTCCATTGGCCGCTGATGGACAACCCAACCCTTCTGCATGGTACGTACCCCCGCCATCCATGACCCCTGTACGAGGCGATGGATTTGTGGGAGCTGTGGTGGAAGGTGGTTCGGTGAATTTTCGAAACATCTCGTTCAATCCACATGGTCATGGCACCCACACCGAGTGCATGGGCCACATCACCCCGGTTGTGCACCCAGTTGACCCACTTTTTCGAAACCGTCCGGCCTTTTTTCCATGCGCTGTCATTACCGTGCAACCTCAACAGCTGGGAGGAGATTGGGTTGTGAAGCCTGACGCGCTAGATGCCATGGCTGAGTTGCAATGGCCACCGGCCTTGGTCATCAGAACCCTGCCCAACGATCCAAGCAAAACAACCCAAAATTGGTCCAATACCAACCCGCCCTACCTGTCTGCAGAGGTTACCCAACAATTGGCCGCACATGGTGTGCAGCACCTGCTGATTGACCTTCCCTCGGTTGACCGAGAAGTGGATGGCGGGCGATTGGAGGCCCATCACGCGTTTTGGGGGCTCCCCAACAACCTTCGACCATCTAGTACCATCACAGAGATGGTCTACACCCCTCAAAACGTCTCAGACGGGATGTGGCTCCTGCACCTCGGTGTGGCGCCATTCATGAACGATGCATCACCAAGTCGCCCAGTCTTGTACCCAGTGATTGCATGATGCGGACAGACTGCTTCTGGTCATCCCTCAAGCTGCCTCAGGAAGCACCACGACAAAACATGAACCCTGACCGGGCTGAGAGCGAACCGTCACAGCGCCATGCGCCCCCTCAACAAAGGCACGAACCATGGCAAGGCCCAAGCCCAAACCGTGTGTTTTGGTCGTGAATTTGGGCTCAAAAATGGTTTCAACCTTCTCATTTGAAATGCCTACGCCATTGTCCTCCACCTCAATGAGTACATCGGCGCTCCTTCGAGATGCCCTCAACTCCACGCGCGTTGAATCAGCCTCCACCGCATTCTTGACCAAATTGGTCATGGCCCGAATGAATCTGTTTCGGTCTACATGAATCCAAAGACTCTCCTCTGGCAGCACCACTTGAACCTGTTCAAATCCAAACAATCCTGCCACATCCCTCAATGCCTCTCGCGCATCCACGCGCTCTGGCGTCGACAGACCATCGTTGGCCAACATGGCAAAGCCCTCGACAATGTGTGTCAAGGTATCGACCTGTGTGATGGTCGTCGCCACGAAGCGCTCGACGCGGGAGTCAAAATCCGAAACACCATCCTTATGCGCACGGAGAAGATGTTGTGCCCCAAGACGCAACGGGGTCAAGGGATTCTTGATCTCATGGGCCACTTGCTGTGCCATGTGACGCCAAGCTCCCTCACGCTCCAGTTTTCCGCGTTCCTCCATGCTCACCTTCAGACGCAACAACAGCGCGTTGTACGCCGCAACCAAGGCCCCAATTTCATCTTGAGCGTCGAACGATAGTGGCTCGAGCTCCGTTCGTTCCAGGGGGTTGGACTGCATGTCCGATTTGAGTTTCCTCAAGGGGCCCACCACCGATTGCGTCAAGGAAAAAGCCAACAGACCGACGAGCAACAAGAGGATGAGGTACACCGGGGCCAGTCGTGACAAAAATGCCCTCCAATCAGCGGCATCCACTACCCTCGGATCATAGTGTACATGACCTAGGGCCAAGAGCACCCCCTGATTATCCAACAAGGGCCAAACAACCTCTGTACCACCTCGTACAGCAGGCATGACGGTTCTACCTGCTCCATTTCGTGCAGATTCTACCACCCAATCCGGCAATGTCAAAGCCACCGTGCTGTCTGGAACACCTGGTCCAGCTGAGGTCGTCACCAAGCCCCCGAGCTGGTTGTACAACGAAAACGTCAGGCTGTGGACGTCTGCCAGTTCGCAAATGCGGTCTGTAAACACAACCGAAAGACTGTCCTGCGTGACGGTGCCTCCCATCCGCTCAATCATGTAGCTCAGACTTCGTTGGAGCGCCGCCTCCTTCCTGAGCAAACGGCGGGCGTTGTATGCCCGTTCCGCGTCCACACTGTGCCGGTACGCTACGAATCCCGTGGCCAGCAATGCGCAGACCACCACAACCATCATTGCGAGAAAAATTCGGAGCCTCAATCCCATGGACCGAAGCTAACCACAAATTGTGCCAGACAGGCGGGACCTGGTTTATCCGTCGAGCGCCTCGGAGCCAGCGACAATTTCCAAGATCTCTGTGGTGATTGACGCTTGGCGTGCCTTGTTGTATGTGATTCGCAAATCACGAAGCAATTCACCGCCGTTGTCCGTGGCTTGGTGCATGGCCGTCATCCGCGCCCCATGTTCTGCAGCGTGGCTATCCAACAGCGCCTTGTACAATTGAACCCTCAACGCATTGGGAAGCATGCGCTCCACAATCTCTTCCTTGTTGGGCTCAAAAATGTAATCCGTGCTCACCACAGCGTCATCTTCCACTGACTCCGGCAACATCGGCAAAAACGGCTCTTTGGTGGCAATCTGAACGGCCGCGTTTTTGAATTGGTTGTAGGCAAGAACCACCTCATCATATGCACCCGAGACAAATTGAGCCATGACCTTGTTGGCCACCTCCGACACGTTGGCGAAATCCAAATTGTCAAAAAGCGTCGTCGCTACCTGACCGTAACCCTCAGCCTTTGTCCATCCCAAACGGTTGGCTGCATCCAAAGCCTTCTTGCCCAAAGGCAACACGTGGCACGTTTGACCTGCATCCTTCGCGTCTTGAATAGCCTTGGAGGCAAGTTTCACAATGTTGTTGTTGAAGGCACCGCACAATCCCCGGTTCGACGTAATTGCCACAACCAAAACCTTCTTGACCTCTCGCTGGGTGGAATACACTCCTTCGCCCTGCTCCAAGCTCGCACTCACATTG
>JBEARC010000114.1:0-27985 GCA_041163465.1 Bacteroidota bacterium
TTTCATTGCTGCTTTTGTTCCCTTGAAGAAGAAGATGGTGTGTTTTTGACACATTGTTCGGCATGTTGTTGTATATTTAACATGGGAAAATGAATCCTCATCGTTCACTTTGTGCAGTTCGTCGAACTGTCGAGTCTTCAAATATCAAAGTTTTCGCATCATGCGCTATTCTCTAATTTTCATTGCGTTGTGCTGGGCATCCTTGACGCAAGCCCAAACAACGTTCAACGTAGACATGACTTGTGCCCCTGAGGGTTTCAGCAATGTCTTTGTCACCGGTCCTTGGTGTGGTTGGTGCGCCAACGACGCGTTCAACACCATGACCGATGCTGACGGTGATGGCATTTATTCGGTGACCTTGGATGAATCCTACACGGGCCTGATTGAATACAAATACGCCATCAATGGTTTTGCGGATCAGGAAAACTTGGTGAACGACATGGTAGCAGGTGCTTCTTGCGCTCCGGTTACGGACTACAATGGTTATGCGAACCGCCAAATCCAGGCTGGCTCGGTTGCAAACGACTAGTACGGGTCGTGCGATGGCGTGTGTAACGATGCCCCACCTGTCGACATCACCTTTCAAGTTGACATGTCCCAATACTCGGGATCGTTCACGACGGTGAACTTGAACGGTTCGTTCAACGGTTGGTGCGGTGGATGCGCTGTAATGACTGACGAAAACAGCGACGGCATCTACTCACTCACGGTGACGGTCGCTCCAGACACCATTGAATACAAGTTCACCGTGGACGGTTGGACTGATCAGGAAAATTTCGTGGGTGGAGAGGCTTGTACTTCGACCATTGACGGCTACACAAACCGTTCATTGGCGGCATATTCGAGCCAAACCTTGGACCCGGTTTGCTGGAACAGTTGCGATGCTTGTCCAACTGAACAAGCCCAAGAGCGTGCCATCACGTTCCGTGTTGACATGAACGAGGTGGCAAGTGTCAATCCCATTGGTGTATTCATTGCGGGTTCGTTTCAAGGATGGCAAGCCGGTGGTACGCCCATGGATGACTCAAACGGAGACGGTATTTGGGAACACACCGCGATGGTGCTTGAAGGAGAAACCATTCAGTGGAAGTATTTGAACGGGCCCAATTGGGGCTTGGAGGAAATCGTTCCGCCAGCCTGTGGTAATGCAGCGGACAATTTCAACCGGTCATACACAGTGGGTGGGGCTGATGAGGTGCTTCCTGCGGTGTGTTTTGGTGCATGCTTGCCTTGCGGAAACGTGGCTGAAACGGTGGATGTGACGTTTACCGTGTTGACCGACAACATTGAAGTCGCTGCGGACGGCATGTTCATTGCTGGTGCGATGAACGGTTGGTCGGGCGAAGCGATGGCTGACAATGGGGATGGATCCTGGAGTATTACCAAATCCCTTGAAGCAGCCAACTATGAGTTCAAGTTTCAGAACGGTGCAGGGGGTTGGGAAGAATTGGATTGTGGCGGAAACCGCTCAGTCCAGGTTGTTGTGGGTGCTGCGATGTCGGTGCAGGGATGTTTTGGACAATGTGCTGAGGTTTGTGCAATCGATCCAGATGCCGCCGATGTGACCTTCCAGGTGGATGCTTCTCAAATCACAGTGGACCCTGAGGGTATGTTCCTCATTGGGTCATTTACGACGCCAGCGTGGCAATTTGGTGCGGTGGCCATGGACGACTCTGATGGAGATGGCATTTGGACGGCCACGGTGAACGTATCGGGTCCGGCGTCTTTCCAATACAAATTCAACAACGGCCCGGCGGTTGTAGACAGCGTGGCAGTTTATGACGGCGAAGAAAATGCGGACTTCATCTCGGCTGGTTGCGGGGTCAACAATGGTGTGGGCGGTAGCAACCGCGTGCACGAACGCTCAGGGTCTGCCGAGGTGTTGGATGTGGTGTGCTTCAACAGCTGTGAGGCTTGTGTGGCGGCTCCCTCAGTGCTGGTTGCCACGGTCGATGTATGCGATGCGACGCCTTCGGCAGTGCGCATGACGGGTCCTTTCTGGGGCTGGGATCCAGGGGCAGGTCCGGTGGCCTCAGACAATGGTGATGGAACGTGGTCGGTCACTTTTGATCCCGCACCGGACGTAGACATGGAATATCTGTGGATTGTGGATGGTGTTCAAGAGAACTTGATTGGTGCAGGAGATTGCACACCTGTGACGGATGGAGCGACCTATGCCAACCGTCTTTGGGTTGCTGGAGCTGAAGATATTTCAGACGTCTACAACACGTGTGGTGCATGTGACGGCGGAAACGGAGGAGGTGGAACTGTGTTCAATGTGGACATGTCTTGCATCGATGCTGCTGGATCGACGGTGAACGGGGCCACCTCGTTCACGGACGTCTTTGTGACTGGTCCGTGGTGCGGATGGTGTGCCAACGATGGTTACAACGAATTGACGGACCCTGACGGCGACGGAATCTTCAGTGTTGAAATCGCTGATTTGACGGGAGAGATTGAGTACAAGTATGGAATCAACGGATTTGCAGATCAGGAGCAACTCGTGGACGACATGGTGGGAGGTGCGTCGTGTGCGCCTGTCACGGACTTTGCTGGTTACGCCAACAGAACGACGGATGCGGGTTCGAGCACGAATGACACGTTTGGAAGCTGCACATCATGTGCCGATCAAACTCCTCCAGCCAGCGTGACATTCCGCGTTGACATGTCTCAGTATGCAGGAACATATGGCACGGTTAATTTGAACGGTTCGTTCAATGGATGGTGCGGATCATGCACGGAAATGCTGGATGGCGATGGAGATGGTGTGTACGAAGTCACGTTGACATTGGCCACGGGAACGGTGGAATACAAATTCACCCTGGATGGCTGGAACATGCAAGAGGAATTCGTAGAGGGAACGGCCTGCACGAGCACGATTGATGGATACACCAACCGCACGTTGACGTTCTCAGAGGATGTGGTCCTCGAGGCTGTGTGTTGGAATGAATGTGCTGCGTGCCAGGTTGTTGAGGATGTGGAGGGATGCACCAGCCCATTCTTCACAGAATTCAACCCCTATGCAACCATCGACGATGGTTCATGTGGTACTGCAATTGTCATGGGTTGCACTTACGACGCAGCGTTGAATTACAATCAGTTTGCCAACACAGATGATGGGTCATGTGAATTTGACCCCAACCAAGGCAATGATTGTCCCGCTGATTTGGACGGTGACGGCTCTGTCACGACGACAGACCTGCTGTCATTCCTGGCCAGCTTCGGATCGAGCTGCCTGTAAGCCGAGACGTCTTTGAATGGAAGGGAGGCCTTGTGGGCCTCCCTTTCTTTTTGGTCCAATGGTCAACCAACACAACCACCCTTGCAAACCCGCTATCTTTGCATCATGAATACTGAGGTGATTGCGGAATTGCCCACGGAACACGGCGAATTTGAGGTTCGGGCCTTTGGGAGCGGTGTGGAGAGTCAGCCGCATGTGATGCTCCTTTCCAAAATCAAACCACGTGGGACCCCGCTGATCCGGGTTCACTCAGAGTGTTGGACGGGGGATGTCATGGGATCGTTGCGCTGCGATTGTGGAGAGCAACTTCGAATGTCTCTCAAGCGAATTGCCAAGGAAGGAGGAGCGTTGTTGTACCTGAGACAGGAGGGACGAGGCATTGGTCTTGTCGAAAAGCTGAAGGCTTACAACCTTCAGGACCAGGGTTTGAATACGTTTGAAGCCAACATTGCGCTGGGTCATGATGAGGATGCCCGCAGCTATGAGATGGTTCCTGCCATGTTGAAGACGCTCGGGTGGAATGCTGTTCGGCTCATGACGAACAATCCAGAAAAGGTCCATGCGCTGAGTGCAGCCGGGATCGATGTTGAGGCGGTTGTTCCAGTGTTGGTGAAGCCGAATTCTCACAGTCAATTGTACCACCAAGCCAAGCGCGAACTCAAGGGGCACGGTCAATTTGATGGGTGAGGGGTGGAGAATGGATTCGCGCAGGATCTTCCATTGGGATACCAAACATTGGGATATCAAAAAGGCACCGCGAGGTGCCTTTAAGTGGTGTCGTTGAGTTTAAGTGTTTTGGTGAAGTTGGCCCCTCTCATTTGGCCCCTCTTGACATCACATATGAAAAATCGGCAACCCGTCGAGACACTGGTTTGGCTTCGTTGCTGTTTCGTGTTGTAAACGAGTTGTAACGCGTTATAACGCATTCCTTGGTTGTGCGCAAACGTTTTTTGCGGCTGTGCTTGTCAGATGCGTTTGATTCCTTACCATCACACACTCGTTGGCATCCTGCTGGCCCTTTGTTGGGCCGGTCCATCGCACGCGTTGCGTTTCCCTCAAGCGGATTCCAATCTTTGGTGGCACCCCGACGATTATTCGTCGATGCTCGTGTTGCAACAGTTTTACGATCGACTTCAGGCTGATCGTGAATGGGTCTCAGCAGAACTCTTGCTCGAAGTGCCGAGTGGTCACATTCGCAAAGTAGAAGCAGTTCGTTGTGACAAGCGTGGTGGCGATTTTTACATCGTTGTCAACGGAGACATGAGGTGGGTTGCTCATTCGTCCTCAGGACTGAACAACACGAGTCAAAGTTTGGTGCAGGGCTACAACGGAGGCGCCAAGCATTTCTGTCATGATGGAAAACTGCATGCGCTCGGTGGATATGGTTTGTGGCGAAGACATTTTGATTTGCTCAGGTTTGAAGGCGCGGAGGATGCGTGGCAGTTGATTTCAGTGGTGGGAGATGATCCTGAGGATCGCATGATTGATCAAAGCGTAGAATTCGTGAACTCTCCCGGAAGGGTGATGATTTTCGATGATGTGTATCGCGGTGTGAAGAATCGATATGCCACGGCGAATTACGTGCTGCGAACATTGAACCTTGAATCAAGGACATGGTCAATCAATGGCCTCGTAGACTCAAGGCTTGGAGAGTTGAAGGGTTGTACCTCTTTGGGGTCGGGCATGGCCATGCACAACGCTGCCGGGGAGTTGATTTGGTTTGATTTCACGGAGATGACGGCCAAATTGCTCTCGAAGGAGGGCGATGTCATTGAGTCGTTTTGGTCATGGCATGAGGAACCCGGCCGAATGACGTTCCGCACAGATTCTGGAGCCACACATTTTTATGAAGGAGACATGCACTCTCTGAACCTCCCTTGGGATCTGTTGAATGGCATTGAGCCTCTACCGATTGCGGATGTGGAAGCGTTGATGGCAGAGGTTGATGACCGAGAAAGAGCGTTGTCAACGCCGAAGGTGAAGGAATCGCCTCGCTTGCTTGGTTTGATCTTGGCGTTTGTGATTGGTGTCGGGGTGATGGCCGCCTTGTTTGTTGTGCTCACCAGGAGAACCCATTGGAGGACACTATCTGCGCGGATGGACGAGGATGTGGCCCGGCTATCTGAGTTGACATTGACAGTTCAAGGTTCAGATTTGAGGCAACTCGAGACAGAGGAGTTGGATGCTCTGTTGGGCATTGATCACTTGCAAACCCCTGAAACTTTGCGCTCTCAGCGTGCCCGAATGATTTCACGAGTCAACACGGAATATCAAGTTCTGTATGGGCAAGATTTGATCGTGCGCGGTCAAAGCCCCGAGGATCGTCGACGCAGCGTGTATTTCATCCGCCCCGCCTGACGACATGGGCAATCCTCAGGGCATGGAAACAAGATGCATCCATTCCATGCACACAATGGCTCCTACGGTACCCACGGCGTAGCCCAACACGGCCAAAAGGACACCGACTGGAGCCAAAGCGGGTGAAAAGGCGCTGGCCACAATGGGCGCTGAGGCAGCTCCGCCCACGTTGGCCTGCGAACCCACTGCGACGAAGAAAAAAGGAGCCTTGATCAGTTTCGCTGTAGTCATGAGCACTACGATGTGCACGAACATCCAAACCAATCCAATGGTGACAGCTGAGCCATACGCTTCCCAATTCTGAATGAGGCTCGCAATGTCCATCTTCATGCCGATGGTCGCGACAAGGATGTACAGGAAGACGGACCCAATTTTGCTTGCCCCGGCGCCTTCATAGGCTTGGGCTTTGGTGAAACTCAAGCCAATCCCCAGGGCTGTGGCCATCACCACAAGCCAAAAGAATTGTTTGGTCACTGAAGACAAGTAAATCAGAGATGAGTCAGGGTGAAGGGTGAGATGATGGTCAAAAGACGCGCTCAGGGATTCAGACGCAGCATCGGCGACAACATGGGACAACGCCACGCCACCGAAGGCGATGGCAATGACGACCATCAAATCTGTGAAGGAAGGAATTCTCGCCTGGGATGCTTGAAGCTTTTCCACGCGTTCTTGCAACGCGTCTACGGCGGAGGCGTCGGCCTTCAACCAACCATCAATCTTTGTTCGCATCCCAGCACCAAACAGCAAGAATGGCATCCACAAATTCGCGACAAACACATCCACGATCAACATGATGGAAAACTGGCTGTCGGTGGTTTCGGAGATTTCCTTCAGTGCCGCTTGGTTGGCCCCACCGCCAATCCATGACCCAGCAACTGTCGACAACCCTCGCCAGTAGGCTTCGGGAGCATCACCACCCAACACCTCCGGATTGAAACTCCCCACAAGCCACAAGGCCAAGGGGCCTCCCACAATGATCCCAAGCGTTGCTGAGAAAAACATGATGATGGCCTTGGGACCGAGGTTGTAGATTCCTTTCAAGTCAATCGAAAGACACAACAGAATCAAACTCGCGGGGAGAAGATATCGGGATGCCACGAAATAGAGCTGGCTCTTTTCGCCGTCAATCCAACCCATGGAATTGAAGGCTGCTGGCAGGAAATAACAGAGCAGCAGGGCGGGGACAAACGTGTAGAACTTGTTGAACCTTGGAAGAGAATGGGTGTAGAAAACAAGGCCGAGTGATGAGATCAACAGGCCGAGCACAACGGCATCATTTTCAAGGGGAAGCACGTCGGTCAGTGGAGCAAACATGGTTGTGATTTGGACAAAAATGAGACAAAAGCCATTGAGTCGACAAAAAAACGGCCCGCACAAGGAGGTGCGAGCCGCTCTCACGGTTCCGTGAGGAACCTACCCTATCACCATACAATCAGTGGAATTGTGCCCGAAGAGGTGGACGAGCCAATGCGGATGAAATAGGTGCCGGAGGAGACATGGTCGCGAATCGGGAATCCATGCATGTCCACACCCTGAGGAATTCCTTCTCCTTCCCAAACCACCCTGCCTTCAGTGGAAATCAATTGAATGGAGGGCTTAGGGGAGGTCAGCCCCATCAGAAACACCATGTTGTGTTCGGGCAGGAAGGGATTGGGAAAGGCCGTGATGGCTTCTTGATTGTCGATGGTGAAGATGTCTGTGGCATTTCCCAGGCAATCAAATCCAGCGTCGGGGTACTCGCAATTTCCGTTGTCAACGGTTGCCTGCGGGTTGTAATTGCAAGCTGTTTCATCCATGCATCCATCCGTGTCGTAGGTGCATGAGCCGTCATTGTCAGTAGCCGCGGGATTGTAGTTGTTGGCCCCCATGTCTGTGCATCCTTCCACTTCAAATTCGTCACACACCCCGTCGTCATCTGTGTCGAGGATGCATTGTCCTTGGCAGTCATAGCCCGATTCTGGGTATTCGCAGATTCCGGCATCGGTGGCGCTGGCGTCGTAATTGCATGCCTCTAGATCTTGACATCCCTCCACTTCAAATTCGTCGCAAACTCCGTCTCCGTCTCCGTCGTGGAAGCACTGACCGTCGCAGTCAGTGATTGCGTCTGCGTAGAAGCACGTGGCATTGTCATCGGTTGCGGATGCGTCGAAATTGCACGCGTCTCCATCCATGCATCCTGGAATTTCAAGGGGGTCACACACGCCATCTCCGTCTGTGTCTTCAAGACAAAATCCATCGCAGTCATAGATTCCATCGCTGTAGGTGCATGTCTCACCAGCCAAAAGGGCCAGTGGATTCCAATTGCACGCCAAGGGGTCTTGGCATCCCGCGATTTCGTCTTCGTCACAGATCCCATTGCCGTTGGAATCGAGACATCCACTTTGGTCGGCCGGTGTGCCGCAAACTTCGAAAACAAGTTGGCTGCCAAAATTGGAGTTGTCATCATTCATTTCCGCAATCACTTCACCATGTCCGTTGGTCAAAACCATGGCTCCTCCCCATGTCATGCCATCGTTGGCGGCGTCGTCAATGGTCAGGGTGTGGCAACCGAGAGGGATGCAACCTGAAACCACATAATCGGTCAATGCAGCGGTGTAATCGTCTCCAGACCAAATGATTTGTCCCAAACTGTCCTCAAGCATCCATGAGGTTTCGGTGTACCAAATGTCCGTTGTCAACGTCATCGTCCAATAGTCCGTGATGTCCATCGTGAATGCATGGCGTAGGGTGTCATTGGCGGGGAAGTCATCATCAGTCTGGCCAAGCTGCTTGATGATGGTGACCAGTTCATTGGTTCCTGGAACAAACGACATGCCGGGCAATTCAACCGTGATGGCACCGTTCGCAGGGATGATGTGGTCAAACGACTTTTTCAGGGTGTCTCCACCATTGATGGAGAAGTGAATCTCAAATCCTTCCGTGGATTCCGTGCCTTGATTGAACACCCTCACGCTGGGAGCCGCAGTGCCCAGGCAGGTCGAGCTTGCCGGGTCAATGACGGACGTGACGACAAGGTCATGGTCTGAAACAGGAACGAGCGCGAGGCTTTGGAGCAAGCTTGCGCGCGAACTTTCCAATGTCGCGCGCATGCGCTCGCGCTGCCCTTCCGTGTAGGTGTTACGACACGTTTGGGGCGTGTAGTCCATGTAGTTTTCCACCTGGGCACCCTCGCAATCGGCGTTGAGACACGAGGAGTTCGCGGTGGTTGCTGGGGTGTCGCAGATTTGATCTCCCTGTGTTGCACAGTTGGATTCAGCATTGCACGTCAAGGTCATCCAAAACGTGTGGAAGAGACCGAGGTAGTGACCCGTTTCGTGGGTGGTTGTCTTGCTCATGTTGTGGGTAGGCTTCAAATTGCCCACCGTTCCAAACACATTAGACAGGATGGTGATGCCGTCCAGCGCGTTGCCAGTCGGAGCGAGGTAGGCATAGCCTTGGATGCCATTTCCGCCATTGTTGCCATTGATTTCAGGGACGACAAAAAAATTGACGTAGTCAGCCCCGCCCCAGGTCGTGGCGGACTTCAATTCCATTTCATTGGCCCCATTCTGGGTCGCATCCATGGCGATTCCATGGTCCAAGAAACCATCGAATGAACGACCGTCGACCCGAACAATGCCGTTGGTTGGCTCGTCGTTGGGTGTGCGTTTGGCAAGTTCAAATTGAATGTATGTATCCACACCCAAGCCATCTCCAGGGGTGCCAGGCATCTTGCGGAAATCTTCGTTCAAGGCTTGAATCGCAGAAAAAATCTGCTCATCGGAAATGTTTTCCGCTTCACCAATGTTGGATCCGCGATGAATGACGTGGACCACCACCGGCAGGGTGTACACATCCATGTTGACTCGGTTTTCAGCGCGTATGCGTTCGATTGCTGCTTGGACTGCAAACAAACTCCTGCCATAATCAGGTGAGGATTCGAGCATGGCAATGTGGGCACTGTCAGTTCCGCAAGGCAACTCGGTTTGGCCGAAGGTGGCGATTGAAGAAGCCAAGGATGTGGCAATCGAGAGAGAAAGGAGCAAACAACGCATGGTGATGGGTTTGGAGCACCATACGTCTTCTCAGGGATCAGGGTTACATCTTCACAAAAAGGCCTCGCCACAAAGGCGAGGCCAGAGTCAATCATGACCAAGTCCAAAGATGGGGTCAGTCCAAAGATGGGGTCAGTCCATAGAGGTCAGTCCACAGAGGTCAGTCCACAGGACGAACCTCCAGCAGTTCCACCTCAAAAATCAGCGCGGCATAGGGAGGGATTTTTCCTCCTGGCGCGGGACGTGCGCCATAGGCGAGGTCTTGGGGAATGAAAAAGGTCGTTTTGCCGCCCACATTCATCGTTTGCAATCCCTCCGTCCATCCGCGGATCACGCCATTGAGAGGAAAACTCGTGGGCTCACCGCGACGGTAGCTGCTGTCAAACTCTTCACCATTGATTAGCATTCCACGGTAATGAACTGTGACCTGGTCGTTGGCGTCAGGGCTTGCACCTTCCCCAATGACTTCATGCCTGTATTGCAACCCCGAGGCCGTTGTGACTACGCCCTCGACCAGACCGTTGGACTTCAGAAAGTTCTCACCTTCGGCCAACGTCTTTTGGCCTTCTTCTTCTTTCAACGCAGTCAGATGACGTCGCACGAGACCGTCTGCTTGTTCTGGTGTTAGGTTGGAGGTTCCTGCCAAGGCGTGTTCAAACCCCTCGCGAAGGGAAGCTCCGTCGAGCGAATTGAAGCCTTGGTCAGAGAGGTTGTTGGCAAACAGGACGCCCAAGGCATAGGAAACAGAATCCATGGTTGTTGGTTGGTTTTTGGGGGACTTTGACTTTTGGCCCCACGAGGTTGGTATCAAAGAGGGTGACAGAAACAGGAGACAGAACATCCCCAAAGTCCAGAGCCCTCGACTTGCAGTGCGTACATTCATGGTCACGAAGGTCGGGCGAAAACGACAGAGTTTGGGGTGGATCGCTCTGGGTGGTACACATAGCCCAAACCTTGAAACGTATGCAGGTCGTCCGGGGAGGTGAGGTTGTGTTCGAGCACATGGCGTGCCATGGCTCCTCGGGCTGTTTTGGTGAAGGAACTCACCGTGGTCCATCGACCTTTCTTGATTTCAGCAAAGGAGCATTCGATCACACGGACATCTGCAGACAGGTCGCGCAGGGCAGGGACGCTGTATTCTGTGCTTGCCAAGTTGAGAAGCCACCCATCGTTCATGGTTTCAGGATCGCTGGAGAGGCAAGGACCCAAGCGCGAGGACCAAAATTGTGCGGGGGATTGTTCGACCTCGTTGCGACCCCAGGATTGGGCCATCTCGTGACGTGCCTTGCACATGGCATCCATGGGTCGAAGGACGCCGTACAGACCGTGCAAGATTCGGAGTTGAGCCTGACCTCGACGTTGGGCGTCGGGTGAGAGCGAGGGAAAGTCGAGGGATTTGAAGGCATCACCGGCAAACGTCCAGCCGGCCATGGAAGGCGTGGCTTGAAACCAATGTTGATGCCAATCATTCACCTTTGCTGCCAAGGAAGGACTCAATTTCATGTCCCGCCGGAGCCTCGCTTGGTCCCATCCTTGGAGACGTCTCATCCATTCTTGGGCTTCCGTTTGGAAGATGGGTTGACTTGGTTCGGGTTGCCATTTCCTTGGCGGGAGAGGGCTCTCGAGGAGGGTTTTGGCAGGAGACAAGAGGATCAACATGGAATGCAAAGGAAGGCACTTGCCGAAGAAGGGCCACGTCTTTCGTACCTTACCCTTCTGTTGAATTGAAAAACAAACCCATGAAAGCTTTGTCGTTGACCATTGCCGCAGGCCTGATTTCGGGCGTTTTGGCCTTTGCTCAATCCCCTTGTCCTGAAGATTCACTTGCGTTGATTGTCTCAGTGAGCACCGACGCATGGGGCTATGAGGCTTATTGGGAGCTCCTTCCGCTGGAGGCCGAATGCGGAGACGGAGATGCGTTGGTTTGGGGCGGCAATTCTGAGGTTGGCTGTGGCAATGGCGTGTCAGGCTTGCCGAGCGACCCCATGCCGAGCAACACCATGATCACCTTTCCCACAGTCTGTGTCAGCGACGGAGATTCTTTGGTGTTGTTCCACCGAGACAGTTATGGTGACGGTGGGTCCAATTTTGCACTTGCCATTGGTGGCTATGAGGTGGCTGGTTATGCCGGGACTGGTGGCGGAAACGCGTGGGGTTTTGTGGCCCATGAACCGTCTTACTATGCCGGTGATTTGCCGTGCTTGGCGGAACCCATTGAAGCCAATGCGGATCATTATGTTGGAAACACAACCACATCGACGGTGAGTCCAGGAGAACCAGCTCCTCCTTCGTGGGGATGTGGCAGTTTTGGAGGTTGGTGTGAATCCGGGCTGAGCAACACCAAATGGCTGGAATGGCAAGTGCCAGAGGAGGGTGGTGTGTATTGGATTTCGACCTGCAACGACTCTACAAGTTTTGATACGCAAGTGGCCATGTGGTCAGCCACGGATTGCGCGGATTGGTCCACGTTTGAATTGGTGAATGCCAACGACGACATCGAGTGCAGTTCCGGTGCCTTTAGAAGTGGCTTTCTGACGCCTTGTCTCGAGGGAGGGGAGGTTTTCTTGCTTCAAATCGATGGGTATTACGGAGATCAGGGAAGCGTTGAAGTTAGCATTGACAGTGCACCAGCTGAAGACATGTGGTTTGGGGGAGCGGTGACCAATGTCTCCTGCAACTTGGAGCAGGGCTTCAACCCCAACGGAGCCATCGGCTTGAATGTGTCTTCGGGTCCTGGTTCAGCCAATTTTTCATGGACCGGACCTTTTGGGTTCTCTTCGACGGGTGACAACATCGGTCCGTTGTTGCCAGGTGTGTACGAGGTGGTTGCCGAATTCTGCGGTGCAGAATCCACAGCAACCTTTGAGGTGCAAGAACCGGAGGCCATGTCCATGGATTTGACCCTCACTGCGGATTGCGATGCGGGTGCGATGATGGGTGCAGCGCAGATTGCTGGGGGAACGGGGGAGATGAATGTTCAATGGGAGGTGGCTGGTGAAATCTTCAGTGGAGTCAACGTCAACGCCTTGCCCGAGGGATTTTGTGAGGTTGTGGCCATAGACCAACAGGGGTGTGAATTGACTGATTTTGTGTGGGTGGATGCCGTGGGTGTGCCCACGGTGGATCTCGGATCGGATGTCTTGGCTTGTGTCGGAGATGCGCTCACCCTGTTGGCGCCCTTTGGGAATGGATTGAGCTATGCATGGTCCACGGGCCAAACAGGACCGTTGGCTGTCGTCACGCCTTCCGCATCGGGCACGCTCGTCGTGGGTGTTGAAGTGACAGATGAAGCTGGCTGTTCAGATTCCGATGCAATCATCATCACGGTTCAAGAGTGCACTTCGGGCTTGGCTCAACTTGACCTTCCTGGCCGAATGGATGAAGTGACCATCAGCCCCAATCCGTTTCATCATCAGGTCCAAGTGGACTTTGGACGTCCCATCTCTCCATCGACGGTGACCCTTTTGGACGCTCGTGGTCGCCACGTGGACGTGGCATGGCAACCATGGGAGCGCGGATTGTCGTGGGAAGGGTCCTTGGAGCCAGGGGTGTACCTCTTGACATCCACGTCGTTGCCAGGAGTCATCCGCTTGGTGGCTCAATGACGTCGGATTGAGGCGTTCAGATGCTGGTCGGGTGAACCTCGCGTGGTGAACCTCGCGTGATGAACGTCACGGGGAGGGCGTCTCTGGGCGAACGCCGCTGGGCGAACCTCGGTGCCTGAAGGTTGAGCGGCGGGGCTTGTTTGCGCTGATGAGCCCCTTGTCAATGGGAGGCCTTGCTGTTCCAAGAGGCCAAACGAAGGCAGGCTTCCTCGATGGAGTCTGCGCGAACATCCCTGTGGGTGACGAGACGGATTTTGTGGGGTCCAAACGCAAAGCATGCGATGCCCATGTCCGCGAACGCGCGAACGGCGGCATCGGCGCTGAGCGAGGCCAACGTGAAAATGACGATGTTGGATTCCACGGGGTCCACAGATGACACTTCAGGATGCTCTTTGAGCACAGATTCCAGCATTTGCGCGTGGTGATGGTCGTGGGTCAGGTCGTTGACATGGTTGTCCATGGCATGGAGGGCCGCAGCCGCCAACATGCCCGCTTGACGCATGCCGCCACCGAGCACTTTTCGTGACCGATGGGCTTCTCGGATGAAAGCGTCCGAACCCACGAGAATCGAGCCTACCGGACATCCCATTCCTTTGCTAAAACACAACGACACGCTGTCAAACATGCGGCCATAGGAAACCAGGCGTTCGTGATCACCCCACATGCCTCGAGCGACCCAGCCGTTCCAAGCCCTAGCGCCATCCAAATGGAATCGAAGTCCCGCATCACGGCAGTGGCTCGACAGCTGGGCGAGCTGATCGAGATCCCACACAGACCCACCACCCTTGTTGCAGGTGTCTTCGACGGCAACGAGGGAGGTTCTGGCGTAGTGGCTGTCGAGGGGGTTCATTCCCTGAATCACATGGGAGAGATTGAAGCGTCCTCGGTCACCTTGAACAAGTTTGACCGAGGCGCCAGAATTCCGAGCAATCCCACCTCCCTCGTAGTTGTAAATGTGAGCAAGGTGATCGCAAATCACTTCGTCTCCAGGCTGGGTATGGACTTGGATGGCAATTTGGTTTGTCATCGTCCCGGAGGGACAAAACAATGCCGCTTCATGACCTAGCATGGCCGCACAACGCTCTTGCAAGGCATTGACCGTCGGATCTTCGGCAAAGACGTCGTCGCCGACCTCGGCCGCCAACATGGCCGCTCGCATGGCCGCGTCGGGACGCGTCACCGTGTCGCTCCGCAGGTCCACCAACATGTCGGCAGGAGGGGGCTGAAGCTGGGAAGGAGATGTGCGAGAAGCCATGACTTCAAAGGTACGTGTCTCAGTCGCTGTGTGGGTATCTTGCCGGCATGAACAAACGCAACGTGCACCCTGGATTTTTGTTGGCCCTGATGATGTTTGGGCTCGGCATCCATACTGCCCAGTCCAAAGAGGGCATGTGGATTCCGACCTTGCTCGAGGTCGTGGAAGATGACATGCAGGCGATGGGATTGAAGCTCAGCGCAGAGGATATTTATAGCGTCAACCAAAGCAGCTTGAAAGACGCGGTCGTTCATTTCAATGGGGGATGCACGGCAGAAATGGTCAGCTCGAGAGGTTTGCTGTTGACCAACCACCATTGTGGATACGGTCAAATTCAACAGCACAGCAGTGTGGACAACGATCTTCTCACCCATGGATTTTGGGCAATGAATCTCTCCGAGGAGCTTGCCAACCCGGGCCTCACGGCGACGTTCATTGATCGCATCGAAGATGTGACCCGTCGACTGTCCCGTGCCTGTGTGGGACTCAGTGGGGAAGAGAGGGAGAAGCGCATGGAAGAGGAAATGGCGCTGATTGTCAAGGAAGCCACAGAAGGTACGGGGTTGGAAGGACGCGTGGTGGCTTTCGATTTTGGCAACATGCATTGCTTGATCACCACGCGCGTCTTCAAGGATGTTCGGCTGGTGGGCGCCCCTCCATCGGCTGTGGGGAAATTTGGAGGGGATGCAGACAATTGGGTTTGGCCTAGGCACACAGGAGATTTTAGTGTGTTTCGGATTTATGCGGATGTGCAAAACAACCCTGCGGAATACAGCGAAGAGAACGTACCCTACCGCCCGGCCCACCATTTTCCTGTGAGCCTCGATGGGGTCAAGGAAGGGGATTTTACCATGGTGTTTGGATTTCCAGGCCGCACGGAGCAATACCTGACATCGGATGCGGTCGAACATGTGATCAAGCGTCTCAATCCAATGCGCATTGACATGCGGGATGAGGCCCTGGCTGTGATCAATGCGGCACGTGCGTCGAGCGATGAATTGCGTATCGCCTATGCGTCCAAGCAGAGCAGCGTGGCCAATGCATGGAAGAAGTGGAAGGGCCAAAACCTCGGACTTTCAGAACTCCACGCCCTCGATGTCAAACGCACCCTCGAAGCGCGATTGACACTGACGACGGGAACCAGTGTAATCGAGGACATTGCGGCGTTGAATGCAACGTATTTTCCCTACCTCGAGGCCCGGTCTTTGTTCATTGAATGGGTGTATTATGGCCCGGATGCCTTGAATTACGCCCATGGGTTTCAGGGACTGATTGAAGGTGGCGAAGGGGAAGAGAGAGATGCCTTGCTGACCAGTCTCCGGGCAGCCGAGGCAGGTTTTTGGAAGAACTGCGATCCTGCGGTGGACAGGGAATTGATGGCGCGATTGGTGACGGGTTACCTGAAGTGGATGCCGAAGGCATTGATTCCGCAAGGACTCGAAGAGGAAGTGAACAAGGCAGGTGGAGGCTCGGCATGGGCGGAATCCCTGTATGCCAAGAGTGTGTTTGACAACCCCGAGGCCATGGCCAAACTCTTGTCCAACGACAACCCCAAGTCGTGGGCCAAATTGTCCAAGGATCCCATGTACCAGCTCGTGGAGAAACTTCGCACCCATTACTTCACGGAAATCGCACCACGGTACGGAGCGTTGCGCGAGGAAATCGATGCCTTGAGCGCGGCATACACCAAGTCGTTGAGGGAGGCGTTCCCTGAGGAGGTGTTTCCCGTGGATGCGAACAGCACCTTGCGTTTGACCTACGGCAAGGTGGAGGGAAGTGCCCCCTATGATGGCATGCAGTACAATGCGTTGAGCACAGCGCGCGGTATCTTGCAGAAATACATTCCAGGCGACCCGGATTTTGACATGCCCGCGCGTTTGGTTGAGCTGCTTGAAGCGCGCGAGTACGGCCCGTACGCGGATGATTCTGGCGAATTGGTGGTTTGCTTTACAGGCAGCAACCATACGACGGGGGGAAACTCCGGATCCCCAGCCCTCAACGGAGAGGGCCATTTGGTTGGCATCAATTTCGATCGGAGTTGGGAGAGCACGATGAGCGACATCTTGTTTGACCCTTCAAGATGCCGAAACATCATGGTGGACATCCGCTACGTCCTGTGGGTCATGGATGTCTACGCAGGAGCAGGCCATCTCGTTCAGGAGATGACACTTGTCGAATCTTCTACGGCGAAGGGAGCTGAATGACGTCAGACTGAGGTGTCAGTCCAGGAAAATCAGGAAGCCATCATGCCAATGGCAATGACGACGATGGCAAAAAGGAACAACGCAAAGACCACAGGTCCTCCGATTTCATTTTGCTCCGCTTCGTGGTGGTCGTGATGATCGTTTCCCATGGTGCGAAAATACAAGGGGAGACCATTCCAATCCACATTCGATCTCGGCACTTTTTCAAGCAACCTTTTCCAGGAATGAAATGTTTCACCTGTGCGTTGTTGTAAATTGTCGCTCGCCCGCCCTGCTGGTCAGGCGGGTCGAACCAACCTGCAAGATTCTCCAAGCCATGAACCTTCCTCTTTCGTCTTTTCGAACCTTCCCGGCATGTGTTGGGATGTTGGCCGTACTCCTCGGATTTCCTGACCATCTGAAAGCCCAATGTGATGCAGGAGAAAGCATCGTTGTCGTCGAAATTTTGACAGACAATTACCCCGGAGAAACGTCATGGGAACTTCTTTTGGGTGGTGATTTGGTTCTCAATGGGGGACCTTACGACCAAAACGGAACCCTGTACGCAGACACCCTGTGTTTCCCTTCTTCAGAGGAGCCTTGCCTGCAATTTGAGATTTTCGATTCATACGGTGATGGCTTATGCTGCGGCTATGGTGAAGGGTCTTACACAGTCTCACTGGATGGCGTTGTTGTGGCCACTGGCGGCCAGTTTTCATCAAGTGCAGGGGCCTTGTTTGCATGCGCTCCGGGTGAAACGTGCAACGATGCCATCCCCTTGACACCTGATGACTACGGCATGGTTGATTCTGAGGGTGATTCGTTTTGGTACACATTCACACCCGATGCGAACGGGATGTACTCATTCAGTTCCTGCGGGAATGGTTGCGATACGCGGTTGTACATCTACGACTATTGTCAAATGGGAAACTTCGATGACACCAATGAGGGATCTATCTATTTCGACGACAACCAAGGTGGGTGCGACGAAGAGGCGCAATTGACGGTTTTGCTTGAGGCGGATGTGACGTACTACGTCCGATGGGCGTCATTCGACGGACCCTGCACGGGTTCATGGCAGTGGGAATTTGGCTTTGACGGTCCCCCCGCAGGATGCACCGATCCAGACGCCTGCAATTACAATCCCATGGCGGAGTTGGACAATGGTTCGTGCACCTATCCAGGTGATCCCGATTGCACGGGTCCAGACTTGATTGTCAATGCCCAGGCCATCGTGAACAGCTTGTCCACCGAAGTGATGCAAGTCAATGAGAATGATTGTTACATCGATGAGGGTTGTCTGAATGGCTTCGGTGCACGTGAACTCGTTCGCTTCACGACACACATTCAAAACATCGGTGATTTGGACTACTACATCGGTGTACCAAGCCAAACGGGGAACAACCAGTTTGAATGGGGCGATTGTCACAACCATTGGCACCACAAGGGATATGCCAAATACGATCTCTTCACCCTCGACGGACAGATCATCCCCATTGGGTTCAAAAATGGCTTTTGTGTCATGGACCTCGAATGCAGTGGAGGAGGAACGGGTCAATATGGCTGCGGAAACATGGGTATTTCAGCTGGATGCGGCGACATTTACGGTGCAGGTTTGAGCTGCCAGTGGATTGATGTCACGGATGTGGAGGACGGAACCTATTACCTGATCGTTCGGGCCAATTACGACTTCATTCCCGATGCCTTGGGACGCAATGAAAATTCCTACGAGAACAACCATGCCGCGGTATGCATCCAGTTGGATCGTTCCAGTGGCAGTCTCGCGGTGGAGACTGTGGATGGTTGTGAGCCCTTCACCGACTGCTTGGGCGTTCCTTTTGGAACCGCCACGGTTGACTGCAACGGGGACTGCAACGGAACTGCGCTCGTTGGTGATCTGGACTACAACGCGGCACAAGAGTATTCGGATGCCGTGGCCTATGTCGAGGGCATCCTTGGCAACGACATCTCGGTGGCTCCATGCACTGACATTGACCAGGATGGGGAGATCACAGTGAGTGATGCGGCGCTCATGTCGCAATGTCAGTGGTACAACGTGGCCCATGAACATCCCGACAGTTCGGGCTTCCACAACAAATGCAACTTCCCTGTCAATGAATTGACCAACATCTTTGACACGGTACACTTCATGGTGGCTGGGGTGAATTGGGACATGAATTACTTCGATGTCCATGTGATGAATCCAAACAACCGAATCGTGGGCTATGAGTTGGTGTTTAGTGGTGTGAACATTTCGGATGCGATTTCCCTTGCGGACCCAATTGGGTATGACATCACACCATCCTTTGTTCCAGGTGGCAACAAGGTCCTTGGTCTGAGCTATGACGGGGCCTCGTTTCACAAGAACTTGACGTACGTCCCTTTCCTTCGGGTGTATTGGTCCGAGGCTGAACTTGAGGTGTGTATGGCCGAGGTGGTAGATGTGGTCAATGAACAATTCCAAAACACGCTTCACACCGTCATCGATGGATGTGTTTCTGACATCGCGTCTGTGACCAGCGGGATTCAAGGTCTTGTCGTTTCGCCCAATCCGGTGACTGATCGGAGTGAGTTGACCTTTCCATTGGGTTCATGGAGCATGGAAATTCTGGACATGGGAGGTCGCGTCTTGGACGCGCGACGGGTTTCGGGTCGACGGGTCTCCTTGGATTGCGCAGCCCTGGGCTCGGGTAGTTACATGGTTCGGATGACCAACGAAGAAGCGACCCTTGTGACGAAATTTGTGGTGCAATCCAACGAATGAATCGCCCTCGATGACTTCAAGAAACATGCATTATTTCATCCGATCGCTATGCGTGACTTCTGTTGTGCTGTTCATCCACGGTTGGGATGGCATTCAGGCACAGGTTGTCATCAACGAGTTTTCCTGCAGCAACTACACCTTGGGTGTGGGTGGGAACAACGAGGATTTTGTGGAGTTTTTCAACCCGGGTGGAACTGCCGTTGATTTGGGGGGGTATTTTTTGAGTGACAGCCCCAACAACCCAGATAAATTTGAAATCCCCACGGGTACCATGGTGCCCGCTGGAGGCTATTTGCTTGTGATGTGCTCAGGCGAGGGAGAGTTGCCTACCAACCTGTATGTCGGGGGATTCTTGAATACGAATTTCAAGATCAACCAATGCCAAGGAGAGTCGTTGCTTTTTTCAGATCCCTCGGGTGCACCCTTGGAATCCTACACGTATCTCTCCAACGTAGAGACCACCCAAGCCAACCACAGTTGGTCACGCAGCACAGACGGTAGTGCGGATTGGCAAATTTGTACATCTCCGACGCCCAACGGGTCCAACGGGGGAGGGATGGTGGACGGTTACACACCGATTCCTGTGTTCAACCTTGAGGCGGGGCACTACGACAATGCTGTGGCTGTCGAACTGGCGGTTCCAACCGGGTATGACATTCGATACACCCTCAATGGCTACGCCCCAACAGCGGCGAGCCCTTTGTACACGGGGCCCATCAATGTCTCCGCGACAACGGTGGTTCGAGCTGTGGCTTTCGATGCTTCGGGAATCTTGGCACCAAGCTTTATTGCAACCAACACGTATTTCATCGGCGCAGATTCTCATACGATCCCTGTGGTTTCCGTAAGTGGCGATGGCCAAGAGGACGGCACGTGGGGATGGGGCAATGGCGAACCAGCCCACATCGAGTTCTTTCATCCCGACGGGACCTTTTGGGTGGAGGCCACGGGGGATAGCAACGAGCATGGAAACGACAGCAATGCCTACGGCCAGCGAGGCTTCGATTACATCACCCGCGACCAAATGGGGTATGACTTCGCCTTGGAAGCGGAACTGTTTCACGTCAAGAATCGAGACAAGTACCAGCGGTTGATTTTCAAGGCTGCTGCCAACGACAACTATCCTTTTGAACCAGGCGCACACATCCGTGATGCTTACGTCCACACGTTGAGCCATTTGGCCGAACTGCATTTGGACGAACGTACCAACGAGAGTTGCATCGTGTATCTCAACGGTCAATATTGGGGGGTGTATGAGTACCGCGAGAAAGTTGATGACGTCGATTTTACCGAGAAGTACTACGATCAACCGAGGCATTTTGTGGACTTCCTCAAAACATGGGGTGGCACGTGGGAGGAATACGGAAGCGGCGCAGACTGGTATGATTTGGTCAATTTCTGCACCACCCAGGACATGACTGTGGCGGCAAACTACGATTACGTGGTGACGCAGCTCAACCCCATGTCGTTGATCGACTACTTCGTGCTCAACAGTTACATCGTCACCATGGACTGGCTGAATTGGAACACAGCCTGGTGGCGGGGACGCCATCCCGATGGCGATGCCAAAAGGTGGCGATATGCCTTGTGGGACATGGATGCCAGTTTTGGTCATTACATCAACTACACCGGTGTGCCTGATACAGGACCCACGGCCGATCCCTGCAATCCTGAGGGCATGGGCAATGTGGGGGGGCAAGGTCACATTCCTGTCCTGAATGCGTTGTTGGGCAACGATACGTTTTGGGCCACCTACATCAACCGGTGGGCGGATCTTGGAAACACGTGGTTTACGTGCGAAACGATGCACGCGGTGTTGGACAGCATGGTGGTTGTGATCGAGCCTGAGATGCCTCGTCAATGCCAGCGATGGGGTGGGAGCGTTGCAGGTTGGGAGGTTGAACTTCAGCAATTGAGGGATTTCATTGACAGCCGTTGTGAGGACGAATTGCTCGGGGGCATGGAAGATTGCTACGACGTTGTTCCTGTCACACTCACCCTCGACATTGTGGGCATGGGGGATGTGGAGCTCAACAGTGTGGACATCACTCCGAGCATGGTTCCCTTTTCAGGATGGTACTTTGAGGGGGTGCCGATCACCTTGGAGGCTGAAGAAGATTACGGCTTGGCCTTTTTGTATTGGGAAGTCGTGTCGGGCGATGTGTCCATTGCTGATGTGACGGATCCTTGGCTTCCTTTGACTTTGAGTGGTGATGTGCACCTCGTGGCTCACTTTGGCATTCCCGTGCCGCCTGAAGAGCTGACCTTCTCCGTGGACCCCCTAGGTTCTGGGTCCATTGTGTTGGATGGAAATATCCTGAATGCCAATCCATTCACCAATTTGGTCAATGTCGGCGCTCACAATTTGAATGTCAATCCTACACAATGGTGGGCTTTTTCTCACTGGACGTGGAATGGCAATGAAGTTGGACCTGATCCGACATCAATTCCTGCGGAGTTGAATGTGTTTGAGCCTGGACACGTGACCGCCCATTTTGTTCCAATTCCTCACACGGATTTGACGGTCATGGTTTCACCATCTGAGGCAGGAAAGGTTCGGGTGAAGAACATGATGATGGTCACAGATACCTGGAGCACGTCTTTCGAGCCCAATGGCCCCACTGTATTTGAGGCCATTGCTGAAGAAGAATGGCAATTCAGCCACTGGGAGACTGTGGTCACTTCGCCATTTCCCGACAACAAGGCATCGGAAATGTCCCTTCCACTGGAAGGTGTTCCCTCTGAATTGGTCATTGCGCATTTTGATCCTGTAGAGTTCACCTTGTATGTTCCCAATGCCTTCACTCCAGACAACGATGGTGTCAACGACTCTTTTTTGCCTCTGGGAGAAGGGTTTCGTGCAGAATCGTACAGTTTTACGGTGTTCAATCGCTGGGGAGAACGGGTGTTTTACACCGAAGATTCCGAGGAACCATGGGTCGGACAGAACAACCAACGCGGCGGGGAACATTTCGTGCCTGACGGAGTTTATGGCTTCCTCGTGAAGGCCCAAGGCTTCCATGAATTGGAACCGACGGTGCTGAGAGGTTGGGTCACCGTGGTCCGGTGAGGAGAGGTGTTGTTGCCATGTTGGGCTCGGTGGTTTTGTACACCTCGGCCAATGGATGTGTCAAAGAACTTGCCCACCTAGGCACGTTTCAGCTCGTCTTTTTGAGGTCTCTCGTTTCATTGTTTTTGTGCGTTGCTTTTTTGCTGTGGCGTGGAATTCCTCTTTTGGGGCACAACCGCAGATGGTTGTTGATTCGAGGGCTCGCAGGCATGGTGGCACTCGCTGGGTTTTTCCACACTGTGAGGCACATCCCCTTGGCCAGCGCTACGGTCATTCAGTATGTCAGTCCTGTGTTCACCGTCTTGCTCGCCCTGCTTTTCATGAAGGAGAAGGTCCGTCGATTCCAGTGGGTTTTGTTGGGTATGGCTCTGACGGGAATTGTGATGGTGAAGGGCTTTGATCCCCGTGTATCTTGGGGCATGTGGGCCTTGGGGATGACTTCGGCGTGCCTCGCTTCCGTGGCTTACTTGGCCACCATGAAGTGCAGGGATACGGATCACCCTGTAGGCGTTGTGCTTTGGTTCCACATGCTTGCAGTGCCAATCATGGGGGGGCTTTCGATGAACGATTGGACTCCCATGGTGGACACTGATTGGCCGTGGGCTCTTGCCATTGGCTTGCTGAGTATTGCGGCGCAAGTGCTGATGACGGTGGCCTTGCATTCAGAAGATGCAGGGCTTGTGATGCCGTTCAAATACCTCGGAGCAGTCCTCGCCTTGGCCTTGGGTTGGTGGGGATATGGCGAGCACATGTCCGCGCTGAGCCTTGCTGGAATGGCTCTGGTGGTGGCAAGCATTGTGGCCAACACGTTGCTCAAAGCGCGACAGATGCCCTCAAAAGCGGCGTGACGTCAGCCGGATGCCTATCCAAGCCGCTGGCAAAATGAGTACCACGGTGGCGATGCTCAGGGCGTTTCCAGAAGGCACACGAAGGACGTCAGCCAAGGATCCTATTCCAAACAAGAACGCCAGTGCCCACGCTTCCACGGGCCTGCCTCCGTTGAGGCGACACACCAGTGCGCATCCCAACATCACTCCGGCCCCAAGTCCCGCGAGACGACCGGCATGTGCCAAAGGAGGGAGCGCCTCGAGGAATTCTACCAAAGAGGCGGAATCATTGGTGTTGGGGCGGGGGACGTTCGGAGCAAGGAGGTCTTGAAGGGTTTGGCCTACGCCCCAACTGAACCCCGTTCCGGCCAAGAAGCCCAAGGCGACACGGCAGGCTGCGAAAAAGAGGGCTGTCATGATGCGGCGAAGGGCAAAGGGGTGGAGGAAATGTAGGTTGGGTAGACTTCTTGGAGTCGCCGGGTCACCGGTCCAGGCCCCAACTGGTCCGCAGGACCGATGCGCCGGCCGTCGACTTCGATGACGTGGGCGAGTCCACCCATCGTTCCCGTTGTGAAGGCTTCGTCCGCGGTGTACAACTGGGTCAAACTGAAGTCACCTTCCTGTGCAGGAATGTCCAGTCGCGCGGCCAGTTCCAACGTGTACGCTCGGGTAATACCCGGAAGACAAGCATGCCCATGTGGCGTGCAGAGCACCCCGTTCCTCACGAAAAAGAGATTGGTGGCGTTGGTTTCCGCCAAGAACCCTCGATCGTCGAGCATCACGGCATCGTCGACACCGGCGTGGTTGGCTTGCAACTTGGCCAAGATGTTGTTGAGCAAGTTGTTGTGGTGAATTTTGGAATCGAGGAATTCCGGACTGTTTCGACGCACGCTGCTCGTGATGAGGCGAATTTCACCAGAACCATACACCGCGCCTTTGTATTCGGGAAGGACAATGAGGGTGCTTCCAAACACGTTGAGCCTTGGATCCATGCCAGACGTCGACTTTTTGCCCCTTGTCAACGTAAGGCGTATGTGCACGCCATCGGTCATGTTGTTGGCTTCGAGGGTTTGGAATACAGCATCTCGAATCTCATCGATTCCCGGGATGTCGACGAACATTAAGGCGTGAGCGCTGTCGTGCATTCGGGCAAGATGCTCCTTCAATTGAAGGATTCGCCCGTGTGAAACGCGAAGGCCTTCCCACACGGCATCTCCCCCCTGAACGACGCTGTCCAACACACTGACTTTCGCTTCCTCTCGTCTTACCAGGCCATTGACCCAACACCAAGTCTCTGCATTTCGAGGGTCGGGTAGATTGTGTTTGGCCATGGGATTGAGTTACGGGAGAGCAATGGCTTTCTCCGACAGGGCAAGATAATGTTCGAGACACGCATCGCGAAGGGACTGAAGGTTCGCGGGTCCATTTTGCCGGACCAAAGGCCGAGCTTCCCAGCCGGAGCTCTGGTGAATGCCCTGGTACCAATATTTGGCCCACACCCCATCTTCCGGGCGTGGCCCCGGGCGCCAATGCATCATCCTTTTTTCCCAAGTCAGTTCCAAAGCCTTACACAATGCTTGCAAGCTTTCCTCAGGTTGGGCATGAAGTTGCTCTGCCGTCAACACAAGGGCGCGTTCTCCCAGATGTTCAAACAACAAGCGCTGATGAGCATAGCCAAGGTCGAGCATGGTGGGATTCTCGACATGGACTTGGTACGAGGGAAGCACCCCATCAGGATGCCGAATCAGGAGCACATGTTTCACATCGTCACCATCAAGAAGGGAAAATGGGATGCCTTCGATGTGGTTGGCCATGTGCTTGAAAAAGACATGTTGGTCACTTGGTCCCACTTGGATGGTGGCAAGAGCCTGGTCCATTTCTGTGGGCATGGTGGCCATGACTTCTTGCCTGGAAGGACGTTTGGCCCCAGTGAGAGCGAGAAAATGACCAAACAACGGTTCATCCACCACCCTGGTGTCAGACCGTTGCGCGAAGCTGTACATCAACGCCGTGCTTCCGCTGCGAGGGCCAGCCCAAAGCGCAATTCTCATGCGTCAAGCCAAAAAGTTCTTCACCCTCAAGACGCACCACGAAATGCCGAGCGAGAAAGGAAGAAACAACGTCAAATTCAAGGCAATCAGCCAAACCGGTTGTCCAGGAATCAGCCACACATTGAGGATGGTATAGACCATGCCAACTCCCCCAAGAATCCAACCTGGTCTCAGGCTGCGTGAGCCGTAAATCGACGAGGCCATCAGGGATGAAATCAAAATGCTGATCTGATTGACCATCAAAGAGGACAGCAATTCAACAGCTGTTAGGTTGTTCATGTAGCTGTCCCAAGCCACGGGGTTGTCAAATGGACCAACGGCTGGTGGCGCCGGGACACCCCACGAATAGGTCATCATGGAACCAACGGAAAGCAGAACAGGCAGGGAAGCAAGTCCTACAACGACGGCCAGAATGTTTCGTGAGGTCGTGGTCCAATCCCGAGAGGCATACGGCGATTCGAATTTGGTCATGCCCCGAAATTACATGTTTGTATTGATGAAAATCAAGACAAAACTTGAGAATTGTGTGACGACGCGTGAATGAATTGAAAGAGAATTCCTTGAGGCCCCATAACGTGGGTGGTTTATGCCTTACTCGTGGTGAATTGGAACGTCTCGGTTGTTGTTTTGGAACATGCGCATCATTTGTTCATCAACGCATGTTTGATCTGAATCACGGTCGTTCCTGCGAGCCAACTTGCCGGGAGATACAACGATACGTCGAGTACCATGAGCCAAGTCGGTTGACCGGGCAACATGAAGGCATTGAGAATACCTCCAACCATCCCGAATCCGCCCAAGATAAGGCCGGTGAGGCGGGTGCGCGACGCCGCAATCAGCGACGCAATGCAAGCGGCCAAAAACGTCCCGCCAATGTGTGCAGCCGTCGAGGACAGCAACTCCAAGGTGCTCAGGCTTTGCATGAACGATTCCCAAGCTGCCGGGTCTTGTTCGGGCCCTACGGATGGTGCTTGCGATACGCCTAGCTGTGAAAACAGCGCGTGCCCCGCGGACACGAGAATGGGGAAGGAGATGACCCCGACAACGACGCCCAAAATGTCGCGCACAACGTCGGTCGCGCTTCGCTTCACGGGTTTGACGAATTCTGACATGTCGCCAAGATAGGCGAGTCTTTACATGTTGCGCCGGTAGGCGCCGCCGACGTCGAACATCGCTTCGGTCAATTGCCCGAGTGAGCACCACTTGCAGGCTTCCATCAACACGTCGAAGATGTTTTCGCCAGCCACCGCTGCAGCCTGGACCTGCTGAAGCGAGTCCGTGGCCCTCTCGGAGGACATGCCATGCAATGCTCTGAGATTGGCGAGCTGTTGCTGCTTCTCTTCTTGCGTCGCTCGAATGACTTCACCTGGCACCAGGGTAGGCGAGCCTTCTTTGCTGAGAAACGTGTTCACACCAATGATGGGGTATTCGCCCGTGTGCTTCAGCATCTCGTAGTGAAGGCTTTCTTCTTGGATGCGCGATCGTTGATACATCGTCTCCATGGCGCCGAGCACGCCTCCACGTTCGGTGATGCGATCAAACTCGCTCAGCACCGCCTCCTCGACAAGGTTGGTGAGCTGTTCGATGATGAAGGAACCTTGAAGTGGGTTCTCATTTTTCGCCAGGCCAAGTTCCTTGTTGATGATGAGTTGGATGGCCATGGCGCGTCGCACGCTCGCTTCTGTTGGGGTGGTGATGGCTTCGTCGTACGCGTTGGTGTGCAGTGAGTTGCAATTGTCGTAAATGGCGTAGAGAGCCTGCAGGGTGGTGCGGATGTCGTTGAAGTCAATTTCTTGGGCATGGAGGGAACGGCCCGACGTTTGGATATGGTACTTCAGCATCTGAGCTCTGTCAGACGCGCCGTATTTCTCGCGCATGGCTTTGGCCCAAATTCGACGAGCCACCCGTCCGATTACGGCATATTCAGGGTCGATGCCGTTGGAGAAGAAGAAGCTGAGGTTGGGCCCAAACTTGTCGATGTCCATCCCTCGGCTTAAGTAGTATTCCACGTACGTGAAGCCATTGGCGAGGGTGAATGCCAGCTGCGTAATGGGGTTCGCTCCAGCTTCGGCGATGTGGTAGCCGCTGATCGAGACGGAGTAGAAATTCCGAACGTTGTGTCGAATGAAATGTTCTTGCACATCACCCATGAGGCGCAAGGCGAATTCGGTGGAGAAGATGCAGGTGTTTTGTGCCTGGTCCTCCTTGAGGATGTCGGCTTGGACCGTGCCTCGCACGCTGCTTAGTGCCTCGGCTTTCAATCTGTCGTACGTCTTCGCGTCGAGCACTTCGTCGCCTGTGCATCCCAGAAGCAACAACCCCAGTCCGTCGTTGCCTTCCGGCAACTCGCCTTGGTACGTGGGGCGAGGGAGTCCGCGGTCGTCCCATTTGGCCTTCAGGACCTTCTCTACTTCCGCCTCCAATCCGTGCTCACGGATGTGCTTTTCGCAGCGCTGATCGATGGCGGCGTTCAGGAAGAACCCCAGCAACACGGGCGCCGGCCCGTTGATTGTCATCGACACACTGGTGTTGGGCGCGCACAAGTCAAATCCACTGTAGAGTTTCTTGGCGTCGTCGAGACAGCAAATGCTCACCCC
>JBEARC010000115.1:0-8812 GCA_041163465.1 Bacteroidota bacterium
ACGAACAAATCCTTGCTTTTATCGAAAATGTATCGGGTCTTCTAGGCCAGATAATCTCAGTCATCTTTGACGCCACGTGAAGCCAGAAGAGTCAGCATTCTCCTCACGGAAACTTCGGGAAACGTGAGAAATCGCGCGGCCGCTTCTCGAGAAAAGCGTCGCGTCCCTCTTTCGCCTCCTCCGTGCCGTACGCCAGGCGTGTCGCCTCACCTGCGTACACCTGCTGACCAACAAGGCCGTCGTCAATGAGGTTGAACCCAAACTTCAACATCTTGATCGCCGTGGGACTTTTCGTCAAGATTTCCTGCGCCCAGTTGTAGGCCACTTGTTCAAGCTCGGCGTGCGGCACGACCGCATTCACCATGCCCATTTCGTAGGCCTCTTGGGCCGAGTACGACGCGCCGAGGAAGAAGATCTCTCGGGCGCGCTTTTGGCCCACTTGGCGGGCGAGGTACGCTGAGCCGAACCCCCCGTCGAAACTCGCCACATCCGCGTCGGTCTGCTTGAACACGGCGTGCTCCTTGCTCGCAATCGTCATGTCGCAGACCACGTGGAGGCTGTGGCCACCTCCCACTGCCCATCCGGGAACCACGGCGATGACGACCTTGTTCATGAACCGAATTTGGCGCTGCACGTCGAGGATGTTGAAGCGGTTGATGCCGTTCTCCCCTTTGTAACCGGTGTTGGAGCGGACATTTTGGTCTCCACCACTGCAGAAGGCCCATCCACCGTCCTTGGAAGAAGGCCCCTCTCCGGTGATCAACACCACTCCGATGTCCTGGCTTTCGTGGCAATGGATGAGCGCTTCCCAGAGCTCGTCCACCGTCTTGGGCGTGAATGCGTTGCGCACTTCGGGGCGGTTGAACGCGACGCGTGCCACGCCGTTGAGCTCCTTGAAGGTGATCTCGTCGTATTCCTTGACAGTGTTCCAGTTGAGGTGGGCCATGTGGGTAGGTTTTGACGCTTGAACAACCCTGCAGCTGCAGAGTTCACGGTTCAATCGTGGAGCGAAGGTACTTCGAAGGAGGTGTTGAATTCTGATGGTGTGCTTTGCCGATGGCGTCAGGAGAGCCCACGTCGTCCGCCTTACCTCAACCAACCCGTCACGGACCACCTGTCAGCCAAAGCGGGAAGCACTTCGTGCTCGACTAGAGGACTCGAAAAGATCACAGTTCGCCCAAACAAAGGATACACTGTCTCGCTCGGTCGTCCTGCCACATCGTAGAGCACGAGCTCACCTCCTTGACCGTGTTGCCACGCGTCATTCAAATAGGTGACCACGGAGAACTTGCGTGCGTTTTTGTTCTTGAAATCATCCACGTGCCGCTCATAATGTGCACCCGGTGGATAGACGGCATACATGAATTCCCACCTGTGGATTCCGGTGAAACAGGTCTGGTTCAGGTAAGAAGCCAACGCCTCCACCTCTTCGAGAAAGGCGCGCTCGGCGTGAAACTCAGGCGCATCGGGCCACCAACGGATGAAGTCGGATCGAATTTCTGTGTGCACCTCCTTCTGACCAGTCGCCCCAACAGCCGCGGGGCGCAGGGCATTTTCTGCCTGCAATTGGGCAATTCGGTCCCGAAGGGAATAGAGGATTTGGTCTGGGAAAAAGCCGTCAATCACAGCTCGGTCTTGCTCCAAAATCTGCTGAACAACGCGCTCAAAGCGCTGCGATGCAGGATTCATCAGGAAAAATTTGAATCGGCAACAATAGTTCATTCCCGGCGTAATTGCACTGGCGAACGACCATTCTTCAATCAAATCTCCTCGGACACCTCCTGGCACGAAAAAGCCCCAGCATTTGCTGAGGCTTTTGCGGTCTGGACGAGACTCGAACTCGCGACCCCCTGCGTGACAGGCAGGTATTCTAACCAACTGAACTACCAGACCTTTTTTTGGGCCAAAGCCCTTCGAGAACCATCCTCGATTGGATGGAGCGCGAAGATAATGCCGTCCGCGTTATCTGCGCAAGGCTTGCTACGAATTCTGCTTAAAAAAGTTTCGCCCTTTTCGTGAGGTAACCTATCAGCACAGGTAGAACTCCCTGAGACACATCAACATCCACCCAATCGATGCCGTGAGCACCGCATCGGTCGCGAAGGGTTTTCTGAAGTTTGGCCATGCGCTCGACGTACGCTTCACGGACCTCAGAGGGATGAAGCTTCAACTCCTCGCCCGTTTCGAGGTCGACAAAACGCGTCGGACGATCGGGAAATGAAAAGTCAACCTCCGTGCTGGCGTCGAGCAAATGAAACACCACGACTTCGTGCTTGTTGTGGCGCAGATGCTGAAGCGCGCTTACGAGGGCTTCCGGGTCTTCAGCCCGGTCGAGGAGGTCGCTGAAAACGAGGATGAGTGAGCGACGCGGGGTGGCCTCCGCAATTTGGTGAAGGGCATCGATCGCACTCGTAAGACGCGGCTCGGACGGCTCCGTCAACAAGCCCTCGAGCTTGTCGTAAAGCATTCGGTGGTGTGCCCGAGACGAACGTGCCGGGGTTTGGAGGTCGAGCGATTCCGCAAAGAGGCTCAGGCCAACGGCGTCGCGCTGCCGGCGGAAGAGCTCGATCAGAGCCGCCGAGGCGAGGACCGCAAACTTGAGCTTGCTCATGCGGTCGTCGTCGAGGGCGACGCCGTCGGGGTACGCCATGGATCGCGATGCATCGAGGACGAGCTGGCAACGGAGGTTGGTCTCCTCCTCGTAGCGCTTCACGAACATCCTGTCCGTCCGCGCATAAAGCTTCCAGTCGAGGTGACGCGTGGACTCCCCAGGATTGTGAAGGCGGTGCTCCGCGAATTCCACACTAAAGCCGTGGAATGGGCTTTTGTGCATGCCCGTAATGAACCCTTCGACCGCTTGGTGGGCGAGGAATTCAAGACGCCCGAGGCGCTGCTGCAGTTCCGGTGTTGGGTTGATGGGCATGGGATGCAACGGAGTAAGGTCAAACAAAACGTCCCCACCAAGGTAGGCAGGGACGTTTCAATGCTGGTGTGAATCGCACGGAGAGCTTACAAGAGTGCGTCGAGCTTTTCTTGAAGTACGTTCTTGGGAACTGCGCCCACGCTCTTGTCCACCACTTCACCGTTCTTGAGGAAGAGAATCGTAGGGATGTTGCGAATGCCAAAACGCTGGCTAATCTCGCTGTTGTGGTCAACGTTGACCTTCCCTACTACGGCCTTGCCCTCGTAATCGTTGGCCAACTCCTCCACCACGGGACCCACCATCCGACAAGGTCCGCACCACTCTGCCCAAAAGTCCACGACAACCGGCTTGTCGCTGTTGATTGCGAGCTCCTCGAAGTTCGCGTCGGTCAGTTCTACTGCCATGACTGTAAAATTCTGGTTCGAATTGAATTGAGAGTCAAAGGTACCTCCTCGGGGGGTTCACACAACGTAATTCAAGCACCTCAACCCGTCACTTTTCCACCTTTTTCGCACCGCGCTCGTGGACAACTGTCTTGCACTGTCGTGCTTCAGCGCTTCATGTCAAGGCGGTACTGTGCCTTGCCTGGGATGCACAGTTCCTCCAAAGTGGCAACGAACGCGTCGTCAAGCTGGACCTTGGACGTGCGGCTGGGCATTTCCAGTTTGGCCTCGTCATCGTAAATCTCGAGTGTGACACCCACCGAGCCAGGATGCTTGGCTACACTTGCCGCAAACGTGTCAACCCAGCCGTCATTCAAGGCGCTCAGCTGCACTTGAACGCGGAGTCGACCAATGCGCTTCTCGCGGGCCTCGGAAAGGAGTTCGATTGATTGGAGTTTGGCCTCCATGCCATCACGTCCAAACCCCTGTTCCTGCACGCGCGTTGTGATGAGCACCATCCACCCCTCCACCATGAATTCCTTGAACTTCACGTAGTCTTCACCAAAACAACGGAACTCATGGGTTCCTGTGTAATCCTCGAGCGCGAAGAATCCCCAAGGTCGTCCCGACTTGCTGATGCGATGTTCGCACGAGGTGATCAGTCCTCCAAACGTCAGCGTCTTCCCCCTTTCCTGTTCCAGGTTTTCAAGACGCGTTAAGCCGTTTTGGGCGCATAAGTGGTCGAGTTCGAGCCGGAAACGGTCGAGCGGATGACCGGAAATGTACACCCCAACGATGTCTCGTTCTTTGTTCAGAAGGTCCATGTCGGCCCAAGGCGCGCATTCTGGCACAGGAGGCTCTGGGATGTCCATCGCGCCCTCGTCTCCACCAAACAGCGAGACTTGGGCTGAGCTTTCCGATTCCTGCGTTGCTGCGCCGTACCGAACCGCCAATTCGAGGAGTGGCCGCTCCTTGGCATCAAGCGCGAAGAACTGCGCACGGTGCAGTCCAAAACTGTCGAATCCCCCTCCGAGTGCCAAGGCTTCGAAAACCCGCTTGTTGCAGTCCTTGAGGTTGACGCGCCGCGCAAAATCAAACAGCGACGCATACGGGGCCTCCGAGCGGCCCTCAATGATGGCCAGCACCGCCCCCTCTCCCACGCCGCGCATAGCTCCGAGCCCAAACCGAATCGCGCCCTCCTTGTTCACGGTGAACTTGAATGCCGACTCGTTGACGTCCGGCCCCAACACCCGCACGCCTTGACGACGCGCTTCCTCCATCAAGTTCGTTACCTCCTTGATGTCGTTCATGTTGTTGGACAACTGCGCGGCCATAAATTCCGCGGGATAGTTGGCCTTGAGGTAGGCCGTTTGGTATGCAATCCACGCATAACACGTGGAGTGCGATTTGTTGAAGGCGTAGGACGCAAAGGCCTCCCAGTCTGTCCAAATCTTCTCCAACTTCCCCGCATCGTGCCCCTTGTCAACCCCACGCGTCATGAAGTCGGGCTTCATCTTGTCAATGATGTCCTTCTTCTTCTTTCCCATGGCCTTCCGGAGGCTGTCCGCCTCGCCCTTGGTGAAGCCTGCGAGTTTTTGGGACAAGAGCATCACTTGCTCCTGGTACACCGTGATCCCGTAGGTCTCTTCGAGGTATTCTTGACACGCGTCCAAATCGTACGTGATCGCCTGCCGACCGTGCTTCCGCGCCACGAAGTCCGGGATGTATTCCATCGGACCCGGCCGGTACAGTGCGTTCATGGCGATCAGGTCCTCGAAGACCGTGGGTTGCAGCGCCTTGAGGTGCTTCTGCATGCCAGCCGATTCGTACTGGAAAATGCCAACTGTATCGCCGCGTTGAAACAGTTCATACGTCTTGGGGTCGTCAAGCGGGAAGCTGTCCGGATCGAGGTCCTTGCCGTGACGAAGCTTCACGTTTTTCACAGCGTCCTTGATCACGGTCAGGGTCTTTAGGCCCAAGAAATCCATCTTGAGAAGACCGGCATCCTCCGCGACGGCGTTGTCAAATTGGGTGCAAGCCATGTCGCTGTCCTTGGCGGTCGCGACCGGCACGAAGTTGGTGATATCGTCCGGGGTGATGATGACACCACACGCATGGATGCCTGTGTTGCGCACACTGCCCTCGAGGACGCGAGCGGTTTGAAGGGTTTGGCCTTCAAGGGTGGGCTGCTGGCTGATCGCCTTGAGCTGCTCCACCATCGCAAACCCCTCGCTCCTCACCTTCTCTTTGAGCGCCTTGTCATCGAGGCTGAACATCTTCTTGAGCGAGATGTCCGGGACGAGCTTGGCGAGACGGTCTGCGTCGCCAAGGGGCAACTCCATCACGCGCGCGGTGTCGCGGATGGACGACTTGGCAGCCATGGTGCCGTAGGTGATGATTTGGGCGACCTGGTTGGCGCCGTACTTGTTGATCACGTAGTCGATGACCTTGCCGCGACCCTCGTCGTCGAAGTCGATGTCAATATCCGGCAAACTCACCCGGTCGGGATTCAGGAACCTCTCGAACAGCAAGTCGTACTTGATGGGGTCCACGTTGGTGATTCCCACGCAGTACGCCACCGCCGAACCTGCGGCCGACCCCCTGCCGGGCCCCACGCTCACGCCCATGTCGCGAGCTGCGGTGGTGAAGTCCTGCACAATCAGGAAGTATCCCGGATACCCTGTCCGCTCAATGGTCTCGAGCTCAAAGTCAATGCGTTCCCGGATTTCGTCCGTGATCTCTCCGTAGCGCTTTTTTGCGCCGAGGTACGTGAGGTGACGGAGGTACGCGTTCTCACCACGCTTCCCGCCGTCCTTGGCGTCCTCTTCATGCACGAATTCAGCCGGGATGTCGAAGGCCGGCAACAGCACGTCACGCTCCAATACGTACCCCTCGCATTGATCCACAAGCGAGGCCACGTTGGTGATGGCTTCTGGCACGTCCGCAAACAATTCTTTCATCTCCTGCGGCGACTTCAGATAGAAGCTGTCGTTGGGAAAGCCAAACCTGAACTCCCGCCCCCGCTTCCCCACGTATTTCTTGGGTTGGCTGACGTTGCGTGCATCTTTGACACACAGAAGGATGTCGTGGGCGTCGCTTTGGTCTTTGCGCGTGTAGTAACTGTTGTTGCTCGCCACCATCTTGACGCCGTGCGTGGAGGCCAAACCCTGCAGCACCCCGTTCACCACCGTTTCCTCCTCCAACCCGTGGCGGTTGAGCTCCGCGTAGAAATCTTCGCCCATGAGGTCCTTCCAAAACACAAACGCCTCCTCGGCCTGCGCCTCGCCCACGTTCAAAATCAAGGATGGCACCTCGCCAAACAGCCCGCCGGTAAGGACCACGAGATCTTCCTTGTACTGGGCCACAAGCTCCCGGTCAATCCGCGGAACGTAGTAAAATCCCTCCGTGTAGGCCTTCGACGCGAGCTTCGCGAGGTTGTGATAGCCATTCTTGTTTTTGGCAAGAAACACCGTCGGATACCCATCGTCCTTCACGCTCTTGTCGTGCATGTTGCGGCACACGTTCAGCTCGGCTCCCACAATGGGCTTGATGCCCGCCTTGTTGCATGCTCGGACAAACTGAAACGCAGCCATCATGTTGCCGTGGTCAGTCACGGCCAGGGCCTGCATGCCCATTTCCTTCGCCGCGGACACCAACTCGCCCACGGGGCTTACAGCCTGCAATACGCTGAACTGAGAGTGCACGTGAAGATGCGTGAACGGCACGTCCTCGAGGGCCACCGCACCCGAGGTGGCCACTTTGCCTCCACCCCCAGCTTGCTTTGTGTTCTTGGTCTTCTTGGGCGCTTCGAAGTTGGCGGCCTCAAGCTTGGGGGCTTCGTACTTGACCGTTTTGTGGTTTGTGAACTCAGGTCGTTTGATGACCTGCAAACGGACCATTTCGAAGAAGCACCGCGCGGTGGCTGCCACATCGTAGGCCGCATCGTGCGCGTCTCCAAACCCTTCGCCGAACAACTTGAGGTGGAGCTCAGTCAGGGTGGGCCACTTGAACTTGCCCCCGCGCCCTCCTGGGATGGCGCAGAAATCTGTGCCCTCGTCCTTGGAATCGATGACCGCCATGTCTGTCAGCGGCTCGCAGGGTTGGCCCAAGCGCAACAGCTCCGCGCCAACCACATTGACATCGAAGCCGATGTTGTGGCCCATCACATACTTCGCTTTGGCGGCGTCGGCCATGAATTCATTCACGACGTCGGACAGTGGCACCCCTTCGTCCTGGGCGCGCTCGGTGGTGATGCCGTGGATTTTCGTGGAATTGTAAGGGATGGTGAAGCCTTCGGGCTGAACAATTTGGTTGCCGCGCGAAATCAGTTTGCCATCCTTGTCGTGAAGTTGCCAAGCGAGTTGGACCAAACGAGGCCAGTTGTCGCCGTCCGACAAAGGGGCGTTCCAATCCCTTGGCAGGCCGGTGGTTTCCGTGTCGAAAATGAGAATCATGGAGCCTTCGAAATTCGCGAATTCATTGAGAAGCGAACATCTCTGTCCCGGTCTTGTTTTCCACATTGCATCCCCACTGACGCGGACTGCCTTCATTTTCCAAGGACTGCCCTCATGACTTCACCCTCTGCGCCCCCTCGCCCCCAATCCACGCATAACCACGATGTGGTTGGAGATGATCACATTGGCACATCGGTTGACACGCCGCTTCGACAGGACGCCTTTGCGCTGAGCGACCAGGCCAAAATCGAAGCCATCGAATCCAAATTTCGGGACATCATGAACATCCTTGGACTTGACCTGACGGATGACAGTTTGGCCGGAACTCCGCACCGAGTGGCCAAGATGTACGTCCAAGAAATCTTCAGGGGGTTGAATCCTGCCAATCACCCGGACGTGAAGACGTTTGGCAACAGCTATGGCTACCACCACATGCTCGTTGAGCGGAACATCACCCTCAACTCCACCTGCGAACATCATTTCCTTCCCATCGTGGGCGTGGCTCATGTGGCATACATTCCAGGAGAGCGCGTGGTGGGTCTCAGCAAGCTCAATCGCATTGTGGATCACTATGCCAAACGCCCCCAAGTCCAAGAACGGCTCACCCGTCAAATCGCAGAATCTTTGCGCGAACTTCTCGGAACAGATGACATTGCCGTGATGATTGATGCCAAGCATTTGTGTGTGTCGTCCAGAGGCATTCAGGATGAAGGCAGCTCGACCGTCACCTCCTTCCTCGGCGGGGCCTTTGAGCACGATGAGTCTATCCAGCATCAGTTCTACGCCCAAATCCAGGGCATCCACTGACCCGATTCCAGTCGTACCTTGGGGAAATGTCTCCGTGCATTTCTCTGTTTGCCTCGCCGAGAATCGACGTCATGACGGTCGTTCTTGCCCTGTTGGCATCCCCATCTGCGAGCGCTCAGTTTTGCACTGAGCCCCTGCATACGGCCGTGATGACTTCAGGGATTTGGGCTGAGGAAGTCACGTGGGAAGTCATCACTTTGCAAGGCGAGGTGGTGGCCGGTCCGTTTGGCCCCTATGAGGACAAC
>JBEARC010000116.1:0-12957 GCA_041163465.1 Bacteroidota bacterium
GGACAACGCTGGTGCGGGAATAGGAACAATGACATGGACTTGCGATCACCACTACGTGTTGTCGGAACAAGTGTTCGTGAATGGCGGGGATACGCTCACCATCGAACCGGGTGTGGTGGTCTTCGGTGCTCCCGGTGTGGGACGCAACGAGGTGAACATTACAGTACCCTTTGGAATCGGGCTTTGGCGCTCTGTGACGTATGCATCCTATCCCGGTGCCCTGATTGTGGCGAGAGGAGGGTACCTCCATGCCGACGCAACTGCCTCCTGTCCAATCCAATTCACGTTCTTGGGTGATCCTTTGGATGGTAGTGTGGGGTTGGATGTTCAAGGGCAATGGGGTGGGGTGGTTTTGTGTGGCGCTGCCCAACTGAATACCTTGGCTTTGGACCAGAGTTTTGCCACCAATCCCTCAACCACCACAGGACTTGGAACTGGAGAGGATCGCGCGGAGGGAATCGTGGATGTCAGTCAACAGGACCGCCATGTCTATGGCGGAAATACAGATCCCGAAGGGTCCTCAGGCGTGTTGCGGTATGTATCCCTGAGACACGGAAGTACGAATTTGGGTTGGACCCAGTTTGGCAATGGCAGCGAAACGGATCTGCTTCAACTCGCCGGTTGTGGTTCAGGAACTGTGGTGGAGTACATCGAATGCATGTCATCTGCAGATGATGGCGTGCACATCCTCGGTGGCATGGTGGAGTTGCGGCATGTGATGTCTGGATTTCACGCGGAAGATGCGTTTGAAAGCGATCAGTCTTGGAGCGGCATTGGCCAGTTTTTGTTCGGAATCCAGGATACAGCTTTGGCCGTGGCGACCAATCCTCCGGGCGAGTCGTTCTTGTACGATGCCGAAGGTGACGACCTGCAGGACAACAACATGGATTTGTCCTCCGAGCCGTTCAGCACCCCCATGATGCACAACCTGACACTTGTGTCCAATGGCGCCGAAGACGCTTCGACCTTCCATAGCTTGCCCGGCGGTGAGTGGCAAAACATTGTCACGCATGGTACGACAGTATGCGGTTTTGAAATCCAAGATTTTCTGTCGTGCGATGGGTGGGAGGCGATGCGCGCGGATCAGTATGGCATCTTGACCATTCGAAACTGCCGGACCTGGGGCGATGTTGCCACTGCAGGTGATCTCTTGCCTGCCTACTACGATGGTTACTTGACCTTTGGTCAAACTGCTGTGAATGGTTGGTTTGAGGACAGCTTGTGCACCGTCGAAGAAGTATTGCTTCAAGGTGAATTTTCGCTTGAAAGTGGACTCATTGCGAGCGGGATGGATCCTCGCCCTGCGGTCGGCAATACAGTGTCTGCCTACTACCAGGCCTCGGACAATCGCTTGGATGTCGTCAGCTACCATGGTGCCTTTGAACCGAATGTTGACCCCTGGTTTGTGGGGTGGAGCATGCTCGATCACATGGGGCTGTATGCGGATGCGACGAATGTGGTCGAAGAACCTGGTTGCATGGATGAGGCGGCCTGCAACTACAGCGTCATAGCCACGGTGGATGATGGCACCTGTGAATTTGAATCGTGTGCAGGATGCACGTACGCGTTGGCCTGCAATTTCAATCCGCTTGCATGGATTGAAAATGGGACTTGTGATTTCAATACGTGCTCGGGATGTACTTACATATGGGCATGCAATTATGATCCAGAAGCAACGTTGGACAACGGATCATGTGAACTCGAGAGTTGCGCGGGCTGCACCTTCCCCGAGGCGATCAACTACGACCCGGCAGCCCTTTGGGATGATGGTTCATGTGACTTGCCTTCTGCGTCAAGTTGTTCTTCGGACATCAACGGTGATGGGTACGTGACCTCATCCGATTTGCTTGATTTCCTGGGGGCTTATGGCGACGTTTGCCCCAATTGATTCGAGGCGTCGAGGATAGCGGCGAGATCGCGATCCGCAGGGTCATGCGCTTGGACCGAAATGTCCACTTGACGCGTCAGTTTACTTGGTCCAAACCTTCTGCTTTGCACGCATCTTGAGGCCGTGCCCCGCACACGGAGCATCCACCATCTTCATTTCGCAACACGGGGTTGTTGCTGGCACAGGTTCCGCTGAATTCCCCGCCAGGTTTTACGAGAATTTTGATGGCAATGCCTGCCACTCCCAAAGCGAGCAGCCCAACGGCCAGGAGCATCTCTGTCATGCCGCGAAGTTAGCTCCTTCAGGGTTGGCGTTCATCCGATGATGTCCCTGACGTCCTTGAAAAAGGTGCGCATGGCAATTTTGGGCTCGACACCTTCTTGGGCAGCTTGTTCCAGCACCCGTTTGGCCCCCAAGATGTTGGTCAAGCGATCGCCCAACTCTGAGACATCGTTGGCATCATCGTCCATGGATGCGTACACCTCTTGCTCGAGCCGTTCCAACGAAGCGAGGTCGTTTTCGGCAATGAGTCGACGGATTTCAGCAGCGTTCATGATGCGCAGGCTTGGACGAGTTGGGTAATGCGGTCCTTTTTGGCCGTGGCAAATTCCTCCACCAGCGTGCCTTCTTTGAATCCAGCGAAATAGGGGAGGTCATTGATTTTGAAGGCCTCCTTGACATCCTTGTTTTCCTCGACATCAACATCGATGAACGTGACATTGGCAAACGCTGTGTCGCCCTTGAGCTGGTTCATGTGAGGAGCCATCAGTTTGCATACCCCACACCAGGAGGCGTGAAAGCGGATGACAAGACGAGGCTGGGATTTGATTTGATCGATGAGCGAAGGGAGATTCATGCAGAAGAATTGAGTCGATGTTGCGTCGTGATTGCGTTGACAAAGGTTCAAACAAACCAATGCGAAGGTGGTTCGATGGTTGTCATTTCTTCGTCACTTCAGGCACACAACGCTTGATGGTAGATCACACTTATATTGTTGTACGTGGCATCCCACGGTCAGGTGATCGTCTGTGCTCGCACTAACTTTGTGCCATGAATACACGTGCGCAGCACTTGGAGGCATTTGGTCGCTTGCTAGACATCATGGACGATTTGAGGGAGAAATGTCCTTGGGATCGCAAGCAAACCTTTGAGTCCTTACGCCATTTGACCATTGAGGAGACGTATGAACTGGCCGATGCCATTTTGGACCACGACGTGGAGGAGATCAAAAAGGAGACGGGCGATTTGCTTCTTCACATGGTGTTTTACGCCAAACTGGGATCAGAGCTGCCTCAAGAGGAGGGGGGATACGACATTGCCGATGCGCTCCACGCCATTTGTGACAAGTTGGTCGAGCGCCACCCACACATTTATGGAGACGTGGAGGCCCATGATGAAGACACAGTCAAGGCCAATTGGGAAAAGCTCAAATTGAAGGAGGGGAAGTCTTCCGTGTTGGAGGGGGTTCCTCGGTCGTTGCCTAGTTTGGTCAAGGCTTACCGAATCCAAGACAAAGTCCGTGGGGTGGGTTTTGACTGGGATGACGCATCCCAAGTATGGGCGAAGGTGCAGGAAGAATTGGCCGAGTTGCGCAATGAATTGGACGCGAAGGATGTCAATGCGGGAAGAGTAGCCGATGAGTTTGGAGATGTTCTTTTTGCACTGATTAACTACGCGCGGTTTGTTGATGTCAATCCCGACGAAGCCCTGGAGCGCACCAACCGCAGATTCATCGCTCGATTTCAACATCTCGAGCAGGCTGTGCGCGCTGAGGGCAAGGATTTGGCCACCATGTCACTTGCAGAAATGGATGTGTACTGGGACAAAGCCAAAGCCGCCCTGGCCCCCTGATCGGCCTTGGCGATCGTGGTCGACAGCTGTCGACCCTGAACGACGAGACGTTCCCAAACTTGCCCTGGGGTCCCTGACGTCGCTCTCGGGATGGGTTAAGGCTGCAACGATGCAGCCACCTCGTCTACCATGGTGGACACCCACAGGCTGTATTGGTATGCACTTGGGTGCAATCCATCGGGAGCCACGAGTCCTTCCCATTGGGGCCACTGCTGCGAGATGGGGGTGATGTTGTAATACGCAAGGCCTCGTGCCCATGTGATGGCACGGCACGTGTCGTTGAAACTTGCCAATTGGGCCGAAATTTCGGTTTGGTTGGTAGCGCCAAATGGCGTGAAGCCATAATCCGGGATGCTCACCACAAAAACCCGGTCATCACGTCCTCCAGCCAAGGCAAGGCAACGATCAAGAAGCGTAGAAAACTCAGCAGCGTATTCTTCCACGGAACGTCCTTGGTATTGGTTGTTCACTCCGATTAGCAAGGAAACCAAATCCCAGGTTGCCGTGTCTACCTGGGAGGACTCTATGCCAGCGAGTAGGTTGGCGGTGGTCCAACCGGTCGTCGCGACGATTGTCGCGCGATCGAGGCGGCTGTCTGGGCCAAGGTCGCGCAAATTCAAGCTGTCCACCAGTTGGTTGGGCCATCGTCCGGATTCGTCCACACTTTCACCAATGGTGTAACTGTCGCCCAAGGCCAAATAGGTGAGGTTTTCCTGGTTGAGGATTTGCGCATCATCTCCCGGTCCATCAACGGACTCTCGGCAACCTGCGAACCAAATGCAAGTCCAAACAACCATGATGAGCCTTGAGGGTGTACACACATTCATGGCCCCAAGGTCTGACATTTTCTTCATTGCATGGCTTTGAACTTCACCCGAAGAAATCCGTCACAATCGGTGTCAGCGTTTCATATTCTCCTTTGGAATCAAGAAAAACCACGATTGCAATCAAGGGTATATCGGCGTGAAATGGAGAGCGCGTTGTACCTTCGGGGAACTCAGAACGCGAAGCTCGAGCGAGCGGCTTCTTGCATAACACACGAACATGAGAAATTGGATGGTGGCGGCCATGTGCTGTCTGATGGCATCGATAACGTGGGCCCAACAGGTGACTCCACAACGGTTGAACACCAATGCGTTCAAGCAGCTTGGTCAGGAATTGCCCACACCCAATGTGTATCGCACAGCATCAGGCGCTCCGGGCCATGCATATTGGCAACAAAAGGCGGATTACAGCATGAAAATCCACCTTGATGACGAGACGCAACGCATTGATGGCACGGAGACCATCACGTACACCAACAACAGCCCAGACGAGTTGCAGTACTTGTGGTTGCAACTCGACCAAAACGTTCGTGCCTTGAACAGTGACAGCTACAAGATTCGCGAATCGTCGCTTGAAGGGCGCACGAGTTTCGATGACCTGAGAAACCTTGAGCCTTCTTTTGACGGCGGATTCAAGATTGAAAAAGTCGTGGATGCCTCAGGTTCTGCGCTGGATTACACGATCAATCAAACGATGATGCGCATTGACCTTCCTCGTCCGCTCAAACCTGGAAGCCAGTTCAAATTCACGATTGATTGGTGGTACAACATCAACGACCGCATGAAGGACGGCGGACGAAGCGGCTACGAATATTTCGAAGAAGAAGACAATTACATCTACACCATCGCGCAGTTCTATCCGCGCATGGTCGTGTATTGCGACAACGAGGGATGGCAGAACAAGCAGTTCCTCGGGAGCGGGGAGTTCACATTGAACTTTGGCGACTACCACGTGGAATTGACCGTTCCTGAGGACCACATTGTGGCTTCTACCGGAACGCTTACCAACGCCAAGTCCGTGCTGAACGCCACCCAGCGTCGCCGCTTCGAACAAGCCAAGACGGCGTTCGAACAGCCGGTGCTCATCGTCACGGAAGAGGAGGCACGTGAAAACGAGCAAACCAAGAAGACGGGGGAGAAGACCTGGATTTTTGATGCCAAGAATGTTCGTGATTTTGGGTGGGCGTCGAGCCGCAAGTTCATTTGGGACGCGATGGCGGTCAAAGTGGGCAACACAGCGCCTTTGGCCATGAGTTTCTACCCCAAGGAGGGCAACCCACTTTGGGAGCAATACAGCACCAAAGCCGTGGCCCAAACCCTCAAGACCTACAGCAAATTCACAATCGATTACCCTTACCCTGTGGCCATTTCTGTCCACACCAAGTGGATCGGGATGGAGTATCCTATGATTTGTTTCAACGGCGGTCGACCCGAGCCCGACGGCACGTACAGCGCGCGCACCAAACACGGCATGATCAGTGTAATTATTCACGAAGTGGGCCACAACTTCTTTCCCATGATCATCAATTCGGATGAACGCCAGTGGACGTGGATGGACGAGGGCCTGAACACCTTTGTTCAGTTCTTGACTGAGAAGGAGTTTGACCGCGACTACCCTGCACGTCGCGGCAGCGCTCGCAACATCCGCGAGTACATGGGCGGTGACAAGACTCGCATCAGTCCCATCATGACCAACTCGGAGTCGATTTACCAGTTTGGGAACAACGCGTACGGCAAGCCCGCCACGGCCCTCAACATTTTGCGCGAGACGGTCATGGGGCGTGAGTTGTTTGACCATGCCTTCAAGGAGTACAGCCGCCGTTGGGCCTTCAAGCACCCATCGCCTGCAGACTTCTTCCGCACCATGGAGGACGCGTCAGGCGTGGACCTAGATTGGTTCTGGCGCGGGTGGTTCTACACCACTGACCACGTGGACATTGCGTTGGAGGATATCAAGTGGATGCAGATGGATTCAAAGGACCCTGACGTCGAAGCGGCGTTCCGTCAGGCAGCCGATGAGCGCGAGCCGAAGGACATCACCCAACTGCGCAACGCAGATGGTGGAGTGCCCGTGTCTTATCTCGAATCGGACCCTTCCTTGAATGATTATTACACCACGACAGGGAAGTATGAAGTGTTGGAATTGGACCGAACAGAGGCCAGGGAAGCACTGGCCAAATTGAGCGAGGAAGACCGCGCCTTTCTCGAGAGCGGGAAACAATTCTACGAAATCACATTCCGCAATGTTGGGGGACTTGTGATGCCGCTCATCTTGGAATTTGAGTACGAAGATGGGGAGCGGGAGGTGAGGCGCATTCCTGCTGAGATTTGGAAAATGAGTGAGCCCACGGTGACCAAGGTGTTCGTGACTGACCGTCCAGTTGCAAGAATCACCTTGGATCCATTCATGGAGACAGCGGACGTGGACATGGGGAACAACGTGTGGCCGCCTCGACCTGAACCTACGCGATTTGAAGTCTACAAGAATGGTAGTGGGTCTGGTCGCTACGGCGGAGGTGGTGAAAACCCCATGCAACGCGCTCGTCGAGACGCCGAGGCCAAGGATTGATGTCGGGAGGTCACGAGGTTGGGCCGAAGCACTTCAGGCAAAAAGCATCATCAAGCCAATGGCGAGGGCGGACAAGCCCACACCCCATCGGGCAGCTTTGTCCAAGGGATCGCCAAACATCCACAAACCGCCCAGTGTGGCGAGCAAGATGACGCTCAAATTGAGGGTGGGTACAACCATGGCTCTGCCCATGAGATTGGCGTCGTAGGCCAACAGAAGAAAGAACAGGGATCCAAAGTTCACAGTTCCAAGAACAACACCACCCACAACGTCTCTCCATGCAATCATGGGTGCCTTGGTGCGCTTCAGATCCAATCCGCCAACGAAAGCACCGAGCGTGAAGGGGATGGCGGAAAACACAAACTTCATGTCGGAGGACACGAGCGTTTCATGCCCAGAAAACCACCCGAAGACAGTGTCAATCGAACCGCTTCCGGCAAACATGACCAAGGGCATCCAGTGCAGTGCTTTCCACCAACGTTTCGAATTGGGTGTGTCTTTCTCTGAAGAAGGTTGAGACAAGGAGGCCAGGATCACAGCGGGAAAGGCGAGGAACACACCAAGCCATTGACCCCAATGGGCATGATGCCAACCATCTGCCAGCGAAAACATGACAATGGGAATGGCCATGGACAACTTGGTGGCGATGCTCGCCACTGTGACACCCAGCGTTTGGGTGCAGTGGGCGGTGAGTCGGAACAGGGGGTAAAAGCACAACCCCATGACGATGACCACAGGAAGCCATGGCGTCGAGGCTGCTTGAGCCATGCTTGGAAGGCCTCCAGACATGCTCCATCCCAAAGCTGCAGCAACGAAGTAATTGATGGTAATGGCCCATGATGTATGAATGCGCCAACGCCCAAAACCGCGAAAAAGCCAGTAGATGGCCACAGTGCACGCAATGGTGCTCAGGAAGGTCCACATGCGGTGTCGAAGGTAGTCATGTTGTCTCCTTTCTGCATGCCTGGTTTCAGGTCAGCACAGGGAGGTTCCAAACTTCAAGAAGGTCATCGCCCAACGTTCGGGTGTCATCGGGTTGTCGTCCCGGAGAATTGGGGGCTTCCAAGCCTGCAGTGAACGCTGAATTGGCCGTGATTCGATGAATCTCATGCCAGTTCCCACTTGCCATGGCCTGGCGAAGGAGTGAAGCCCCTCCTTCGACCAAGAATGCCCTCAATCCAGTGGATTCCCTGAGTTCCTGCCACCAAGATCGGCTCCACACGGGAGTTTTGAGTTGCACCACATGCATTCCAAGCTCCGTCCATGCGAGAAGGGTGGCACGGTCGGCTTGCTGAGGGACCACCAAATGCGTGGGTTTCTCCGAGGATGCCCAAGCCTCGGGCAGGCGCCACTTGTCGGGGGGAGCGGTCCTTCCGTTGGAAAGGATGACTCGGGAAGGATGGGCACCTTGAACCATCCGTGTTGTCAGGGATGGTCGGTCCACCAACAACGTCTTCATCCCGACCATGATTCCATCGTGCCGGGATCTCAAGGTGTGAACGTGTTCGCTCGATTCGGCCCCTGAAATGGGCTTGCTTCCGCGACCAGGTTCAGCATCCAAATCGGGATCCATGAAACCATCCTTTGTTTGGGCCCATTTCAAGGTGACCCATGGCGTTGGATGGGTCATGGTGTGGACAAACGCCCGGTTCAACGCCATGGCCTCCACTTCGCAACAACCCTCAGCCACGGAAATCCCAGCTGCCCGCAACCGCGCCAAGCCACGACCGGCCACCAAAGGGTTGGGATCCGTCATGGCCACGACGACACGGCCCACGCGACGTTCAATCAACATGTCCGCACATGGCGGTGTCTTTCCATGGTGACTGCAAGGTTCAAGCGTCACAAAGGCGGTTGCATCATCAAGTGGCACATGGTGCGGAATGTGGGCAAATGCCTCGACTTCTGCGTGCGCTCGTCCAAACTCAACGTGCCAACCCTCACCCACGATGGTTCCCTGTTTCACAACCACACAACCCACCATGGGGTTGGGCCATGTTGTTGTCAACCCGCGCTGGGCCAAACCAAGTGCCCGTCTCATCCAACGCTCGTCCTGCGAGGTTACGGACCGCCTTTCGTTCATGGATGCTGTGCTTCGCAGGCCTTGAGCGTGTTCTGCATGAGAGAGACGATGGTCATGGGGCCAACTCCCCCTGGGACGGGGGTAATCCAGCTGCATTTGGGAGCCACGTGATCAAAATCGACGTCTCCGGTAAGCCGGTGTCCCGATTTCTTACTAGGATCGGCAATCCGGTTGATCCCCACGTCGATGACGACGACGCCCGGTTTCACCATGTCAGCCGTGACAAAATGAGGTTTTCCGATGGCTGCTATCAAGAGGTCTGCCCGTCGCGTATGGTCTTGAAGGTCCTGTGTGCGGCTGTGACACATGGTGACCGTGCAGTTCCCAGGAAGACCGTTTCGTCGAAGAAGCAGGGACATGGGAGTACCCACAATGTCGCTTCGACCTAAAATGACAGCGTGTTTGCCGGAAGTTTCGATGCCTGCGCGGTCCAACAGGGTCATGATTCCCATGGGCGTGGCCGGCCAGTGGCAGGGGAGGCCCAAGGACATTTTCCCGGCATTGACGGGATGAAAACCATCGACGTCTTTCGTGGGATTCACAGATTCAAGGACTTTGGCGGCATCGATGTGATCGGGCAAGGGCAACTGTACAATGAAACCATCCACCTCAGGGTTGGTATTCAGTTCGTGCACAATGTTGAGCAATTCCTCCTCGGTGATGTGATCTGGCCGTTCAACCAACGTGCTCTGAAATCCGACCCGGGCGCATGTTTTGACCTTGTGTCCCACATAGGCCTTGCTCGCAGGGTTGTTTCCTACAAGAACCGCCGCAAGGTGCGGAGTTTTGAGGCCGAGGGCCTTTCTGTGCTCCACAGCTTGGGCCAATTCGGACTCAATGACACTGGACCAATGTTTGCCGTCAAGGATTTGGGTCATGGATTTGGGTCATGGGTTGATGAAACTCGGAAACACAAAACGAGATTGCATGGAAAGGGACTGTCAAGACATGCGCCCAGGCATTTTCATGCCTGGCACCCTGATACCTCCGCCTCGTGCCATGTGCCCCATGACTTTCTTCATCTCCTCAAATTGCTTGAGAAGGCGGTTCACATCTTCCACGGTCCTTCCCGATCCTCGGGCAATGCGAGATCTCCTGCTTCCATTGATGATGCTCGGGTTTGCCCGCTCTTTGGGTGTCATGGACTGAATGATGGATTCAATTCCAACAAAGGCATTGTCGTCAATGTCAATGTTTTTCATGGCTTTGCTCATCCCTGGAATCATGCCAAGGAGGTCCTTGACATGACCCATTTTCTTGACCTGTTGAATCTGGGCCATGAAATCCTCAAGGTCAAACGAGTTTTTTCTGAGCTTGGATTCGAGTCGTTTGGCCTCTTTTTCGTCAATGGCCTGTTGCGCGCGTTCAACAAGGGTGACGACATCTCCTTTGCCCAAAATTCGATCCGCCATGCGCTCGGGATGGAACACGTCAAGTGCATCCATTTTTTCTCCCGTCCCAACAAATTTGATGGGTTTTCCGACCACGCTGTGAATGCTCAAGGCCGCACCACCGCGAGCGTCCCCGTCGAGTTTGGTCAAAATGACCCCAGAGAAATCCAGCTTGTCGTTGAAGGCTTTGGCAGTTTGGACGGCGTCTTGGCCTGTCATGGCGTCCACGACAAACAGGATTTCTTGCGGCTGAACGGCATCTCGAACCGCCACAATTTCATCCATCATGACTTCATCGATGGCCAAACGTCCCGCCGTGTCGATAATCACGGCGCCGTAGCCTTCTGCTTTGGCCTTGGCCACGCCTCGCGTTGCGATACCTACCGCATCTTGGACCCCGGGCTCAGCGTAAACATCGCATCCTACGCTTTCTCCCACGACATGGAGCTGATCGACCGCAGCAGGTCGATAGACGTCGCATGCGATAAGCAAGGGCTTCCGGCCTGATTTGGCAATGCGCATGGCCAATTTTCCTGCATGGGTGGTCTTGCCGGCACCTTGAAGTCCTGCCAACATCAACACGGCAGGTTTGCCTTGTAGTTCAAGGGGAGCGGCCGCGGCACCCATGAGGGAGGTGAGCTCCTCATGGGTGATTTTGATTAAAAGTTGCCCAGGCTTTAAAGATGTGAGGACTTCCCGTCCGATGGCTTGCTCTTTGATTCTTGCAATGAAGGATTTGGCCGTTTTGTAGTCCACGTCGGCATCAAGAAGGGCTCGTCGCACTTCTTTCAGGGTGTCTCCAACATTCACCTCCGTGATTGATCCGTGCCCTTTGAGGACTTGGAAGGCGCGTTCAAAACGTTCTTGGAGATTCTCAAGCATGATAAAAATTATACGGGGTGCAGGCGGTCACTTGTGAAGGCGAAGGTACTGATTGGGAAGCGAGCATTCAAGCGATGTTGGGTGGAATGGAGGTTGAATTTTGGTCGACGAACCATAAAAAATTATCGTCAACCGGTTTGTTTAACGAGACAAGTTGTATATTTAGGGTTGAATAATCATTTCTCAATCATGCGAACGAACATTAGCCTCGCCATTTTGGCCCTATTCGTTTTGGTTCCGTTCTCCGGTGCTTTTGCACAACACACGCTGACTGTAGAGTCGTCTGCTGCTGTGGGTGCCGGAGGTACAGTGTACCGTTTTTACGTGAACGCCAATGACGACACGGACAAGTTTTCGGCCGTTTTCGGAAACAACGAGACTCATCTGGTGATTTCAGCGCCAGACGGAATTTTCAACTCTCCCTTCAACGCGAGCTGGAATGCTTCGGGAATCAATCCAGCATTCCTAGGTGCTTTTCCGGAAATGGCAGATGACAGCTATGCCACAATCGGCTTGGAGGGCCCTGCGTCCACCTCTGGTTTGGCAGGCGCTGCAGATCCATCCATTGTCGAAGATTCTTCGTTAAATCCTACCATCAGTGGTTTCTTCACTGCCGGTGGCACAATGCTCGATGTGAACACCTTGGTTGGAGGTTCGTGGTACGTGTTAAACACGGCCACCAATTCGCTCCCCATCGGTGGACGTTGGTTGGTTGCGCAAGTCACAACGACGGGAAGCATTAGCGGAACGATGAACTACCAAGTGTTCCCTCTTGGTGTGGGTGACGACCAAAAACAATTTAGCACGGACTTTGACGGTGCAGGCACCTTCACGGGAACATGTGTGATTGGTTGTGAAGGCGGTCCAGTGGATGTGCTTGGATGCACAGACTCTGCAGCGTGTAACTACGACTCATCAGCCACATTGGACGATGGATCGTGCGCTTCCTTTGACGCATGTGGTGTATGTGGAGGCGCGGGAATCCCAGAGGGTGATTGCGATTGCTTCGGCAATCAACTGGACGCGCTGGGGGTTTGTGGCGGTGAATGTTCTGAGGACGCTGATGCTGATGGGATTTGTGACGATGCAGACGAATGTGTTGGCACTTTGGACGCTTGCGGTGTGTGCAACGGTCCAGGTGCCATTTACGCTTGCGGTTGTTCCGAGGTGCCCTCGGGGGATTGTGATTGTGATGGCAATCAACTCGACGCTTGTGGTGTGTGTGGGGGCGATGGATCGTCTTGCGTAGGATGCATGGATAGTGCAGCATCCAACTACAATGCAGACGCCACCACCGACAATGGTTCGTGTGTGTACGCAACGACCTTCAACGTCGACATGAGCTGTGCCACGAACGTGGGCGCCATGTTGAACGGCTCGACTGGTTTTTCAGAAGTGTTCGTCACGGGTCCGATTTTCGGATGGGCGGCCAACGACGGCTACAACCAACTCACGGATGCAGACGGCGA
>JBEARC010000117.1:0-3005 GCA_041163465.1 Bacteroidota bacterium
GACCCTACTCGGGACAACAGACGACGTATTCAGCCACCACCTGCTTGGCTTCTGGTTGCTACACCCTCACGGTGTTTGATTCCTATGGGGACGGCATTCAAAACAATGGTGTTGTCGGGAACTACGCCTTGACAGATGGCGATGGCAACACGTTGGCACAGTCGGTGTCCGGAGGCGATTTTGGCAGCCAAGCAAATCACGCTTTTTGCGTAGAAGCTGGTACCGCAGACATACCCGGGTGCGTCGACAGCACGGCCTGCAATTTTGACGCTGGTGCCAATGTGGACGATGGCTCGTGCACTTACGGACTCCCCTATTATGTCGATGGCGACTCCGATGGATTTGGGGGTGCTCAGATGGGCGTCACGTGCAATTCACAGCCCCCTTCGGGGTATGTTTTCTCTTCTGGTGACTGCAACGATTCGGATGAAAGCACCTATCCAGGAGCAGCGGGCAATGGACTGGGCATAGACAACAATTGCAATGGCGAAATCGACCCAAGTGAAGAACTGATCGAGTCGTGTCCTGAAGACTTGAATGAGGATGGCAACGTAACCGTGGCCGATGTCTTGTTGGTACTTTCCGAGTTTGGTTGTACCACTGGATGCCAACACGATGCCAATGGGGATGGGTCAGTCAACGTATCTGATATTCTTCTGCTTCTTGCCGCTTTTGGTTCTCTTTGCTGAATCAGTCCTATGAACAAGCTCCTCTCTAGATTCCAACGTTTGTGCCTGTCTTTGCTCACAGGCATGATGTCGGCGGGTCTCATTCACGCGCAGTGTGAAACGTGCACACCCGACCTGACTTGTGTCGCTGTCGATTTTCCAATTCTTTGTCCTTCCCAACTTCCCAACGGAGTTCAAGGAGAATACTATGAATCCACGGCAACCTTTAACCTCCCCCCTTCGGTGGTTGACCCTGGCTCTGGCATTGAAGCGCAGCTGTTGACAGTGACCATCGCTTCTGTGACTGGATTGCCTTTTGGGCTCGAACTGACGCCCAACAATCCCGATGGCGTCTATCAGCCCCAGGATGGAGAGTTCTATGGATGCACCATTGTGTGCGGAACGCCTCTGGTAAGCGGTTCTTTCTTCGTGGACATCAATGTCTCGGTACTCGTTTCTGCGTTTGGTTTTCAGCAAACTGTCAACGAAAGTTTTTCCTTACCGTTGACCATCGATCCCGGGGCCAATGCTGGAACGCCAACGTCGTTTGAAGTCAATGCCACCCAAGGATGCGCTCCCATGAATGGTCAAGGAACGAACCTGATTGAAGGCCCAGGAGCTTCCTATTTCTGGGATTTTGGAAACGGAACGACTTCAACTGCCATGAATCCCTCCTTTGTACTCGACTCCGTAGGAGCCTATGAGGTTTCATGCCAAACCACGGTCACGGAACTCTCCCTGAGCCAGGTCAGCATCACGACTTTGGGCGGAGGTTGGGGCCAAGACATTGAGGATATTTTTGGACAACCAGACCCCTATTTCGTTCTTTCCGGACCCGAAGGTGAGATCTACACAGCGGCCTATGCCAACAACAATGCCACCCCCACATTTGGCGGCTTGTCTATCTCCTTGGAGTCAGGCGTTGTGTACAACATTGCATTCTACGACAGCGATGGTATCCTGACTGCAGATGACTTTTTGGGTTCAAGCGATTTCATTCCCACCCAGGCAGGAGTGATTGTCGTCTCAAACAGCACGACAGCCTCGCTCACCATCCAAGAGAATGTGGTTGCCACATTTGACGAATCTCTGGTGGTGACCGTGTTTGAATCATTGGACGGTTTCGCCGATTTGGACGGCGATGGGTATGGAGACCCCAACGTTCCCATCGACGGATGCGACTTAGAAGGCACCCTGCCATTTTCATTCAACGATCAGGATTGCAATGACAACAATGCGAACGTGTATTTCGGGGCTCCTGGATCGGGTGAGGGCATCGACAACAATTGTGACGGCCAAATCATAGAGGACGAAATCATCGTCATACCGGGATGCACGGAACCAACAGCCACAAACTTCAATCCTGAAGCCAACCAAGATGATGGGTCTTGCATCATTCCTGCATGCTTGGGCGATCTCAACAACGACCTCACTGTTTCCGTGGCGGACATCTTAATCATGCTAGGGTCCTTCGGCTGCAGTTCTTCCTGCGAGGATGATCTCAACAACGATGATACGGTTGGCGTGGGAGACTTGCTTGCACTGCTTGCGAACTTTGGAATGGACTGTGAATGAATAGGGTAAGTCGTCGAAGGACCTTTTGGCATGGACGCAACGTTAAGGATGTCAACAGCGTTTTCTTCATCCAAAGTTGCTCTTACCTTCGAACCGAATCGATCGTCATGAACCTCTCTCGCCTCGTGTTTATGGTAGTTCTTGGTGCTTGGAGCGCCTGGGGCTCGGCTCAATGCAATTACACCATGAGCTTTTTGAGCTACCTCAGCTCGGCTCAAACCGCAAGTCAAAGCGCAACGCTCGCGGGCAGCTTGACTTCCGCCACCTTCAATTTAAATTTCTCAGGCACAGGCGCGAGCTATCCGTCGGACATGATGGTGTACATCTACGCCCCCAACGGAAATTGCATTGTATGGGGCGGTTGGAACATCAACCCTGTTGGCAGCTGCACCAACATCGGGACAGGTGCAAACAATTCGTGGCCTGGCAATTGGAATACGACGGTCAACGGTTTTTACACGTATACCCTCAACTTGGCGGCTTATGGATTGAATGGGTCTGGAAACTGGACTGTAACAATTCAAAATGCATGGACTGGATCGTCTGTTGCTACCTACGACCTCGACATCATCTTTAACGGGATATGTGCTGGTGATTGTTTTGACCCGATGGCTTGCAACTTCGTTCCGAACGCGACGCTTCCCAACAATGCCATGTGCGAGTACGCGATTGATTTGTATCCGAGCGGATTGTACGATTGTGACGGGAACTGCTACCTGGATTTTGATGGGGATTTGATTTGCAATGCCTTGGAGATTCCGG
>JBEARC010000118.1:0-14417 GCA_041163465.1 Bacteroidota bacterium
GAGTTGGTCGAAGAGTTTGGCGACCCTGTGTGGGCTTTCGTACAGGACCACAGTGCAGGGCATGCCGAGGATGGTTTGGAGGCGTTTTTGCCGACCTTTTTTATGCGGCAAAAACCCTTCGAAATAGAAGCGGTCGCACGGCAATCCAGACAATACAAGGGCGGGGACAAACGCCGTTGCTCCCGGGAGACATTCGACCTTCACATCGGCCTCAATGCAAGCCCTCACCAACAGGAAACCGGGGTCGGAGATGCCAGGGGTTCCCGCATCCGAGCACAAGGCGAAGTTCATGCCGGTTTGTAGTTGGTCCACCACGTTTGAGACGAGCTTGTGCTCGTTGTGTTGGTGAAAGGCCCGGACGGGTGTGTCTATCCCAAAGTGACGAAGCAACTTTCCAGTTGTCCGGGTGTCTTCAGCCCAAACCGCATGAACGGATTGCAACACCTCGAGGGCACGTGAAGTCATGTCCCCAAGGTTTCCAATGGGTGTGGGCACCACGGTGAGGATTCCTCCGCTCATGACACGAAGGTTCGAAGGATGCGTTTGGCAAACGCCTCTTTCATCGATTCCACCTCTTCTCCTTCACCGCGCAAGACCATGGACTCGGCAAAAAGGGCCATGGCTTCCTCTTGGGTGGAGGCGCGTTGGAGTTTGGCCAAAAGCGCGGAAAAGACCGCTTCATCGCCTGAGAACAGGACACTTGTGTACTGCGCCCGGTCCACAATGCTCATCCCTTCTGCCACGTGCGCTAAGGGCTTCAGAGCCAGCTTTTCAGCCAACGTCATTTCACCAATGGACGAGATCAAATCGGTTTGGACTTCGGGGGTGGAATCGCCGCGTTCTTCAGGTGTGAGCAAGCGGTTGGTGGCGGGTCGTTCCTGTGACCGATCGTCCAAAACTTGGGCGCAATCTGGGGCTTGGCCAGGACCCATGACTTCTGGCTTCTCAAGACTGCCGTGATGCTTCCTCAAAATGGCCTGTTCGTGCAAAGCAAGGCAAGCTTGCGCCAAGGCTTCGGCCAATTCGGGCGTCCAGCCCTTCATGCGGGCTTCATCCAGCAAGGTTTGGCACGTCACCAAGGACCGCTGAAATTCTTGAATGTCTGGAAGAGCCATGCGTCAAAAATAATCGTCTTCGTCCGGCTTGAGAAGGTCGGCATCCTTCTCGGCTTGGCTCTGACGTTGTCGCTGTCGCCAAGAGGGTCGTGCAGGATTTTCACGTTCCGCGTCCCCTTGGGTGGTTGACTGCGCGTTCCCAGATGCCGGGGCGTTTGAGTCCGGGTTTGGCTCCTGTTCCGTTCCTGGATCTTGCCCCCGTTTCAAAAGCGCATCAAGAACGCGGTCTTTTTCAGCTTGGAGGGCATCGCGACGGTTCGCCTTGGCCGCTTCCCGGTCGTAGCTGTACTCGGGGTTTTCGATGGGGCCTTGCATGTTGAGGAAGAATTTTTGGCCCAAACCATCATCCACCATCACCCCTACATCGTCTGACGCACTGGCGCGGAGGTCTCTGAGCGCAAACCCCAAGGTGTAGTCCACCACGTTGTCAAAGCCGTAACTGCCTTCCATCGATACGTTCATGGCCGTCGACCGAATGGTTGTCTGGGGAAGCCACACTTGTTGCCCTCGGATGTCAAGTCGTTGGCTGACAGGATCAAACGCCACCACCTCGAGCCTGTTGCGAAGGTCGTCGGGATCAACAAGTGGCGCCATCAAGCGGTGGTCTTCGAGGTAATCTGCGATTTCTTCGAACACTTCAAGGTGCAGGAGTTTGCCGTGCGCGATGGAGGTTTGGAGACTGCCCGTCATGTGTTCAGGATGCCACGATCCATCGAGTCCCCACGACATGGTCAGCTGACCAGCAGTGCTCACGGCGCCCCCGAGGTGGTCGTGGCGAAGCGTGGTTTGGCCAAAATTGTCATAGGTCGCGAAGAGGCTGGGAAGCGACACATCGTCCAGGGCGCCTCGCAGGGTGAGCTGCCAACCGCTGAGCCCTGGTTTGACACTTCCCTCCAGGGCGGCATGTCCCTCGAGCCCTTGGAAGTGAAGGGTTTGAATGGTGATGGCTCGATCTGTGACCAAACATCGGGAGGAGAGGTCCCGGCATTCCAACGCATCCCATCGGAGTTGGTCCGCGCTGGCATGGACGCGAATTGTGGAGCCTGGCGGAAGCAAACGGGCTTCGTCGACATCACGGTCCTCAAGGTGTTCCCACCATTGCAAGATGGGGTGAACATGCAGTGCTTCGGCTTGGAGGTTGAGGTGCCCCACAAGTGTTCCACGCTGCAACCAAGGAGTCATTTCCAAGGCCCATTCAACATGGGGCACATCACACCCGGCCCATGAAAAGGACGCCGAGTCACAGGAGAGCAGGGTGGGTTGGCTGGAAGTGGTTTCGATGCGTGGGATGTGGAGCACATAGGCGTGGCCATCCAAGGTTCCCATGAGCTGGTTCCCTTGAAGGAAGCCTGACCACGCTGAAATTCCCCCCTGGGGATCCCATGTCAACGCCCCTTCGGCGCGGTATTCGCCGGACACGGGGAGCACATTGATCCAGTCCACGGGAACGTTGGGAACCCAGGAATGAAAGGGTACGGAGGCACTGAGGGACCCCCAACCTTCCATCCGAATGGCTCGACCCTCGGGTTGGACGGACCCTTGGATGGCCCAACCTACGCCCGAGGCCTCTCCTTGGGTCACGGCCCATTGCATGTCTGATCCATGAAGATCCATGGTGCCCGTCCCTTCGCATACACCATCCAATGCCATGGTCAAACCTGTCCACGAAGGAGACACGGCGAAATCACCTTCGTTCAAGGTCCAGTCCGCATGGATGTGGTGGGGACGGAGTTGGATGCCCAAGCTTGCCCCCCCGCCCAATTCGAGGTGGCCCTTCCACGGACAATCCACAACGAGGGCTTCTGCGTCGCGGAGTTTGATCTTGGGCACCCGGAGCGTGCATGCCCAATCCTCGTCCGAGGCGAAATGCCCGTCCCACGAGGTGGCGACGCCTTGAATTTCCACTTCGCCTTGTCCCAACCACCTCAATTCGGATTCATCCCGTTGTACCCACGCCTCGACTTCCAAGTTCAGCGGACGAAGGCCATCCCATGGACCGCCCGTCCCCGCGATGTGAGCCATGGCCAATTCGACCGACCAGCGTGACTTGTCCAAATCACCCCATGTGGACGACGTGATTTGGCCCGTCCCTTGCCATTGCTCCCGCAGGGACTTCACGTTGACTTGAATGTCACGGAGGTCAATGTGGGAGATTGCCATGGCAATCCCGGTACCCTCATAAGTGTCGGAGGTTTCGCTGTGCAGCACTTGGGTCACATTCCACGAGCCGCTGCGATCCTGCGTCGCCCAAATCTCACCTTGGGACAATGTCACGGATGAAATCAGCGGGACCTCGTCGAAGATGGTCCACGCATCCAATTCCAGACCCAACCGGGACACCTTCGCCAAGGTATCTCCTTGAGCGTCGACCATGGAGGCGTGGTGAAAGTCAATGCTGATGTTGGGGAAGCCATGCCACCAAGAGATTTCCATGTGATCCGTGGCAAACGTGCCGTCCATGCGGCCATTGATTGCATCGAGACCCTTGGCTTTCCAGGCATCAGCACGAAGGGCGATCCATCCTCCCATGCCAGCCACGATGGCTGCGGCCACAAGGGACGCAAGCCACAGGGTGCGTCGAAGCCGAAGTTGGGGATGAGGATTCATGGATGCAGGGTTGAAGTTCGGGACGGGGAGTTGATGGGTGTCGCGTGTCGATAGGCAAGTGTCCACAACCTTCCGTGTACACCTGAATCAGAACGAATTCCTTGCCATCTTTGTGACATGGACAAACGAACTTTTCTCAAACTTTCAGGAATGGCCGGTGCCGGTTTGATGGTTGCTCCATGGTTGGGGTGTCAAACCTCGGGGGATGACAAGACGTTGCTCAACGGGAAGGAACCTGATTCGGACGGTCATGAAGTTTGGGGGAGTGAGGCCTTTGTGTTGCCTGCCCTGACTTTTGGGATGGACGCTCTTGAGCCTGCCATAGACGCAGAAACCATGGCCATTCACCATGGAAAACACCATGCGGGATACGTTGGGAAGCTCAATGCCGCTGTCGCAGGACGTGCCAAGGGCATTGACGATGACCTGATTTCGCTGTTGAAGGGCGTGGACCCCGAAGATGCCGCTGTGCGGAACAACGGGGGCGGCCATTTCAATCACACCTTGTATTGGGAAGTGCTTGCCCCAGGAGGGGCTTCAGAACCCCAGGGCGCCTTGGCCGCCCACATTGCAGCAGATTTGGGCGGCACAGAAGCCCTCAAGACCGCCTTTGCCAAGGCTGGGGCTCAGCAGTTTGGAAGTGGCTGGGCGTGGCTCTCACTCGACGATGCCGGCCGACTGTTTGTGTCGAGCACCCCCAACCAAGACAACCCTCTGATGGGCCGTTGTGTCGAGAAATCGGGCACGCCGTTGCTCGGGATGGATGTGTGGGAACACGCCTACTATTTGAACTACCAAAACCGCCGCACGGACTACATTGAGGCATTCATGTCTCGCGTGAATTGGAACGCCGTTGGCGCGAGGTACGATGCTGCCCAATCACGGGTCAACACCTCGACCTGAACTTCGTTGTCGGAAGGTACGAGTTGTCTGAAGGTGTGATTTGTGGTGGTTCCGTGGCGCAAGAGCTTGCGGAATTGGCGGTTGTTGCGTGGGTTGAGACCAACCGATTTGAGTTTGTCGTCCCGACCTTCCTTCGTTTGAACCTCGACCCGCTCGTCTCCCAAAAGCTCTTGCCAAACGTGAAGATGGTGCTGTTCCGGAGATTCAAAGGTGACGATTCGGAGCTGGTCGCCATCCATTCGTGCAACAGCCACCGTCCATCGGGTGATTCCATCCACTTCGGTGGGCGAACTGAGGACGTGGTGGCGTCCCATCTTTCGTAGCACGGCATCTCGACCAAGGATTTGTGGGTCTCCATCCGGCATGCGGAAGGTTTGTTCTCCGATGATGAGGATTTCATCTGAACCGGGGTTGTCGCTGGTGGGGTGAGAGGTCCATGTTCCTTGCCAAGATTGTGGGAAGGTGTCATGATCCTTGCGGTTCATGGGCATGGGTTCTGGAAACGTCACAGTGGTGCATCCGCTGGCGACGGCCATCAGAACTCCCAAGGCGAGCGTCCAAGGCGACATGGCAAGGAACATTGATTGTGGTTTGGAAACGTGTGAAGACATCATGCAAATCAACAGGATGAAGCGGATGGAATAGGCAAGTCCGCTGATTCAGCCAAAAATCAAGGCCAACACCCCGGCAACCAAGCAATAGACGCCAAAACCTGCCAAATTGCTTCGTTTGACCAAGCGAATCATCCACGTGCATGCAGCCCAACCGCTGACAAAAGCGGCCACGGTCCCCAAGGCATACCCCACCACATTTCCGGCCCCAGAAGTGTCACCGCCCGCCTCCATCAAATCCTTCAGCGTCAACAGGGTGGCTCCCGCAATGGGAGGCAAAGCCATCAAAAATGAAAACCGAGCAGCTTCTTCGCGTGATACCCCTAAAATCAGTGCGGCTCCAATGGTGCTTCCCGACCGACTCACTCCGGGGAGAATCGCCAACGCTTGCGCGATTCCGATGCCAAACGACCTCGCCGGATTGACCGAGGCATTCCCTGCCTGAGCCCTTTGTGACAAGAACAGAATGCATGCAGTGACCACGAGCATGGCTCCCACAAACGAGGGTGAAGCGAGGGATTCGATTTGCTCTTTGAAGCCTAGTCCGACCACGGCGGCAGGCACGGCGCTCAAGGCCAACATCAGGAGGTACTTGCGTGCCTGCGCCCCGTTCTCATCCATGACGAAGGCATGCTTTGCCAGAGACATCAAATCTTGGCGGAAGACCACCACGGTGCTCAGGGCAGTTGCCCCGTGAACCAACACGGTGAAGGTCAAATCTTCCTCGCCCAAACCGAGCAAAGCTTGTCCAAGCGTGAGGTGTCCAGAGCTGGATACAGGGAGAAATTCCGTCAACCCTTGGACAAGGCCCAAAAGGAGGTAGGCCAACTCCTCCACCTTAGCTCTTCTTCAGAATGGCGTAAAAAATGACCCCGTAACCGGCCAACACCACCGTGGGTGCCAGGGAGATGCGACGGGCGCTGAAGATGCTTGGGTCAAAGATTTCCGGATCTTCGGATCCTCCACCGCTCATCAAGAGATAGCCAACAATGAGCAGGGCAATTCCCACACCAAGCCACGTGTAGTTGGAGCGGTTGAAAGCGAATTGGGGTTGGGCTTCCGTGTTCATGGGTCCAAGGTACGCCAAGGATTTGTCGAGGAAGACACCTTCCTTGGAGCAAGACACAATCCTCAGTGGAGTTTGGACAAGTCGGCCCGCAGATAGCGGTTGACCGCCAGCGCGCTGAAGATCCCACCGAGTAAGAGTCCGGCACACACCCCACCCGTGCCCAACACCGCCAACAAGGCTGGCTGCATCGATCCCACAAGAGGTTTGGCCAGGGAAAGGGTCAGCACCCAACCGGCAAAAGCCAGCAGCCCAGAAAGTCCACCAAGGCCCATTCCCTGAAGGATGAAAGGTCTCCTCACCAACCGTGGCCTCGCTCCGACCAATTGCATGTTTCGAATCAAAAAGCGTCGGGCGAAGACCGTCAAACGAATGGTGTTGTTCAAGAGCGCCAGGGCAACGAGCAAACACACGGCGACGGCGACCCACAGCACGGGCATCCAGCGCGCGAGTGTCGTTTCGATGTGAGACAACAAATCATCTTGCCACACCACCTCCGCGACACCGGGCACGGACTCAAACCGACCAACTGCTTCAGTCAAGGTGGTGGTTTGGGCTTCGTCGGGCCGGATGCGGACTTGAATCACAGGGGGCAGAGGGACTTCACCGAGGAACGCGACAAATGACTCGCCAAGTTCTTTCTCCAAAGCAGAGGATGCTTCTGCAGGGTCAATGTATTCAGCCATGAACACAATGGGATCCGCCGAGATGAGGAGCCGTGCTTCATCAATTTGTGTGTCGGACAATTCACGTTGCAAGTAGACCTGCATGTGCACTTGCTGTTTCAACTGGAGCGAGGCATGATGGCCAAACAGCGCAATCAATCCGACCGATCCGAGGAGGAAAAGCGTCAAGGACATCCCCACCACCGTGGTGAATTGGGTGGTGAGTTGCGCGTTGGAGGTGCGTCGTGGTGGACGGCCTTGGGTGGATGCCATGGCTCAAAGATGCGATGGCTTCACGTTTTTTGCGATTGATTGGACCAAGACTTCCTCTACACCCTTATTTGGAATGAGTCCAAACAACCTACCTTTGCCTCCCCCAAATGGGGTATTTTTGCGGCAGTTTTTCCACAGACCATGATCAAAGTCAACGACAATGCCCGGGACCAAGTTCAACGCTTGCTCGCGGAAGAGGGCCGACCTGACGGGAGCTTTGTGCGCGTAGGCGTCAAAGGCGGCGGGTGCAGTGGGTTGATGTACCAGCTGGATTTTGACCATGTCATGAATGACGATGACCAGGAGTTTGAAGACAACGGTGTCAAGGTGGTGGTGGACAAAAAGAGTTTTCTCTACCTCGTGGGCACTGAGCTGCGTTACAGCGGTGGCTTGAATGGGAAGGGATTTGAGTTTCACAATCCCAATGCCAACCGAACATGCGGCTGCGGAGAGAGTTTTTCACTCTAACAAGCCCAGGGAAAACCACGGAGAGCACAACACGATGGCGTACGACGGAGAAGACAAGATTCTGGAGGAGGTCACAGGGAAGGCCTACGAGTTTGGGTTCACGACGGACATCGACTCGGACAAGGCTCCTGCGGGACTCAACGAAGACATCATTCGGCTGATCAGCGCGAAGAAGAACGAGCCGGAGTGGCTGCTCGAATGGCGCCTCAAGGCATTCGAAACCTGGCAAGCCATGGTGGAGCCCGAGTGGCCTCACCTCCAATACACCAAGCCTGACTTCCAAGCCATCAGCTACTACGCGGCACCCAAGCAGAAGAAGGAGCTCGCCTCCCTCGACGAGGTGGACCCGGAGTTGCGCAAGACCATGGCCAAGTTGGGCATTTCGCTCGAGGAGCAGAAGCGCCTCAGCGGCGTGGCGGTGGACTTCGTGATGGACAGCGTCAGTGTGGCTACCTCTTTCAAGGACAAACTCGCCGAACTCGGCATCATCTTTTGCAGCATGAGCGAGGCTGTGAAGGAGCACCCTGAACTGGTCAAGAAATACCTCGGTTCTGTGGTCCCTGTGCGGGACAATTTCTACGCGGCATTGAACTCGGCGGTCTTCACAGACGGGTCGTTCTGCTACATCCCCAAGGGCGTCAAATGCCCGATGGAATTGAGCACGTATTTCCGGATCAACGAGAGCGGAACGGGCCAATTTGAGCGCACCCTTGTCATCGCGGATGAGAGCAGCTACGTCAGCTACCTTGAAGGATGCACTGCACCTCAGCGCGACGAGAACCAGCTTCACGCGGCCGTGGTCGAACTCATCGCCTTGGACGACGCGGAAATCAAGTACAGCACCGTCCAGAATTGGTACCCCGGTGACGAAGAGGGCAAGGGCGGCGTCTTCAACTTCGTGACCAAGCGCGGCATGTGCCACACCCGTGCCAAAATCAGTTGGACGCAAGTCGAGACCGGCAGCGCCGTGACGTGGAAATACCCCAGCTGCGTGTTGAAGGGTGATGACAGCGTGGGCGAATTCTACAGCGTGGCCGTGACCAACAACCACCAACAGGCGGACACCGGGACCAAGATGATTCATTTGGGCAAGCGCACGCGTTCGACCATCATTTCGAAGGGAATCTCGGCGGGTAAGTCCCAAAACAGCTACCGCGGGCTCGTCCAAATCATGCCCAACGCGGACCATGCAAGGAACTTCAGCCAGTGCGACAGCCTGCTGATGACCGACCGCTGTGGTGCCCACACGTTCCCGTACATCGAAACAAAGAACCCCACAGCGCAGGTCGAGCACGAAGCGACGACCAGCAAGATTGGGGAAGACCAAATCTTTTATTGCCTCCAACGCGGCATTGACGAGGAGCAGGCCATCAGCCTGATTGTCAACGGATATGCGAAAGAGGTACTCAACAAGTTGCCCATGGAGTTTGCCGTTGAGGCCCAAAAGCTCCTGGCCATTTCACTCGAAGGATCCGTAGGCTAATGCTGACCATCAACAACCTCCACGCGCGCGTGGAAGACACCCCCATCCTCAAAGGACTGAACCTCCAAATCGGGCCCGGAGAGGTGCACGCCATCATGGGACCCAACGGCTCGGGAAAGTCGACCTTGGCGTCGGTCCTCGCCGGCCGTGAAGACTATGAAGTGACGGCCGGCTCGGTCGACTTCGACGGCATCGACTTGCTCGATCTCGGCGCAAGCGAGCGAGCGCGGGAAGGCCTGTTCCTCGCGTTCCAGTACCCCGTCGAAATCCCTGGCGTGAGCAACCTCAACTTCATGAAGGCCGCTGTGAATGCCAAGCGCGAGCACCAGGGTCTCGAACCCATCGCAGCCAAGGACTTCTTAGCCATGGTCAAAGAGAAGGCCGCCCTTGTCGAACTCGACGGACGCCTGCGCGACCGCAGCGTCAACGAAGGCTTCTCAGGCGGGGAAAAGAAGCGCAACGAGATTTTCCAGATGGCCATGCTTGAACCCAAGCTTGCCATTCTCGATGAGACGGACAGCGGCTTGGACATCGACGCACTCCGCATCGTGTCTGAAGGCGTCAATGCCATGCGGGACGCAGGCCGTTCGTTTCTCGTCATCACGCATTATCAGCGCCTTCTCGATCACATCGTTCCCGACTTCGTGCACGTGTTGAGCGAAGGCCAAATCGTCAAGTCCGGCCCCAAAGAACTCGCCCTCGAACTCGAGGCCAAGGGCTACGACTGGATCAAAGAACCCGTCGCTTGATGGCTGCAACGAACGACATCGCGACCCGCCAAGCGCAAAACTTTGTCGCGGGCTTGGCGGGTGCCACGCCCCTCGGATTGTCGTCACTCTCTGATGAGGGGCGTGCTGCCTTGGCCGAGTTGCCCGTGCCGACACGCCGCTCGGAGCGCTGGAAATACAGTCCGGTGACGGCCATGCTTGCTTCGCCCGTGTCTTCAGCACCGGCACCGAAGTCCTGGCCAGAGAGCGTACCGGCCAACCCCGTTCCTGGCCTGGACGCGTACCGTGTTGTGCTGGTGAACGGCCACGTTGTTCCGGAGGCCTGCGACTTGCCCGTTGCTGACGGGGTAATGTGCATGCCGCTTTCGCAGGCCGTGAAAGAAGGCCGAATTGCGCCCGGAGACGAAGACTGGACCGGCTACCACAAGCGTGAATGGGTCGGTGCTGTCAACGCAGCGCACGCTCAGGACGGCCTCTTCCTCTCCCTGGAGTCTGGAACGTCCCTCGACCGCCCCGTGTTGGTTCACCATCACGTGACGGGCGCGGACGTGGCGTCCTGCCCGCGACACCGTGTATGTCTCGGCGACAACGCCCGGGCCGAAGTCGTGTTGTGGAGCTCGGCCAGCAACCAGGCGAGCGGCATGGTCAATGCAGTGTTGGAAGCTCGGGTGGGGGCGGGAGCGCGTTTGGGTTTGGACAAGGTTCAGCACGAACACGGCAGCATCTTCCACCTCGCGCACGAGCACGTGACCCAAGGAAAGGACAGCACGTTTCGCATCCACACCCTGACGGTACAGGGACATTGGGTTCGCAACGAACTCAGCGTCTTGCAGCATGGAAGCGGTGCCCACACCGTGATGCACGGCGCGTACTTGCCCAAGGGCAGCGAGCACGTGGACAACCACACGACCATGGACCACACGGTGCCATACTGCACATCGAGCGAACTGTACAAGGGCATTTTGTACGACCGCTCGACGGGGGTGTTCAACGGGAAGGTGTTTGTGCGTCAAGACGCTCAGCAAACCAATGCGTACCAGCAAAACGCCAACATCGTGGCCGACGCCGGGGCGAGCATCAATGCCAAGCCGGAACTCGAGATCTACGCTGATGACGTCAAGTGCTCGCACGGCTGCACGGTGGGTCAATTTGACGATGAGGCGCTGTTTTATTTGAAGTCCCGTGGCATCGGTGATCGCGCTGCGCGGGCTCTGATGGTGCAGGCGTTCATTGGGGACGTTCTCGAAGGCATGGGCAGCTCCGAAGTCGCCGATGAGGTGGCTTCTCTGTTGGCCGAACGCCATGGTTGGATGTAACCGACGCCATGGGGGAGACCATGCACATCCGTTTGGATAAACTGTTGGTCGACCGTTCCTTGGTGGCCTCACGTCCTCGTGCTGAGCGCATGATTTCCGAACACGGGGTGCTCGTGGACGGCGTGAAGGTGACCAAAGCGGGAAAGAAGGTGGCGTCCAACGCGCGCATCGAATTGATTGTCGAGGACATGCCTTGGGTGTCGAGGGGTTCCCTCAAGTTGCTGGCCGCTTTGGAAGAATGGAAAGACATCGAGGTTGCAGGCCGCCGTGCGCTCGATGTTGGATGCTCCACGGGTGGCTTCAGTCATGTCTTGTTGGAAGCGGGAGCTTCCGCAGTGCTTGGCGTGGATACGGGCCGTGATCAGTTTGACCCCGGCCTCGCCGACGATCCTCGCATGGTGGTGCGAGAATCGACGAATGCCAAGGATTTGACCCGCGAAGAGGTCTTGGTTGTCATTGGTGGATTGCCGCAAGTGGTGGTCATTGACGTCTCGTTTGTAGGGTTGGCGCACATGTTGCCAACCGTCGCGGAACTGACCGAGCCCGGCACCCCGGTCATCGCCTTGGTCAAACCTCAATTCGAGGTGGGCCCCGAACACGTGAGTCGGGCAGGCATTGTTCGCGACCCTGTGATCCGCGCCAAGGCGTTGGAAGACGTGAAGACGGCGGCGAAAGAGAATGGGTTTGGCGTGATTGATGCCCTTGATTCGCCCATCCAAGGTGGCGATGGGAACCATGAATACCTCTTGCGACTTGAACGGATGTAACATGCGTTTGCACGCAGCCTTTGTACCCTTGCACTGATGACCACCTCCTCCACGTACGACGTTCACGCCATCCGCGCGCAGTTTCCCATCCTTTCGCGGGAGGTACATGGCAAGCCTTTGGCCTATTTCGACAGCGCGGCTTCAGCCCAAAAACCTCAAGCTGTCATTGACGCGCAAGCGCGCTACCTCTCCCACACGCACAGCAACATTCACCGGGGAGTTCACGCCTTGGCGCAGGAGGCCACAGAGGCGTATGAAGGGGCCCGTGAAAAGGTTCGCGCCCACCTTGGCGCCACGTCAACTCGAGAAATTCTCTTTGTCGGTGGTGCCACCGATGGCATCAACCTCGTGGCTCAAACCTGGGGACGCACCAACCTCGGCACGGGCGACTGCATCGTCCTGACCCGCATGGAGCACCACAGCAACATCGTGCCGTGGCAGATGCTCGCCCAGGAACGCGGGTTTGACATCCACGTGGTGGAACTCAACCCGGACGGCACACTCGACGACGACCAGTTTGTGCAGCACCTGAACCGCGGTCCCAAGCTCGTCGCCTTCACGCACGTTTCGAACGCGCTTGGTACGGTCAACGATGTGAAGCGGTGGACGGCGGCCGCGCACGACGCCGGCGCCACGGTGCTGGTGGATGGTGCGCAGTCGGTCCCTCACTTGGCGGTCAACGTTCAGGAGCTCGATGTCGATTTCTACACGTTCAGTGGCCACAAGACGTACGGGCCGACGGGCATCGGGATCCTGTACGGCAAGGAGGCCCTTCTCGACGCCATGCCCCCTTGGCGAGGCGGGGGCGAGATGATAGGCACGGTGAGTTTTGAGAACGGCACCACCTACAACGAACTCCCTTACAAGTTCGAGGCGGGCACCCCCCACATCAGCGGCGGGATTGCCCTCGGCGCGGCGCTCGATTGGATGAACGGCGTGGGCATGGCGTCCCTCACCGCCCACGAACACGTCCTGACCCAACATGCCCATGCACGGCTTGCCGAGGTGGACGGGATGCGGTTCATTGGCACCGCCCCTTGCAAGGCGGGCGTCGTGTCCTTCCTCATCGACGGCATACACCCGTACGACCTCGGCACACTCCTCGACCAGCTCGGCATCGCGGTGCGCACCGGACATCACTGCACCGAACCACTCATGGACAAGCTCGGGATTCCGGGAACGGTCCGGGCGTCTTTTGGGGCTTACAACACCGTTGAGGAGGTGGATCGCTTGGCCGAGGCCGTGGCCCGCGCCGCGGCGATGCTTCGTTGAGTGACCCAAGTTGTCCCTGTGCCCCATTCACGGCAGTACCTTTGGACCATGGCATCGACGATTGACCCCAGGCAAGCAGAAATCGCGGAGGAGTTCGCCATGTTTGGCGATTGGATGGAAAAGTATGAGCACATCATTTCACTCGGCCGCGAGCTCGCGCCGATGGATCCCGCCGACAAGGTCGACGACAACCTCATCAAGGGGTGCCAAAGCCGTGTCTGGCTTGCCGCCAAGCGCGACGACCGTGGTCACGTGCACTTTGCTGCCGACAGCGATGCCATCATCACCAAGGGTCTGGTGGCCTTGATGGTTCGGGCGTTGAGCGACGCTCCGGCGGCCGACATCGCGGGTGCCAACCTCACGTTTTTGGACGAAATCGGCCTGCACAGTCACCTCAGCCCCACCCGAAGCAACGGCCTGCAGGCCATGGTGAAGCAGATGAAGCTGTATGGCTTGGCGTTCACCGCGGGCGGGTAAGGTCTTGGATAAATGACTTACATTGAGGGCTATGCGAATTTCCCCTCTCTTTGTCGCGCTGTGTGTATACGTGTTTTCCACCTCCTCTGCTGAAGCCCAAACCGTGCCCTGTTCGTGCATGGACGGCAGTTCCGATGGGCTCGTGAGCAACACGGATTTTTTGCCCTTCGTCATGAACTGGACCTGGGGCGATTCGATTCTTGTACCAGAAGAGATGGGCCCCGGGCTGTGCGACCCGGACGGGGACGGTACCTCCAACGTGCACGACATCATCCTGTTCACAAGCCAGCAGCAGCAGTATTGCGACGGGGCACTTGGTGGGGTGTTGACCTTGCTCGACACGGTGGAATCGACCTTTCAGGGATGGGTGTTGGAGTTGGTGCTTGCGCACGACGGGATGTACACAGGAATTCCAGACGGTGCCAAGACGTACAGACTTTACGCAGACTTCGAGGCGATTCCTGATGCCGATCTCTACATGATGGGCCTTTGGGGTGATGCCGATTCGCCATGGTACTTGGACGCTCCTGGCGGCCTGTACGTCTCCGCCTTTGCAGGGGGCGATGAAAGCAGCCTGCCCAAGCAATACGACATCAACACGATGTTTCTTTCCATTTTTCCTGAGCTGGAGTACTCGTCGTTTTGGACCACGGCAGACATGTGGAG